>NZ_CP087112.1:3028797-3331677 GCF_025643255.1 Halomonas sp. 7T | reverse complement strand
GCGCTGGATGGTAGCCGAGAACACCTTTAGGCCGCCTTGGTTCCACCGTAACCTGATGAGCGAGTTTATGGGGCTTATCCACGGTGAGTACGATGCAAAAGCGGAAGGCTTCACCCCAGGCGGTGCCAGCCTGCACAACTCAATGTCGCCCCATGGCCCGGATGCTGAAACCTTTGAAAAAGCTTCCAACGCTGAGCTGAAGCCTCAGTTCCTAGGGGACACGCTGGCCTTCATGTTTGAAAGCCGCTACTTATTCCATCCGACCCCTGCGGCACTAGAGGCGGACTTCCGCCAACGTGACTATGTGGATGTTTGGTCGACGCTGCGTTCGCACTTCGACCCAAACAAGCCCTAACACTATCAAGCCCGAACACTATTATGACGAGTGGGGTTTGCCTGCCCCACCCTGACGACAAGGATTGAATAACCATGAAACTTGCAACACTTAATAAGGGCCGCGACGGAGAACTCATCATTGTTTCTCGCGACCTTTCCCGCGCGGTAAGCGCTGCTGATATTGCGCCCACACTTCAGTCGGCTCTTGAAAGCTGGGAAGCCGTTAGCCCGCAGCTTGAAGCACGCTATGCGCAACTAAACAGTGGCGACGCTGAAGGTGCTTTTGCGCTTGACCAGAGTGCCCTGCACTCCCCGTTACCGCGCGCCTACCAGTGGGCTGATGGCTCCGCCTATCTAAACCATGTCCAACTGGTACGCCAGGCACGTAATGCCGAGATGCCCGAAACCTTTTGGACTGATCCGCTCATGTACCAGGGTGGTGGCGACTGCTTCCTGGCACCTACCGAAGATATCGAAGCGGTGAGCGAAGAGCATGGTATTGATTTTGAGGGCGAAATCGCCGTCATTACCGATGACGTACCGATGGCCGTCACCCCTGAGGAAGCCGCCAAGCACATTAAGCTGGTGATGCTGGTTAACGATGTGAGCCTGCGTGGCCTGATTCCAGGTGAGCTCGCAAAGGGCTTCGGCTTTTTCCAAGCCAAGCCCGCCTCTTCTTTTTCGCCCATTGCGGTGACCCCGGATGAGCTGGGCGATGCTTGGCAAGAAGGAAAAGTACACCTGCCGCTGACCGTGCACCTAAATGATGAGAAGTTTGGCGAGCCAGAAGCTGGGCCAGATATGATTTTCAGCTTCCCACAGCTGGTTGCCCATGCGGCGAAAACTCGCTTTCTCGGCGCAGGCGCTGTGATTGGTTCGGGCACTGTTTCCAACCCAGACCCTGATGGCGGTCCTGGAAAGCCAGTGGCTGACGGCGGCGTAGGCTATAGCTGTTTGGCCGAAGTACGCATGGTTGAGCAGATTCTCCACGGCCAAGTAAAAACCCCTTTTATGCGTTTTGGCGACCGAGTGCGCATCGAGATGCTCGACCGCGATGGCAACAACATCTTTGGTACCATCGATCAGCAAGTCGTGAAGTACCAGCCCAAATAAGCAAGACCAGAAAGACAACATAAGGAAAAGGCAACATGACGACGCTTTACGGCTATTTCCGCTCGTCGGCTGCTTACCGGGTGCGCATCGCCTTGAACCTGAAAGGCCTGGACTATGACCAAATCCCGGTTAATCTGGTGAAAGGCGAGCAGCGTGGTGGCGAACAGCTGGCGCGCAACCCTCAGGGGATGGTGCCTAGCCTAGTGCTCGACGATAGCACCGTGGTTAACCAGTCGCTGGCAATCTGTGAGTATCTCGATGAGGCGCACCCAGAGCCTGCACTGCTGCCGGCTGACGCGTTAGCGCGCGCAAGAGTTCGTGCGCTTGCTCAGTCGGTGGCTTGCGAGATTCACCCACTCAACAACCTGCGGGTGCTCAAGTATCTCGTCAGGGAGCTAGAGGTGGATGAAGCGGCGAAGCTAGCCTGGTATCGCCACTGGATTACCGAGGGCTTCACAGCATTGGAGACAACGCTCTCAACTGACATGAATAGCGGTGACTTTTGCCATGGCGACACACCAACGCTTGCGGATATCTGCTTGATTCCCCAGGTGTATAACGCAGAACGCTTTGAATGCGATATGTCAGCGTATCCGACAATCCAGCGTATCGCTGCCCACTGTCGGTCACTGCCAGCCTTTGCAAAAGCCGCCCCAGAAGCGCAGCCTGACGCCAACTAGGTTATACTGAGCACGCTAACTATAAGCGGGCGCCTTTCCATCGGGAAGGCGCCCGTCTCGTGTCTAACCATAAGGAGTGAAAGGGTGCTAAAGCTGCCCTCTACCGCCACCGTCGTGGCCCTAGCTGCGGTGACTGCGCTCGGCCCACTGGCGACGGATATGTACTTACCCGCCATGCCCGCCATGGCAGAAGCACTAAACACTGGCCCAGACCGAATACAGCTCACCCTTAGCCTTTATATGGCTGGATTCGCCCTGGCCCAATTGCTGTGTGGCCCGATCTCTGATCGCTTTGGACGCCGGCCGGTGATGATCGCAGGATTATCACTGTTTCTTGCGGCAAGTCTACTCTGCGCCTGGGCACCGAATGTCGAATGGTTATTAGTAGGCCGCTTTTTGCAGGCCTTTGGTGGGGCAGCTGGCCCCGTGCTAGCACGCGCAGCGGTGCGCGATATTCATGGCCCCATCGAAGCCGGGCGTATCTTGTCGTATATGGCCAGCACCATGGCGCTCGCCCCGGCCTTAGCGCCTGTGGTGGGCGCTGGGTTACTGCTGTTTTTTGGCTGGGAATCAGTCTTCGTGGTGCTGGCGCTCTACGCGGCAGTGATGCTGGCGGTGCTCATTTTCATGCTGCCCGAACCCCTGGCGATAGAGCAGCGGCAGTCGATTCACCCAACGACCATACTGGCAAACTTTCGCCTGCTGCTGAGCCAACGTGCCTTTCTTGGCTACACCTTAGTGAACGCGGCCGCTTTTTCCGGGCTGTTCGCGTACCTTTCTGGCTCATCGTTTGTGCTCATCGAGTACATGGGCGTCGCCCCTACGTTGTATGGCGTGCTGTTCACGCTGATTGTCGCGGGTTTCTTCGTCGGCACACTGGTCAGCGGCCGGTATAGCCACCGCCTGGGGCGTGACCGCCTTATCACTTTAGGAACGGTGGTTTGTGCAACGGGAGGCGTCGTTATGGCGGGCTTAGCTGCCATGGGCGTTCATCACCCGTGGGCGGTAGTGGGACCGCATATGGTGTTTATGCTGGGGGTAGGTATTCTCATGCCGCAAACAATGGCCGGTGCGCTGGCACCCAACCCTCAGTGTGCAGGCGCGGCGTCTTCTTTATTTGGTTTCTTGCAGATGACGATTGCCGCTATAGTAGGTGGATTAGTCGGGCAATTCCACGACGGCAGCTCGCGCACCATGGCATTGACGATCGGGCTGATGGGGCTGCTCGCTTTGATAAGCCACTGGCTACTGGTACGCCGCCGAAAAGAAACTTAGTTGAATCAACTTTATCGCTACCAAGCCAAAGGCCACGCATTGCGTGGCCTTTTTTACCTCTATTGAGTTGCCTCAAGCGGCTTCGACAGCGATGGTCTTCGAGCGACCTTCACGTAGTTCCTTCAACAACGTCTCGCGGCGCTCGTTGGCTTTCTCAGCGGCAGTTTCACGGACTGGTCCGAAACCACGAATCTCTTCCGGCAGCTTAGCAAGCGCTAAGACCGTGGCGTGATTCGTGCCATCAAGACGCGCCACTAACTCATCAAGAAGCTGTTCGTAGTCCGCCAATAAGGCGCGGTCGAGCTTACGATCAGCGCTGAAGCGGAAAGGGTCAAGCGCCGTGTTGCGCAAACCGCGCATCTTTGCCAGAGCGCCCATTGCCTTCAGTACCCAGGGGCCGAAACGACGCTTCACCGGACGCCCTTGCGCATCTTTACGCCCCCCCAGTAGCGGCGGTGCCAAATGGAAGGTTAGCCGGTAATCACCCGAGAACGTCGCTTTGACCTCATCCAGAAAATCGCTCTGGGTATAAAGCCGCGCCACTTCATACTCATCTTTATACGCCATCAAACGATAGAGCTGATGGGCGACAGCTTCACTCAATGCCTGGCCGCCTTTTAGCGCTATTTCTGCTTCACGCACTTTGGTCACCTGAGTAACGTAACGCTCAGCCCAGGCACGGTTCTGATAGCGCTCCAGGTGGCGACTATTACGCGCCACCACCTCGTCCAGCGTGGCATTCGCGGATAGCGGCATCGTGTCCAGGTGCTGCTGGAGGTAGTCGGGTTCTACCGCTGCCAAGCGGCCCCAGGCAAATGCCTGACGATTCTTTTCTACGGCGACGCCGTTTAGCTCCAAGGCGCGCTGCAGCGCAGGTTCAGAAAGCGGCACCAGTCCCTGCTGCCAAGCAAACCCTAGCATCATCATATTGGAAAACACCGTATCGCCTAGCAGCTGTTCCGCCAGGCGATTGGCATCCAGCGAGGCAAAGCGCTCCTCGCCTACCGCGTCACGTAGCATGTTAAGGCGTTTGCTGGGCTGCATATCCGCATCGCGATAAAGAACGTAATCCGCCGTGGCTAGCTCAGCTAAATTCGCCACAATGCGCGTGGTCGGCTGCAGCACGTTCAGCGCTTTCTGGGAGCTAGCCACCACCATGTCACAAGCGATCATCGCATCGGCCTGACCGGCTTCGATGCGCACCTGATTCAGCTCGTTGGGCTGTGCAGCTAAGCGAACATAGCTAAGTACCGCCCCGCCTTTTTGCGCAAAGCCCATAAAGTCGAGCACGCTGCTGCCCTTGCCTTCCAGGTGTGCTGCCATGGTGATCAGCTGCCCGACCGTCACCACACCCGTGCCGCCAACGCCACCCACCAGCAAGTCATAAGGGGCTGCCAAAGGGGCAATGGAGGGGTTAGGCAAATGCGATATACGTTTCCAAAAGGCATTATCTGCCGTGACACCTTGCCCTTTACGCAGCCCGCCACCTTCAACAGTGACAAAACTGGGGCAAAAACCGCTGACGCAGGACATATCCTTGTTGCAGGACGACTGATCGATTTTGCGCTTGCGACCTAGTTCGGTCTCGCGAGGCACCACCGATAAACAGTTGGACTGTACGGAGCAATCACCACAGCCCTCACAGACATGGTGGTTGATAAACACGCGGCGGGCAGGGTCTTCCATCAATCCACGCTTGCGCCGACGGCGTTTTTCAGCCGCGCATGCCTGGTCATAAATCAACACGGTGCAGCCAGGAATTTCGCGCAGTTCACGCTGTAGCGTGTCCATCTCTTCGCGCCCGTGGAAGGTTACCTGCTTAGGAAACTCCTTTTCATGCCCCCGGTACTTCTCCGGCTCGTCACTGACCACCATCACCCGGCGAACACCTTCATCCAGAGATTGTCGGGCAATCATGGGCACGTTGATTTGCCCGTCCACAGGTTGGCCGCCCGTCATGGCAACCGCGTCGTTGAACAGAATTTTATAGGTAATATTAACGTTGGCAGCTACGGCCTGGCGCACTGCCATGGAGCCCGAGTGAAACCAGGTGCCTTCGCCCAAGTTCTGGAAAATATGACCGTTACCCGTAAAGCGGCTCTTGCCCACCCAGTTAACGCCTTCGCCACCCATCTGAATTAACGATTCAGTACTGCGGTCCATCCACGAGGCCATAAAGTGGCAACCAATCCCCGCCAGGGCTTTACTGCCTTCCGGCACCTTGGTCGAGCTGTTGTGTGGGCAACCGGAGCAGAAATAGGGCATGCGACGTACACCGCCGAGCTCCTTAACGCCCGCTTGGCACGCATCCACCGTTGCCAGCTTGTCGCTAAAATCAATCTCGAAAAAACGCGCTAGGCGTTCTGCCACGAAGCCTGCCAAGAGACGCGGGCTTAGCTCTCCCACATAAGGAATCAGCGGCTTGCCAGTTTCATCCTGCTTGCCGGTCACGATGACCTCACCGGGGTGATCGGGCTCCGACATGTACTCTTTCAGCTGGCTTTCAATAATGCCGCGCTTCTCTTCAATGACCAGCACCTCACGCTTGCCATGAATAAACTCAAGAATGCCGGGACGATGGAGCGGCCACACCATCCCGACTTTGTATATTTCTACCCCTAACTCACGCAGCTTCGCTTCATCCAGCCCCAACAAACGCAGCGCCTCAAGCAAGTCCAGGTGTCCCTTGCCCGTTGTCACCAGCCCAAAGGTCGCCTGTTCTTGGCGAAATAAATACTGATCAATCGGGTTGGCCGTAGCAAATGCCTGCACGGCGGCCAGCTTGTGCTCAATGCGGGTCTCTAGCTGCGGCCCCGGCAGGTCAGGCCAGCGATAGTGCAGCCCGCCTTCCGGCGTATCGAATTCCGGCGTTATATAGTCAGGCAAGGGAGGCACCTCGACTGAAGCACCACTCTCTACGGTTTCAGACACGGCTTTGAACCCCACCCAACAACCCGAGAAGCGTGACAGTGCATAACCCCATAGCCCAAAGCGTTCATACTCCGCCAAAGACGCAGGGCTCACCACCGGCATAAACCACGCCATAAAGGCGACATCCGACTGGTGTGGCATGGAGGACGACACACACCCATGGTCATCACCCGCGACCACCAGCACGCCGCCAGTCGGCGAACTGCCGTAAGCATTGCCGTGCTTTAATGCGTCGCCCGCGCGATCAACCCCAGGCCCTTTGCCGTACCACATGCCGAAGACACCATCGACCTGTCGCTCAGGATCCGTCTCTACCTGCTGGCAACCGAGCATCATGGTGGCAGCCAAATCTTCGTTGATGGCAGGCACGAAATCGATGTGATGCGCTTCCATGGCGGCTGTTGCCCGCCAGATCTCTTGGTCCACACCGCCCAAAGGCGAGCCACGGTAGCCGCTGATAAGCCCTGCCGTGTGGCGGTCATCGCGGCGATCAAGCTCCGCTTGGCGTAAGGCGATACGTACCAACGCCTGGGTGCCGGTGAGAAAAATACGGCCTTCACCACGGCTGTAGCGGTCGGCCAGTTGATAGTCATCAAGTGCAATATCGAGCGGTTGGGTAATAGAGCCCGTCTGCTCAGCCATTGAGGGGGTGGTCATGGTCATTCACCAGTACGGTTGAAGAGTTATGGTTGTAATACGCTTGAGTCTAGCCAAGAGCGCACTAAAGGTGCTTGCTAATTCACTCTTCAAAAACCTGATTATTAATCATTACTTTCATTTTTTTATTTTTGACGCAATGATATTCAACAAACCACAAATAAATGAAATAGCTCTATGAAAGAAACGACCAAAGAAATCACCTTAGACAGGCATGATCAGCGCATTCTTACCCTGCTACAGCAGCAAGGACGCATTACCAATAATGAGCTCGCGGAACAGATAGGTCTTTCCCCCGCCGCCTGCTGGCGACGGGTAAAAGCATTGGAAGAGAGTGGCGTTATCCGCCGTTTTGCTGCGTTGGTGGAGCCCAGCCTAGTGGGCCAGCCACTATCAGCATTGGTCATGGTGACGCTGGTTCGCCACCACATCGACAATACCGTTGAGTTTGAGCAGCGCATCTTGCAGTATCCCGAAGTGCTGCAGTGCTATGCCACCACCGGCAACGCCGATTTCGTGCTGCGCGTAGTGATCGAAGACATGGCGGCTTACGACCGCTTTCTAAATGAAAAACTCTTCACCTTGAACGGTATTTCCCAGGTCAGCTCTAATTTCGTGCTGCGTAATATCAAAGAAGAGACTGCTATCCCGATTCGCTAAAGCTAAACGAGCGAATTCATGACGGCCAAGCACAGATAGCTTTATAGGTAATACCCAGAGTCTAAAAACAAGACTTAAGTATAAAACTATACTGTTTAAAATTAGTTGCCACTGAAACTATCTAAAGGCAAGGTAAGCGATGTGATTTACGCCTCCCGAGAAGACGCCACATGCTCGGCGTCAGGCGTTACCAATAACAACATAGACGTTAATAACGTCGTTTTGGAGTTTCAGCATGAAACAACCCACTCGCTTACTCATGGGCGCCATTGCTTTTTCAAGTATGGCGTTCAGCATGTCTTCTTTTGCCCAGGCAACCATCACCGTTAGCACCTGGGGCGGGCCTAATCACGGTGTGAATACGATTGTTTGGCCAACCTGGAAGGCGTGGATTGAAGAAGCCACTGATGACCGTGTGACAGTAGAAGTGGTGCACGATATGGGGCCACCTCCTGCACAAATGGAGATCGTTGCTGATGGTATTGCGGATGCCAGCTGGATTTTTCACGCCCACATGGCGGGACGTTTTCTAGCAACGCAACTGCCTGAATTTCCCACGTTCGAGGAGTTCTCTTCAGAAGATGCTTCTGCTGCATATTGGCATACCCATCAAGAGTATTTGCAGCAAGCCAATGAGCATCGTGGCGTTGATGTGGTGGCGATGGGCGTGCATGGCCCAGGCCAAATATTTACCCGTGATCAAGTAAGCTCAATTGATGAGCTTGCTGGCAAACGACTGCGTGTTGGCGGCGGTGTAATGAGTGGCTTAGCCGAGGCAATGTCGGTAACCGGTGTCTCCATTCCGCCCACAGGTACCTACGAAGCGGCCTCTCAAGGTGTTGTTGACGGTGCGATGCTAACGCTTGAAAGCTTACGCAGCTTCCGCGTGGTTGAAGTAGCCCCGCATACCCTGACCGTAGACGGCGGTTTCTACCGCGGCAGCTTTGCGATTGTGATGAACCCGATGTTCTGGGAGCAAGTCTCGGACGAAGACCGCGCGGCGATTGAAAGCGTATCGGGCGAGCGGCTTTCACGCTTGTTTGGCTATATGATGGATGTTTCCGACCAGCGCGGCGTTGAGTTTGGTGAAGAAAATGGCGCAACCTTTACCCAAGCATCGGAACAAGACATTAATTACCTACGTGGCGTTGCTAGCAACTTGCAGAATGACTGGAGTGAGTCAGTAAAGAACCGCAATGTTGACGCGCCAGCAGCACTTGCCTTCTTTCATGAACAGTTATCCCATGCGGCAGCTGAAGAAAGTATTGAAGCGAGTGTTGTTAGTCACTAACTGAGCCGCTCTAGACGACAGAGGGGAAGTGCTTTCCCCTCTTCGCTCTCCCTATTCACCTGCTTTTAACTGCCCTCCTCATCCATTTGGATGCCCTCGCGCGCCTCATTAATCGCTTCCATTACCTGACCGATATCGGGAATTCGGTGGGCAAGAGCCAGGGCCAGCTGGGCAAGCAAGAGCGTGTGCTGTGCCTCAGGTACCGAATCCAGCGTGACAGCCAACTGTTCATAGACCTGTTCAAGGTCGGCAAACGGTAAAGCGGCTTGTGAAGAGACGGTGGGTGTCGATATCGCGGTCATGCGCATTATTCTCCCAGTGCTGTCTTGAAGGCGCGGTTAAGGGAAATCGCTTCCAGGACTTTCCAGCGGGCGGTGATATGACGGTCAGGCCGCACTAAGTAAGCGCTTCCAGAACTGGCGTCATAACCATCAAAGCAGGCGCCCTGGTGATCAATCAAGGTGGTGAAAGGCGCTGAGCTGGCATGGCGAGCAATTACCAACACAACCAAACCACTGTAGTGTTTCTGAAGGTCAGCTAAAGCGGCCTGTAGCTCAGGCGTGAAGCTACCATCTTCACTAAACACCAGCAGGTTAAACCCCGTTCCCAAGTGATCGAGCAAGAAGCTGTTGTCGCCTAATCGGCGATTGATTAGCGGTGCGCCAGGTATTGGACCTGCGCTAAAACGGGTGTCATCCTCTGCCGTCACCGGACTTTCAGCATAGGTGTAAGGCGTGACTTGCCGAGGGTCGGCAAAAAGGCTTGCGTAGTCGTTACGTAGCGCCAACGATAATGCGGCATCCCGCATCAATCGATACCCTTGACTGGGCGGGGTCATAAAGCGGGTGCTCTTACCGGCATTCGCGAAGACTTCTAGTGTGGCACCGCGTCGTTCTGGACTATAGCTATCTAATAGCTTCTCGGAAGCCTTGTCGTTCAGTACCCAGGCTAGTTTCCAGGCAGCGTTAACCGCATCGGCCAGACCATTATTCAGCCCACGCACCCCAAAAATGGGCACTAAATGGGCACTGTCGCCAATAAACAGCACACGGCCATGGCGATAATCGTCCAGGGCCAGCGTGTAGGCTTTGTAAAGGCTCCACCACTCAAGCTGCCACTCATCCTCTTCGCCTAGCATCTCGATGATCATGCCAACGCGTTCACGAATAGCGCTCTCGGTAACGGCCTGCTCGGGATCTTCATTTGGCAACAGTTGATAGTCGATACGCCAAATACCATCAGGCTGTTTATGCACCAGCAGAGTAGATTCAGGCATTACGGAAGGGCTGAAAAACGCCCTGCGCTCGGTCGGAAAGTCAGACGCCATGCGTACATCAGCAATCACATAGCGCCCTTCATAGGACTCACCGTGCAGCGGCAGATTAAACGACTTGCGCACGCTACTGCGCCCACCATCCGCCGCCAGCAGATAATCAGCCTCCAGCTGATACTCCCCCTTCGGAGTGGAAACGCGCAGCGTTATGCCGGTATCACTTTGTGTAGCATCGCTAACGGCCTGCTGCCAGCGCATTTCGATTAACGGGCTTTCCATCGCTTTGTCGGCCAGAAACTGCTCAATATACTGCTGCTGTAGGTTGTACATTGGCAGAAAGCGCTCGTGCTCTGAATGCGGCATCTCAAAGCGATAGACTTCCTGATCATGGAAATAGGAGCGCCCACATGTCCAGCCAAGCGCTTTGTTAATAAAGCGCTGCTCAACACCTAATTGCTGAAGTATTTCCAAGCTATGGCGGGAGAGACAGATGGCTCTGGAGCCATCATTCAAGGTCACTTTATTATCAAGCAGTACTGACGCAACACCTTGACGCGCGAGCTCCAACGCGGCGGCAACGCCCACCGGGCCTGCCCCCACAATGGCAACCCGGTGCTGTTTTTTCTCACCTTTTAATTCACCGGGACATACAAAGGGGAAATGCGGATAATCGAAATACAGCGAGTCAAGTTCACCCCTGCCTGCTGGTCGCATGACACTCTCCTGTGGCTATTATTTTTAAAATGGGTGTTGTACGAAAAGGTATATAGGCCGTATAGCGATAGCCTACACTGAAGGTTTTAAGGGGGTTGTCCCGTAAAAAACGGGACATAACGGCCTATCGGCTTTAACTCATCAGGAGATGGCGGGAAACACGTGAACGAAACGGCTAACACCCAGCTAACCGAATGGGGAAATCTGCTGCCAAGCGTTGCGGCCTGCATCGAGGCAGTGGAAAGAGACCACTTCGAAAGCCAACTGCTTGCGTTACTGCATCAAGCCGTGGGTATTGAGCAATGTATGATTTTTGGCTGTTCAACGAACGGCGACATCGACTGTTTGCTGGCTTCTAATCATCAGCTTCCGCGAGTGGCTGATCGTTTAGCCCGCCTCTACGTGAGCGGCCTGTTCCGACAAGACCCTAATTACCTGCAACTAAGCCAATTGGCAGTCCAGCAAGAACCGAGCTCTAGCGACGCGTTGACCACCATGCAGGTGGAAGCGATGTCACCAGCATATCGTAGTCACTTATTTGCGTTTCCAGACCTGATCGACAAAGTATCGCTCAACATTGCTGCAAAAGAAGGGGCTTATTATCTCAATCTCTATCGCGGCCCACAGAGAGGCCCCTTCACCCCAGCTAACCTGGATTGCTTGAATAGCATAGCGCCGCTGTTGACCAGTTTACTTCGCCGCCATTACAGCAACGCCCCCGCCAGACCCGAACAGCTTAGTGCTCGCGAAGCCGCTGCGCTGGCCCCGTTAACTGATCGCGAGCGTCAGCTGTGTCTCTATTTGCTGCGTGGCCACACACTCAAAACAGCGGCGGCCAAACTCGACATCGCTTTTTCAACCACAGAAACCTACCGCAAGCGTGCCTATGCCAAACTAGGTATCGCGTCAAAGGCTGGCTTGGTCGCGCTTTGTAAAGCTTCAGGGTAGCGCGTTATTAACCCTGTCATCGCCGCTTAACGACAAGCAATACCGCCTCTATATTTGTTTCACTTGAAACCAAATTGATCCGCGTCAAGATAATTCTGCGCTTAGCGGTTGATACTGGCGTTATCGTCAACAACACCGGAGGGAGAATCATCATGGCTACTGCTAAAAAAACAGAGACCACCTCTTGGTGGGAACGCCTAACTGAGCGCTGCTATGCAACGTCAACCGCAACGCTCGCCCGCAACGTAAAACAGCAAGCAGGCGCTAGCTATGATGCGCTTATCAATGATTTAGAAAGACCGCTAGAACCTCACTTCGAGCGAGAACTAGCAAGGCAGCTGGCAACCGACCAGCCTGCGCATTTCAGCCCAGCCAGCACCTTGATGCCCGTAATGATGCAGCGCTTTGGTCTTCAGGTGAAAAGCCTGGAAGAGAGCGGCCTAGCTAATCATGCTGACTATGTTGCACTGCGTGATACCTGCAACGCCTGTGCCGTCGTTGGCGATTGCTGGAAAGCAATGCGAGCCCATGCCGAGCTAGAGGAGTGCCGTCACCTATGCCCCAATGCAAACGCCTTTGACGCCTTAGCAGCACGCTAACGCAAAGCGCTCCCATCGGCTGATGAGAGCGCTTTTTTTACCTTAGCCTTTTCAGCAATGGTTTCAGGAAGCTTGGTGACGCAGTCGTGGGCTAGCCAGTTCTCCCACCACAGTAATTAGCACTAGCAGTGCCAACAACCATGGCCACTGAGTACCGACCTGGAGGGTCGCGAGGCCCAGCGCATCAATGAAAATTAGCACGATGCCTAACGGACTGACATAACGCACCATAAACAGCCACAGCATATGCTGAGTGCGGGTAAGGCCAAGCTCTTGCCTGAAAATTTCATTGCGCAGCAGGAAGCCTGCCATCAGCGCCATACCCAAACCGCCTAGCGGCATCATCCAGCGAGAGGTCAGGTAATCCAACCAGTCGAAGAAGTTACGGCCTGCCACCGTCCAATCCGCACCCATATTGAACGACAGCATTGCCAAGGTGCTCACCAGCCAGAGCACAATGCCCACACCCCAGGATGCCCGTTTACGCGTCATCCCTTTGCTTGCAACGAGCCAAGCCACGGTCGCTTCGATCATCGAAATTGACGACGTAAGCGCAGCCATCGACAGCATTACAAAGAACAACACACCAAACAGCGTACCAAACGGCATTGCCTGGAAAGCCAAGGGCAAGCTCATAAAGATCAACCCTGGCCCTTGGCCGGGATTCATTCCGTTAGCGAAAATAATCGGGAAGATAGCCAAGCCAGCCATCAGCGCGACAACGGTATCAGCAATGGCCACACTGAACGTCGTGCGCGCAATAGAGTGACCTTCTGGCAGGTAAGAGCCGTACGTCAGTATCGCACCGGAGGCCAGCGACAAGGTAAAGAAGGCATGACCCAGCGCCGCTAAGAGTCCTTCACTGCTTAGCCCTTCAGTATTGAAAGAAAACAGAAACGACCAAGCATCAGCAAAGCCACCAGAGAAAGCACCGTAGCCAATCAGTATGCCCAGCATGATAACCATGCCCGGCATCATCCAGCTGACACTCTTTTCAATGCCTGCTTGTACGCCCTTGCCCACGATGAGCATGGTCAACACCGTCACCAGCGTACTCCAAGCGCCTAGCGTGAAAGGGTTGGCATTATTAGCGGCGAAAATTGCCGCCATGTCATCGACGCTGTTGCCCGCCAGTCCGCCGCTTAGCATTTTCCATAGATAGGAAAATGACCAGCCAGCAACAACAACGTAGAACGACAGAATCATGAAACCACACAGCATGGCCATCCAACCGAAGATTGACCAGAAACTGCCACGTCCCGACTCGTGTACCACTCGGCGGATAGCATCAATCGGGCTGCCCCTGCCACGGCGGCCAAAACTAATTTCAGCCATCATGATAGGCACACCTACCGCCAATATGCAGGCCAGATAGACCAGCACAAAAGCGCCACCGCCAAACTCGCCGGTGATGTAAGGAAACTTCCAGATATTACCCAGGCCCACGGCAGAACCAGTGGCTGCGAGTACAAACCCCCAGCGGCCCAGCCACAGCGTTTTGGGAGGCGTATTTGTCGTTGTCATTGGGGAAACCTTATCAATTTATATTGTTTTTAGGCTATTAATTATGGACAGCTAAAACAGCTACTTAAGAGCGACTAGCGGCCTATAAAAGCCAACCAACTGCGGTCAATTAGTCATAAAGAGCTATCAATAAAGAGTCTATGGGCATAGCCAGAGAGCAGGAATGGGGTGAAATCAAATTAAGTGAGGCGCTACTCACGTAAGCAGGGCTTAACTGTAAACCAAACGTTACAGCTAGAAGAAAATGCCGAAGAATAGGGTCCCGTGGTGGTACTTTCCTGACGATCTGTAAATAAATCGTGACAGCTAATTTTCCTGCCAAAAGGAATTGTTAAAAATTTTCTTATGCGTTGTTTCAAGTACCGCCTCAGGTGTCGTCTTGAGCACCAATGCCATAACGCCTGAGTTTATTGGCAATGGTGGTATGGGAAACCCCCAACCGCTTGCCTAGCTGACGGCTGGAGGGGTACTGCTGATACAGCGTACTTAAGATATTTTTCTCTACTGCTCCTAACATGCCGCTCAAGCTTCCCTCTAGGGGTATGCCCGCCAGCTCAGGCGATACGTCACTTTGAGGTAGACGCAAATGCACCGGCTGAATGGCTTTCTCTTCACATAGCGACACCGCTTGGAACAGTACATTTTCCAACTGACGCACATTTCCCGGCCAGTCGTAGCGGGTGATTTTTTCCAACGCCGCAGGCGAAAGCTCAGGCAAAGGGCAGCCTATCTGACGTGCTGCACGATCAAGCACATAGGCCGCTAACTCTTCAATGCCGTCCAAGCACTCGCGTAACGGAGGCATCTGCAGCGAAAGCACATTGAGCCGATGATAAAGGTCCAGCCGAAACAGCCCTTCGTTGCACAGTTGTGGCAGGTTCTGTTGCGTGGCACAGATCACTCGGACATCCAGAAAGGTTTCTTCGTCGCTACCTACACGCCGAAAACCGCCATCCTGAAGAAAACGCAACAATTTTGTCTGCAGGCGCGGGCTCATTTCCCCGACTTCATCCAGAAAGACGGTGCCACCTTCATTAAGCTCCAGAAGGCCAAGCTTTCCTTCTAGCCGAGCGCCTTCAAAGGCACCGGGTGCATAACCGAAAAGCTCTGTCTCAGCCATTGATTCGGGAAGCCCGGCACAGTTAAGCACCACAAACGGCGCTTGCCCGCGGGGGCTTGCTAAATGACAGGCACGAGCCACCAGCTCTTTACCAGTGCCCGTTTCCCCTACAATCAGCAGCGGTGCATCTAGCGGTGCCATACGTCGCGCCTCGTTGATCACCTCTTCCAATCGCGAACTCGACTGAAAGATAGCTTCAAAGCCACGCAGTTCCTGGCGTTGTACCTGATAAATCCGTGCACCAATACGGTCGGCACGGTGCAACGTCACCACCGCCCCGGCTAATGAATCTACCTTGGTGTCTTCGGTGTGCAGTGGCGCAATATCGGCAAGATAGGTGTCGCCTTTCAGCTTGATCCGTAGCCCATTGATGCGTGAGTTATTGCGGCGAATCACCTCGGGAAGATCGACTTCGTCAAGGTAACGATCCAGCGAGAGTCCTGGAACTTCTTGAACACGCACTCCCAATACCTGCACAGCGATGCGGTTGGCCGCCACAATCCGCCCCTGCATATCTATCGACATAACAGGATCAGAAAGCGAAGACAGTAGCGCATCTAATTCCAAATGGCGGCGCTCGCTGGGCATCAAGCTCGCGCGCTTAACGCCAAACACCCCAGGGATAGCTTCCAGCACCGGCTTAAGCGTACTCAACTGCGCATTAAGCAACTTCGGGACATGTAAATAGATGGTATTGCCCTGCTCCCCGCCAACCTCGCCCCGGGCGACATTAATTCGGTAATCGGCAAACTGGGCCACTATATCGCGAAGAATACCGATGCGATTCTGACAGTAAAATTTAAGACGCATAGAACTCTCACGGCGTAAAAATCAGTTACTTAGAGGCTTGCCTAAAATTGACGATGTCGGAAAGCACCTAGCTACCACTCACCGGCAGCCCCTGCTCCTCTTTCATACTGCGCAGTATGATTTCAGAACGAACCTGGGTGACATTAGGATGAGGCAATAAATGGTGATGAATAAAGTCTGAAAACTCGGTGAGATCTTTGGCAATAACGTGCAATACATAGTCTGCATCTCCCGACACAGAGTAAGCCTCACGCACCATGGCATGCTTTGTCAGTAACGCGACAAAATCATCATCCATGCTTTCACCATGTGCTTTGAGATTAACCCGAGTGATCGCACGTAAGCCAAATCCAAGACTGTTGGCATCAAGCCTAGCCGAATACCCCTTAATTACCCCTTCAGCTTCTAAGCGCGCTTTGCGTCGGGAACATTGAGAAGAGGAAAGGCTGACGCGCTCACCCAGTTCTGCGTTGGTAAGGGCTGAATTTTTTTGCAACGCTGATAAAATTGCAAGATCGTAACGATCCAAAGAAATTCCGTGCACAAAAACCTCCTGCTACGCACAAGTTGTGCGCTATTTGGCGGCATCTTAAGTGAGTTTGCAACCTAATTGCACCGTCTCTTCCCTATACTGAGCTTGTTAATCTACAAGACAATAATAGGAGAAACAGCGATGGGTCCTTTTCCTCATGACGCCCCTAAAGTCACCATAAGCGATGCCAACCCAGCGGGTACGGATGGCTTTGAATTTGTTGAGTTCGCCCACCCAGAGCCCGAAAAACTAGACAGCCTATTTAGGCAAATGGGTTTCGTTCCTGTCGCTAAACACCGTGACAAATCGATTACCGTTTACCGTCAGGGTGATATTAACTATCTGCTTAATAGTGAGCCTGATTCCCATGCATCAGCGTTTATTGAGGCGCACGGCCCTTGTGCACCGGCCATGGCTTGGCGTGTTGTTGATGCTCAGCATGCGCTGAAACGTGCCGTTGATTTAGGGGCTGAAGAGTTCACCGGCAGTAAATCCATTGATGCACCGGCAGTTATTGGCATTGGCGGCTCGCTGCTTTACTTTATTGATACGTATGGTGAGAAAGGCAGCTGTTACTCAAATGAGTTTGAGTGGCTAGATGAGGAAGATCCTAAGCCTAAAGGCTTTGGCTTTTACTATCTTGACCACCTCACTCATAACGTTATTCGCGGCAATATGGACACATGGTATAAGTTTTACCATGACACCTTTAACTTCCGCGAAATACGCTACTTCGATATCACTGGTAAAGTCACTGGCCTAACAAGCCGCGCTTTAACCTCTCCCGATGGCAAAATCCGTATTCCCATTAACGAGAGTGCCGACGATCACAGCCAAATTGAAGAGTACTTACGCGAATATAATGGCGAAGGCATTCAGCATATCGCCATTGCAACCGACGATATCTATACCGGCACTGACTTAATTGCGACGGAGGGACTTGAATTTATGCCTGGCCCGCCGAGCATTTATTACGAAAAATCGCTTGAGCGCGTCAAAGACCACCAGGAGCCTCTTGATAAACTGCGTAACCGCGGCATTTTGATTGATGGCGAAGGCGTGGTGGGCGGTGGCGAAACCCGAATTTTGCTACAAATTTTCTCAAAAACGGTGATTGGCCCGATCTTCTTCGAGTTTATTCAGCGTAAAGGCGATGACGGTTTTGGAGAAGGCAATTTTAAAGCACTCTTCGAATCCATCGAAGAGGATCAAATCAACCGAGGCGTATTGCAAGGTGCTGCTGAATAGCAGTAACGCTGAATAACAATATTAGCGATGCCAAAAAGGAGCCACTGTGTACGACGCTTGGCGTAACTATGCGAATGCCCCCCAAGCGGGGGCTACTGTTTGCCCTTCTAACCATATAGAAGAAGGCACTACACGCTGCTTAGAAATCATAAGTAATGATGAACCCTTCCCTGTCATTGTAACGCGCATAGATGGTGATATTTATTGCTACGTTAATGCCTGCCCCCACCAGCATTTACCGCTGAACTACCGCTCAAACAGTATCATTTCATCAGACAAAAACCGTTTACTATGCAGTGCCCATGGCGCAGTATTTGATAGCAAAACAGGCAACTGCTTAACAGGTGCTTTTGATAACCTTGACGCCATACCAGTATTTGAAGACCAACAAAGGAATGTATGTATCGGGCACAGCTTGCCCTAAGCTTATTAACTAAAAAATCCTAATTTAATTTATTATATATGGCTTAATACCGATGAAAGTGATGAGGCCGAAGAAAAAATCCGTCTCGCTCCAGGAGTCGAGCGATATGCCTTAGTCTCATCCTGTGGGCTTGACTCACTTGTATACTGGCACGTTCTTCAAGGCTAAGTTCAATGTATGACATGGGAAACACCTTAGCGGAATGCTCAGGTGTTGCACTCAGTTTCTGCGGCTAAGTCAGATAGAAATCGCTGTCCACTCTTGCTAGAGGATGCAATAGGTACTGCTCGCGTGCTGGAACAGGGAGGAAGTTCAATCTGCTGGAAATGAGTATGGGTATTAACATTAGACGCCCTGCCTTGAAGTTGCCTGGCATAGAGTGCTTAAGAATGCCCGCTAGTGTCGCGGGCAACCAATATTAGGCGCGCTTTTGGAGTTGTAGATTGTTAAGCGTGTAATCTAACGCTTCAGCGAAACCATCGCTAATTTTAATGCCGTATCGTTTTTGCAGTGCCGTTGCACGCCCTGCAAATGCGCCTGAGCCCAATACAACGGCGGTGGATTTTAGTCGGATTGCCTCTTGAATCGCCTCGTGTAGCCGAGCTTCGGCTTGCTTAGTTTGCGCGGCAGTGTCAGAAACACCAATGCCTGTGGCAACCACATGGCAGCGTTTGCTCAACCCATAGGCGGTGCTAAGCTTCTTAATGGTGGGCACGGCCTCTTCAAACGTCGTGATTACGGTAAACAGATTCCCGCTGGCCGCTGCGGAACGCATGCCCGCTTCTGCCAAACTGATGACTGGGGCTTGGGTGATCGCTCGTGCTTCTGAAATAGCAATATCATCAAAGCAGGCCATGATGTATCCATCAAAACTCTCCGTATTGTGCTGTTCAATCAATGTCAGCACGTGCTGGGTCGCCTCCTTTTTGTGCTGTTCGCTTTCGATAGCGTAGGGTCCGTGAGCTGGGCTGGTCACTTTCGTGATGGTGCCCGCGGGGGTGATGCTGGAGATTAGTTGGCGGATACTGTGGGTGACATTGCCGTTCGTATTGGGGTTAATAATTAATATACGCGCTGTGTTTTCTGGCGAGGTTGTTTGAGTGTTCATTAGCGCCCCGCCAGTAGGTCAGGAAGCCACATGACGATGCTGGGCCATATCATAATAGCGAGCGTAAACAGCGCCATAATGGCAACAAAGGGCATTGATCCCCAGATAACGTCATTAAAGCTGCCGCCATCTTTACGAACGCCTTGAACCACAAAGAGGTTCATGCCGACGGGGGGTGTAATAAGAGCAATCTCGCACATTAAGACGATAAAAATGCCAAACCAGATAGGGTCAATGCCCACAGCCATCACCATCGGTACGGTAATGGGTACGGTGAGCACCAGCATCGACATGGCATCCATAAAGGTGCCAAGGATCACGTAGAACACCAGCAGTACGAGCAACAGGCCGACAGCGCTAAGCCCAAAAGATGCAACCCATTGAGTCAGCGCTTGGGTAACGCCCAACATCGAGATGGTGACATTAAGTAGCAGCGCACACATCAGCACGATGATCACCATGCCCGAGGTTTTAGCTGCTTGGAGAGAGCAGTGAATGAGTAGATCAATACTCATTTTGCCGCCGCCAATGATAAACCCTAACGCGATGACCACACCAATGGCGGCTGACTCTGTAGGGGTCGCTAGGCCGCCATAGATACTTCCCATCACCACGCCAAAAATGACCACCGGAGGAATAAGGTGCTTGGAAAGTGAGAGTTTCTCTTGTAGCGAAACGTCAACTTCTACCAGTGATGCGTTGCCTGCCTTGCCGTGGGCAATAAACAAGTATACGGAGAACAGCAGTGCCAGAGTCACCCCTGGGACTAGACCTGCCGCAAACAGCTGGCTAACTGAGGTATTGGCCAATTGCCCATATACCAGCAGGTTAATGCTAGGGGGAATCAGAATGCCGAGCGTGCCGCCAGCGGCTAAAGAGCCGAGTGAAGGGCGTATTGGGTAGCGGTATTGATGCAACGCAGGAAGTGCAATGGTGCCCACGGTGGCAGCGGTCGCCACGGATGAACCAGAGGTCGCCGAGAAAAGTGTGCAAGTGGCAATGTTGGTATGCAGTAAGCCGCCAGGAAGTTTGTTAAACCAAACGGCCAATGCGGCATACATGCGGTCCGCGATACCACCTCGCAGTAACAACTCTCCAAGCAGCATAAACAAGGGTATCGCAAGCATGGAGGGGCTATTTAAACTACTCCAAACGACGCCGCCCATCATGTCCACAAGGGGCATGCCATACATAAAATAGCCGCCCAGCACCCCCACAAACAAAATGGAAACAGCAACTGGCAAGCTTAGCAGCATCAGCGCGAGCATGGCTAAAAATGCGCCTATAATCAAGGGGATGCTCATAGCTTACCTCCTTCACGCTGTTCAAGGTCGGCCAGTTCTGCCTCTAACTCATCGGTTGCTGAGCTTGGGCCGAATTGGCGGTTTAGCGTTTTCCAGTCACGTTTTAAGAGCAGTAATAGCGCTTTAACTGAGAGCAATGCCGCCGCCACGCTAAAGGCTGTCATGGCGATTAACCAAACGGACTGAGGATAGATCAGTGGCGTCGCCCAAGGCGTTTGCGCAATGGAGCGATACAGCTGGGTATCCAGCACGGTCTGCACGGTGAAATAGAGTAAAAATGCTGCCAACAGCCCTAGTGAAAGGGCTGCCAGTGCATTGAGAACCGCCTGAGTGGCAGTGGGGAGGCGCATGTGCAACAAGTTAATGCGAATATGCGATTGCTCAACCATCGCAACACAGAATGCTAGCGGTGCAGCAATGGCTATGGCGTAGCCACCCAGTTCATCGACACCGCCTAGTGACAGCGAGAAGAACTTACGGATGAGAGTTTCGAGGGTGATCAATAGCGCAAGCAATAACATCATACTGCCAAAAATGACCCCAAGAATGCGAGAGTAAGTGGTCATATTCCTCTCCTATTACCTTATAGGCCTAACTGAGCGCCAACGGTGTCACGCCAAGCGGCTTCGCAATCAGCAGCTACTGCGTTGCACTGTCGAGCCCAGAGAGGTAGCGAGACTTCTTCGACAGCCGCCGTGACGGTTGCTAAATCAGCGTCTGATACAGGTACTTCGCTAAGTGAGTATGAGGTTCCAAACTCACAGGGTGATTCGCCCGCGTTGCAGCGCATAGCGTCTTCATACAGCTCTTCAGAATATTGCCAAACATCGTCGCTTAGCTTGGCGATAGCCTCTTCAAGCTGGGTCTGTTGCTCAGCAGATAAGCGATTCCAGGTGTTCATGTTGATGGCATAGCCATTGATGGCGAGTTGCAGTGCAATGGGCAGCACCGTGCTTGCTGCTTCAGGCCAGCCACCGGAGTTAGCAGAGGCAGGGCCAGTAATCGCACAGTCTACAACACCGCGGGAAAGCGCTTGTTGCACATCGCCAAAGGGCATGGAGATGCCGGTCGCGCCAAGTTCGCCAATAAAGTTAGCTGCGCTTTGGTCGCCCACACGCACTCGTAAGCCGCGTAGATCGTCTAGACCGGTGATGTCTTCACTGCAGAAAATTACCTGGGGGCCTGCAGGCCAGACGCCTAAAAGTTTGGCGTTAAAGCGCTCCTGTAGGCGCGAATCTACATAATCGTAAAATGCTTCTACGTTATTACGTCCGGCTTCAAAGCTGGTATTGAGGCCAATCAAATCGAGACCCAGGATGGATGGTTCGTCACGACTCACCTGTGGCCCGCGCAACGAAACAATGTCGAATAGCCCTGAGTTCAGTACGCGCAGGCCATCCGTGTCGGGGATGCCGGCAACATCAACTGGAATATACTGAACAGACACATCCAGGCCGCTATGTTCGGCAAGCGCTTCAAAGAAAGGCTGCTCTTTATTTTGCGCGATCAACCCAGAGCCTGCAGGCTGTCCTAGCACTCTCAGCGAAAGTGTTTCTGCATGGGCGACAGGTAGTAATAAGGCGGTTGAAATGGCGGCAATGAGTGCGGTGCGTTTTAACATGATTAGTTTCCTATTGGGCGGTCTTATGGCTTGGCTGCGGTGTAGCACTGATGAATTTGGATGGCTGTATGTCGTGCCATGCTATAAAAGTAGATCCATATTTCATGCCACTAAATTCAAGAAACTATGGTTTCATATTAAAATCAATTAACTACCTGATGTACTGTGCATAAAAAAGTATGTGAAGGTGTTACGAATGTGCACACAGAGAGTGCAAGAAGGGAGTGCTATGCGCTATCTAGGTGCTTGTGAGCACCTTTTCCGTAACGTTAAAGCTCTTCAAAGCGATCATTCAGAGTTTCAATGCGGCGCAGTCGAGACCGGGAGGCATCGCCTGATAATTCAATGGTGCGCATCACAAGCAAATGGCACAGCGCCATTACGGCAGTGTGGTTAAATAATGGCCCAGTGGCGAGGGTATGGCAGCGGAAGTGCCAAGTGGCACTAGGTTCTGCGTCCACTCCTTCATCGGTAATATAAAGCAGCTTAGTACCGCACTCTTTGGCATGCGCAAGCAGTTGTTCAGTCAGCGCCACGCGGCGGCGCAGGCCAAATAGAATCACACAATCATCTGGGGTGAAATTGACCAATTGCTCGCCCAATGTTTCGCCACCACCGGGCAAGCTGATGACGTGTTCGATCACTTGGGTTAATTGCCAACGCAGGTAGTCTGCAAAAGGGTGGCTGGCGCGAAAGCCGATGACCCACGTTTTACGAGCGCTGAGGATCGTTTGAGCGACGCTGTCGATTTCTGCCTGGGTGATCGTGGCGAATGTTCGGTCTAGATTGGCTTTACCCAGCTCCAAATTGCTGGTGAGCGATTGCTCTTCAATACGGCTGTCAGATGAAGGAAGAAATAACCTAGAGCCGGTGCTTTGCTCTTCTCGTACATGTTTTCGAGCGGCCTCATAGCTTTCGTAGCCCAGCCGCCGCACAAAACGTGACACAGTCGCTTTAGAGACGTTGGCAAACTTAGCAAGCTCCTGGGCATCGTAGCTGGCTAATTCACCCGGGAAGTCACAAACAAACTCACCCAGCCGACGTTCGGCAGGATGGAGAGTGGGGAGAGCGCTACGCACACGAGTTAGAAAAGAACGTTCTTTGGCTGTCGGGGGCATTATTTATCCTGAAACCTCAGTTTCATACATGATGGTTGCTGGAAATGTATCGGGCAACAATAAATGACAATGCTATACGTATTGGTGGCTTCACGATGGCAAAGCAGTAGAGCAGATCAAAGCCACAGGCTATGCCGACAAGCACCATGCCAGCGGCAAGCCCGGAGAAGAGTCTTGGTGGGCTGCACCCTTCAGCCTCTGCCGAGCAACTGGCGGTAAAACACGATAAAGTAACTTCTGACTCTAAACCCGGGTGCTACTGAAGATGGGGTGACGTCGCTCCCTCAAGAAAAGTCTAGTTATAACGTGCATTGACAAGAGAGCGGGCACGAAAACTGTTTAACTGAATCAGTGTATAACGCCATTACGGCCACGCTAAAATGACCAACAACGCAACGGTAGGGGCAACAAAACGCAACACCTGTGGAGAAGTACAACGCCTGACCCACTGCGAAGCCTTAACGGCACACGGCATCACCGGATAGCGCCGATTAAAAATGGTTTGGGATTGCCTTTTGTGGTTACTAGTGTAGCTACGATCATCATTACCACAAAACAAAAGGGCCTACGCGTTAACGTAAGCCCTTGATATGTTTGGCGCGCCCGGCAGGAATCGAACCTGCGACCTTCGGCTTCGGAGGCCGACACTCTATCCAACTGAGCTACGGGCGCTTTGGGTGCGCATCTTACCCGTGTGGGCACGCTGTGTCCAGCGAGGAAGCGGCGTTCAGCTGTGTCGATTGACCGTTTTCGCCTGCCTGGTGCATGCTTTAAGTGCACGTCCCTCTTAGTGAAACCAGGAAACTCTTATAATGAAAACATTTGCACGTAACACGCTGGCACTGGGCATCTCACTGGCGCTGGTGAGCACCGCGAACGCGAACGAGTTTGCCGATATGGACCCGGTAACACTACGCTTGGCCCACGTGGTTAATGAACAGGATGGCTTCCATATTGCGGCCACTAAATTTGAAGAACTGGTGGAAGCGCGCACCGATGGCAAAGTCGATATCGAGATCTACCCCAACGCCTCACTAGGCGATGAGCGCACGCTACTGGAAGGCATGCAGATCGGCACCGTGGATATGGGCGTGATTACCAACGGGCCGGTGGCTAACTTTGTCGAAGAGATGGCGGTGTTTGAGCTGCCGTTCCTGTTCCCCTCCCCGGAAGCTGCCTACAGCGTGCTGGATGGCCCCATCGGCCAGGAGCTTTTGGATAAGCTTTCTGAGGTAAACCTGAAAGGCTTGGCCTACGCCGAACGCGGGTTCCGCAACCTGACCAACAGCGAGCGAGCGGTAAATTCGCCGGAAGACCTGGATGGCCTGCGCATTCGCGTGATGGAGAACCCGGTGTACACCGATACCTTCCGTGAGCTGGGCGCCAACGCGATTCCCATGGCGTGGACCGAAGCGCTCACCGCCATGCAGCAGGGCACTATCGATGGTCAGGAAAACCCGGTGAACGTGATCCACTCGTTCAACCTGGATGAAACGCAGAGCTATATGACGCTCTCCCGCCACACCTACGCCCCAGCAATTTTTGTGATGGGCATGCCCGCATGGAGCCAACTGCCAGAGCACGCGCAGGAGGTACTGCTGGCAGCCGCCCAGGAAGCCGCCGAGCATGAGCGCCAGATGAACGCCGAAATGGAAGCCGAGCAGTTGCAAGCCCTGCGCGATGCGGGCATGGAAATTAACGACTCGCCGGATATGGAGGCTTTCCAAGCCGCCGTCGCCCCGGTATACGAGAAGTACGGCGAGCAGTTCGGTGACTACCTGTCGCGTATTCAGGAGGCGCTAAAATAAGCGGTCTTTTTACTAACACAGCCAACCACCAACTGATGGGATGTTAATAAAATAACCGCCGGCTGTTTGCGTAACATGCACACGATGCGCAAACAGCCCTTTGCCAACATGAGATAAACGTGATGAACGAAACTTCCCCTATAAAGTTGGCAATGAGACTGAATAAGATAAATCTTAATTTATTATTGGTGTTTCACACACTGTATTGGAAACGCAGCTTAACGCTGACCGCAGAAACACTCTGCCTGAGCCAACCCGCCGTTAGCCATTCGCTGAAGAAGCTTCGCTTTATGATGGATGACCCGCTCTTTATCAAGACGGTGGATGGCATGCAGCCAACGCCCCTGGCGCGGCAAATGAATACCGCCGTGGCAAAAGGGTTGTTCTATTTTGATCAGGCGGTTTATAACAACAGCGAGTTTTCACCTGCCACCTCGCAGCGCGAGTTTCGCGTCAGCTTGGTCGACTATGTCAGCCAGCAGCTGCAGCCTAAGCTGATTCAGCACTGCTTAACCCACGCCCCCGACGTGTGCTTCAACATGCTCTCGACACGCATTGCCAGTGCCAAAGAGGCGCAACACGCGATACAAACCCATGATATCGATCTTGCCATGGTGCAGTTTGAGGCGCTGCCGCTCACCTCGTCTCACGAATACCTGTTTGACGATGTAATCGGCTGCGTGGGCGATGCCAGTGTCTACGGGGAGGGTCATACCATCACGCTGGAGGCGTTTTTGAACGCGCCGCAGGTTGCGCTTTCCCATCGGGAAGACAGCCCTCTGTTAATTAATGAGAAGCTGCGAAAGCTGGGGCTGGAGCGCAAAGTCGTCGCCAAGACGCCCTATATTACGCCGCTGCAGGAGATATTGACGGCGACTCAGCTGCTCTGCGTGGTCACCGAGAGCGCTGCCAACGTGATTTGTCGTGATAACTCGCTGAGGTTTTACGCCCTGCCGCTGGATGTTGCGCCCTTTAAAGTGTGCCTCTGCTGGGATGAGCGAAAAGAGCACGATGCGGGCATACACTGGTTGAAGTCGCTGATTAGGGAGCTGATGGCACCGACTCCCTAAACGTTGGCATCGCAGATATCGTGACGGCTTATTCCAGCGTGATCACCTTACCGGGGTTTAGCAGTCCTTTAGGGTCTAGTGCGGCCTTAAGGCGCTGCATTAAGGCGATCTCTGCAGGGGTGCGTGACACCGAAAGGTACGCTTTTTTCTCAAGCCCAATGCCGTGTTCAGCAGAAATAGACCCCCCAAACGCTTTTAACGGCGAATAGACCAACTGCTCAACCTGGCGGCGGCTCTCTGGGCTATCGTCGCGTACCGTGATCATAATGTGTAAGTTGCCATCCCCTAAGTGGCCAAACACCACCAGCTTGCTGGCGTCCGGCCACTGCGCTTTAAGGCGACTTTCCAAGCCCTCCACATAGGCTGCCATGTTGGGAATCGGCAGGCTGACATCATAGGAGAACATCGGCTTAAGCGCGTGCACCAGCACTTCGATATCTTCTCGGATGGCCCAAATCGCGTGGCGCTGGGCATGGGAACTTGCCAACACAGCGTCGGTGATCAAGCCGGCTTCTAGCGCTTGTTGCAACACGAGCGAAAAGTGCTCGGCATCTTGGGCCTCATCAAGGCCCAGGGTTTCAATAATGGCGTAGAACGGTGAGTCGTCCGCTAACACGGGCGCATGCTTACCGCTCTGGGTGGTCATCAGCCGGTAGTGATTATTCCACAGGGCTTCAAAAGCGCTGAGGCTGTTGGCTAGCTCGCGGGAAGCCAGTTTCAATAGCTGGGTTAGCGCATCAAACGAGGGCACCGCCACCAGCGCCGTTTGCTCGCTGGGCATGTGCGGCTGTAAACGCAGCACCGCGCGGGTAACGATTCCCAGCGTACCTTCGCTACCAATAAACAGCTGTTTTAAATCGTAACCCGCATTGTTTTTCAGCATTTTATTTAACGAGCTCACCACGGTCCCATCGCTTAGCACCGCCTCTAACCCGAGCACCTGCTGGCGCATCATCCCGTAGCGTATTACCCGTATGCCCCCGGCATTGGTGGCGATGTTGCCGCCAATGGTGCAGGAACCTCTTGCCCCCAGATCAAGGGGAAACTGCATGCCGATCTCTTCTGCCGCTTCCTGTACACGCTGCAAGGTTACCCCCGCCTGAACATCGATCGTGGAGCCAACTGCGTCGATCTCTTCGATATGGTTCATTAACTCCAGCGAAACGACAAGCTCATCCGGGTTAGCCACACCGCCATGCACAATGCCGGTCATACCGCCGTGGGTCACCACGGGCTGGTCGGCCTGATAACACGCGGCCATCACGCGGCTCAGCTGCTCTGTGCTGCGCGGCCTGATGATTGCCTTAGCCTGACACGGTGCGCCGGTAAACCAGTCAACGCTTCGCTGTGAGACATCATCGCCCACCAATACTCCCGCCGGGCCAACAATAGCTAAAAGGTCATTCAGCAACTTATCCATTTCTTATTCCTGTTTTAGCTGACTACACCATTGGTCGATGCACTTAGCTTTTTTAAACACCGTTAAATACGTCATCCAAGAGTGCGCAATCAAGAGGCGCCGCTTGCAGGCTAGCGCTAACCGCAAAATCACTCAAGCCCAAGATCTATAAAGATTTTTCGGATTAGCATCACGAATAATGGAATAAAAATAAGTAATTTGTCGCCTAGGGCGAGTGTGATATAGATGAACACTAAGAAGATAAACAACCACGCCTCTCTATTTATAATAAGAACTGCCAACGTCCAGGAGATCATGTGAACAACCTCGCCCGCTTTAACGTTAACGCTGTGACAAAAGCAACTCGCCAACTAAAACAATTCACGCTGCCCATTATGTGTGCTGGCTTGCTCGGTTTCCCCTTCGCTGGCCACGCTGATGAGATAGCCCCCACCACGCTGCGCTTAGCCCATGTGGTGAATACGGAAGACACGTATCATATTGCCGCTGAGCGGTTTCAGCAGATTATTAGTGAACAGACCGATGGCGCAGTCACCATTGAGATTTACCCGAACGCCTCCCTGGGCGATGAGCGCACCCTGTTAGAAGGCATGCAAATCGGCACCGTGGATATGGGCGTGATTACCAACGGGCCAGTGGCGAACTTCGTTGATACGTTCTCTGTTTTTGAGCTGCCGTTTCTCTTTCCCAGCGCCGAAGCCGCCTACTCTGTGCTAGATGGCGAGATTGGCCAGGAAATATTGGGACAGTTACAGGACGTTAACCTGAAAGGGCTGGCCTACGCTGAACGCGGCTTTCGTAATATCACCAACAGCCAAAACGCGATTAACGCGCCGGAAGACCTTCAAGGCCTGAGGCTGCGCGTCATCGAAAACGAGGTTTATGTTGATACGTTCCGCGAACTGGGTGCCAACGCCGTGCCCATGGCCTGGACAGAAGCGCTGACCGCCCTGCAGCAGGGCACCATTGATGGCCAGGAGAACCCGGTGAACGCCATTCATGCGTTTAACCTTGCGGAAACCCAGGATCACCTCACCATGACGCGGCATATTTATGCGCCAGCAACGTTTATCATGAGCCTACCCGCCTGGAACGGCCTGCAGGAAGCGCTCCAGCCCATTGTGCTAGACGCCGCCCAGCAAGCATCCGCCTATGCCAGGGAGCAGAATGCTATTATGGAAGCCGAACAGCTGGCTGACCTTGGTGAATCAGGCATGGAAATCAACGCGTCGCCAGATATTGAAGCCTTCCAAGCCGCTGTGGCGCCGGTGTACGAGAAATACGGCCAGCAGTTTGGCGACTACCTACCGCGCATTCAGGAGGCGCTAAATCAGTGATGGTGTTTGCACAGCCTCTTTTGACGCTGCTGCGACGCATTGAACGCGGGCTGGATGTGATCATCCAGCCCGTGGTGTTTGCGGGCATGGCAGCTTTAATTGGCGTAATCACGCTACAGATTGTTTCGCGCGTTTTTTTTAACGCCGTGGGCTGGACCGAAGAGGTCGCACGCTTTCTGCTAGTGTGGATTACGTTTTTAGCC
Source organism: Halomonas sp. 7T (assembly GCF_025643255.1). Taxonomy (NCBI): domain Bacteria; kingdom Pseudomonadati; phylum Pseudomonadota; class Gammaproteobacteria; order Oceanospirillales; family Halomonadaceae; genus Halomonas; species Halomonas sp. 7T. Next base: position 3,302,553 of record NZ_CP087112.1, on the reverse strand, counting down.
GGTACGCTGGCCTTTCAGCGTGGGCGACATATCGCAGTAACGTTCGCCGTGGACGCACTCCCACTGCCGCTACGCAAGCTAGCGCGCTTGGCAGCGCTCGCGGTGGTACTGGCCTTTATGGTGATGTTGGTCATGATTGGCTACCGCTATATGCAGGTGCAAAGCTTTCAGAAATCCGCTTCTTTGCGTCTCTCGATGACCTACGTGTATGCAGTGATTCCGATTTCAGCCGCTATCATGGCGTGGTACGCCTTGGTGGACATGATTGAAGTGCTGATCAACGGTGAACCGACAGCCGCCGCCGAGGAGAAATCGCTATGACGCTGGTGCTGTTTGGGCTGTTTTTCCTGTTTATGCTGCTGGGCGTGCCGATCGCCTTTGCGATTGGCGCCAGCACACTGTATGCCTTGCATCAGTCTGGCGTGCCGCTAATGGTCGTGACCCAGCAGATGTTTCAAGGCATTAACTCCTTTGCCCTGGTCGCGATCCCGATGTTTATTCTAGCGGGAGATTTAATGGCCCAGGGCAGGGTCAGCGAGCGACTGGTGAGCTTTGCCGATTCGCTGGTAGGCTTTATGCGCGGCGGGCTTTCGGTGGTCTCGGTGATGGCGGGCATGTTCTTCGCGGCGATTTCTGGCTCCGGCGCGGCGACGACTGCTGCAGTGGGTTCAAGCCTGGTGCCGGAGCTTAAGCGCAAAGGCTACGACCCGGCGTCAGCGGCCAGCTTAATCGCCGCCAGCGGCACCATCGGCGTGGTGATTCCCCCTTCGGTGCCGATGATTATCTACGCAGTGATTGCCCAGCAGTCGGTGTCCAAGCTGTTTTTGAACGGCTTTTTACCCGGGCTGGCCATGGGTTTGGGTCTCATGGCCATTGCAATCACGCAAGCGTATAAGCGCCAATACCCCAAAGGTACGCCGCTCTCGCTACTGACTATCTGGCGTACGTTTAAAGCCGCCAGCTGGGGTCTGATGACGCCGGTTATTATTCTGGGCGGTATCTTTTCGGGCATTTTCACGCCTTCGGAAGCCGCCGTAGTGGCAGTCAACTACGCGCTGTTGGTATCGCTGTTTGTGTACCGGGATTTAACCCTGGCCCAGGTATATAAGCTGCTGATTCGCTCGGCGATGACCACGGCGGTGATTATGCTGGTGATTGCCATGTCGGCAGTGCTGAGCTGGACACTGTCTAGCTGGCAAGTGCCCGGCGCCATCGCCCAATCTGTGCTGTCGCTCTCCACTAACCCCTACGTGATTATGCTGCTGGTGGTGGCGGTGATTCTGCTGACCGGGGTGTTTATCGAAACCGCTAGCGCCTTGATCATTCTCACCCCGGTACTGCTGCCGCTGGTGCTGCAGCTGGGCATCGACCCGATCCACTTTGGGCTGATCATCGTGGTGGGGCTTTCCATTGGTATGATTACCCCACCGGTGGCAATTAACCTCTACGTCGCCTCGTCGGTCACACAGCTGCCGCTTGAGCGCATCACGCGGGCAATTATCCCTTACCTACTGGGGCTAATTGGTGTGCTGCTGCTGGTGGTGTACGTGCCGATTTTGTTGGGCTGGTCGGGTAATTAAGCAGAACCACTGAGCTAAAAAGCACGTACGAAAAAAGGGGCTTGCCAATCGGCAAGCCCCTTTTGTATTCGCTAACGGTTCGCTAACTACCCTCTGCCTAGAACTCTTCCCACTTATCATCGGCGTGCTGGGCGGGCGCTGACTTGGAAGAGAGCGCTGGGCGCTTTAATCCCGCATTCGCACTGGCCGTGCCTTTGGCAGGCAGTGCTTGGCGCTGCAGGGATTCATCCTCGCCTAACACGAAGGAGTTGATCAGCTCGTTCAGGTGTTCGGCGTGGCGACGCATGTCGGCAGCGGCGGTAGTGGACTCCTGCACCATGGCAGCGTTCTGCTGAGTCATGGTGTCCATTTCTGCCACAGCAGTGTTGATCTGACCGATACCGCTGCTTTGCTCTTTGGCTCCGGCGCTAATCTCACCAATAACGTCGGTGACTTTAGAGACGCTTTCAACGATTTCACGCATCGTCGCGCCTGCATTACGCACCAGTTCGGCACCAGCATGAGTGTGCTGCACCGAGTTGTCGATCAGCCCGCGAATCTCTTTAGAAGCATCGCTGGAGCGGCTAGCCAGCACCCGCACCTCTTGAGCCACCACGGCAAAACCACGGCCATGCTCACCGGCCCGCGCCGCTTCTACCGAGGCGTTAAGCGCCAGAATGTTAGTCTGGAAGGCAATGGCATCAATCATGCTAATAATTTCGCTGATGCGCGTGGCCGAGTCGTTAATATCGCTCATGGTGCGCTCAACCTGGCCCATCGCCTCTTCACCCTGGTGGGCCACCTCTGACGTGGATTGCACCAGCTTATTGGCCTGCTGGGCGTTATCCGCGCTGTGGTTCACCGTCGAGGTGATCTCCTCCATAGACGCCGAGGTTTCTTGCAAGTTGGCCGCCGCCTGCTCAGTGCGGGTGGCCAGTTCCTCGGAGCTGTGGGAGATCTCCCCCGCCGATTGGTACACGCTCATGGTGCTGCGACGCACATCCAGCAGGGTTTCCTGCATGCGCTCCACAAAGGCGTTGAACTGAATCGCCAGACTCCCTACTTCATCGTTGCTCTCTACCGCTAAGCGCTGGGTGAGGTCACCACGGCCTTGTGCAATATCTTGCATAGCGCTGGTTGTGCGCTTGATCGGCCCAACCGTGCGGCGAACAAAACCGTAAGAGAGGAGCGCGACAATCGCGAACAGAGCAGCCCCTAGTAGCGCGGCATAGATAATGGACTGGCGTAAATTAGTACGGGCAGCCGCTTCAAGCCCAGCAACAGTATCGTCTACATCGGTGACATATACCCCGGCGCCAATTAACCAACCCCATTTTTCAAAATTATCGACATATGAGTGCTTCGGTTCAATCTCGCGGGTACCGGGGTATTCCCATAAGTAGCTGTAGAAACCACCACCACCCTGTGCAAACTGAATAATGTCGCGAATAAGGTACTTACCGTCAGGGGTTTGCACATCAATCATATTGGTACCTTCCCGCTCTGGGGCGGGGGCCGTGACGATATTGTTACCCTCATAGTCGTAGATAAAAATGTAGTTGTTGTCGTCAAAGCGCATGGCGCGCACCAACTCTGCTACCTGCTGTTTTGCTTCCTCATCATTAGCACCGGCCTGCTCGTAAATAGGCGCAGCGGCGGTGGTGGCCATTTGCACCACATCACGCACCGCATCGCGGCGCTCGTTAATGAGCAGTTCACGCTGCTCGGCAAGGGTGTTACGGGTGTCTTGGGTGCGGCTATACGCATCAAAGACTACCAGGGCAACGGTCACTAAAAGCAGGGGTAGCAACACCAGCGCAAGCACTTTTGCTTGCAGCCCGGAGGCTCGTCTTACGGTTGTGTGGGGAGCAGTAGCCATGATGTTATTGGTCCAATGAGAATTTTAATAGAATTATGCTTATAAATATCGGCTTAATGTGTGTCAACTTTAACCACTCACGGTACTTTTTTACTTATTGAACAGTTAATTATCCCATCAACCCGGCTGTTGATAACATAGGTTAAGGTTATCAATATCCTATCGGTTCATTGTGTTCAGGTGGTGGCCAAGGACGGCCCGTTTTAGCAAGCTGCTAGCCACACTCTTCCGCTGCTCTAACCGCAACCGCCCGGTCAGGGCAGTTTTTATTTCCGCTGTTATTCAATCGCCGTGCCTCCTGGTGCTGTAATTCCTCACCCTCCTTGTTATTTGCTACTTCCATCGGCGTATCATGGCAGTAGGGGCTCACGTACAAGGAGAACAGCACGCCATGGTTCGAACCCGCGTCATCATTAGTACGCTCTTTTTACTGCTCCCTCGGCTGGCCCGTTTTGCCTGGCGCGTAATACGCAACTTCTTTAAAAACCACGGCATCCTGCTGGCAGGAGGCGTGGGCTATAATATTCTGCTCTCCATTGTGCCGCTGTTTGCTCTCCTCGTGGTGCTCCTCACCCAGGTGGTTGATGAACAGCACCTTCTAAATGTGCTAACGGTACAGGCGCGCCATATGGCCCCTGCTCACGCCGAAGTGCTGTTGGAAGCCGTGCGTAGCTTGCTGGCTTCCCGGGATGTCATTGGCATTTTGAGCTTCCCTATTCTGCTGCTGTTTAGCTCCTTTGCTTTTCGCATGCTGGAAGATGCTCTTGCGATCATTTTTCATGCGCCGGAGACGCCCCATGTTAAACGCAGCGTCTGGGTTTCCGTGATGCTGCCCTACGCTTTCATGGTGGTGTTGGGCGCCGGGTTGATGGCGCTGACACTAGTGGTCACCCTGGCCAGCTCGCTCAATGCATTGGTGCTGATGTTTTTCGATAGAGAACTGCCGCTCGCGGGGTTTTCAGGCCCCGTGCTAAACCTGGCCAGTTTTGTTGGGGTGTTCTTGTTATTCAGCGCTATCTATAAAGTGCTGCCCGTCGTGCGCATTGCTTTACGTCGTGCGGTAGTGGGTGGATTCGTTGCGGCACTGCTGTGGGAAGGCGTACGGCTACTGCTGGTCTACTATTTCGCCAACCTGTCGTTCGTCAACGCCGTTTACGGCTCGCTGGCAACGCTGGTGATTTTGCTGATTAGCCTGGAAGTGGGCGCCGTCATTTTACTGCTGGGCGCCCAAGTCATTGCTGAGCTGGAAAGAAATACCCGCCTGGATCTGCCCTGGTATGCCGACCCAAGCCGACAGCCCATTACACGGGTAAAGTAAGAGCGGGATTTATTACCTCAGCCGATAGCTTTTTCAGCCTGTGGGCGCCTCTCATCTAACATCCCTTTATCGAGAATAAAGCGGATGATCTCTTCAAGCCCAACGCCATCGTAGAGGTTGGTAAACACAAAGGGACGCTCGCCACGCATTTTCTTCGAGTCGCGCTCCATCACCTCAAGAGACGCGTGCACCTGCTCGGCAATATCAATTTTGTTGATAATCAGTAGGTCTGATTTGGTAATGCCTGGCCCGCCTTTACGGGGGATCTTATCGCCTGCGGAAACGTCGATCACGTACAGCGTGAGATCGGAAAGCTCGGGGCTGAAAGTGGCCGACAGGTTGTCACCACCGGACTCCACCAACACTAGCTCAAGTTTTGGATGGCGGGCGTGCAGCTCATCAATCGCTGCTAGGTTCATCGAGGCATCTTCACGAATCGCCGTGTGCGGGCAGCCGCCGGTTTCCACGCCGAGTATGCGGTCGGCAGGCAGGGCATCGTGTTTGAGCAAAAAATCGGCATCTTCGCGGGTATAAATATCATTGGTCACGACGGCGATGTCGTAGTAATCCCTTAGCGCTGAACAGAGCTGCTTGAGCAGTGCGGTTTTACCGGAACCCACCGGGCCACCCACGCCTACGCGTAAACAGTGCGTCATTGTTCTCTCCTAATAGATAAGCTTTTAAAATAGCTAAGCGTTTAGCTTCTAAACAAGCGTGAATATTGCGTTTCATGCAGCGCACTTGCCAGCGCCACGCCGGGCAATACGGGGCCAAGGCCATCATCGTCGAGCAACAACGCCTGGTCGACGGCGGCCACCAGCTCCCCGCGCAGCTGTTCAATCACGCGTTGGGCGGCGGTGTGGCCCAGGGGCAGTGCTTTGCAGGCCACCGCCAGCTGGTTTTCCAGCCACGCCCAGCCAAACCCTAAAAGCGCCTGACGCTTGGATACGCCGCGCATGTGGGCGGCATAGCTAAATAGGGTGACGTAGCCGGCATGAGCCGGCAGTAAGGTCTCATGTGGCAATAAGTCCAGGCTGCCCAGCAAGCGCTTGAGCGAAGCGCCCAAGCGGCTATCCTCGGCGGCCAGTTCAGCGGTTTCTCGGGTGGCGGCCAGCCACTCATCCCATTGCGCAACGACGGCACTGTCCTGTTGCTCAAAGGCGGAGTATAAGCGTGCAATCAGCGGCAGCTCACAGCGGGTTAGGCCGTCTTCCAGCACGCCAGAAAGCCACACCGCCAGACTTTGCTCATCGCTGACCCAGCCCAGCTCAAAGGCACTTTCCAACCCTTGGGAAAACGCAAAGGCACCGATGGGCAGTGCGGGGCTGACCAGCTGCATCAGCCCTAACAGGGCGAGGTCTGATGGCTGCTCAGTGGGCATGGTGGTGCTCATGAGCGTGTGAATGATCATGTGGGTGCTCATGGTCGTGGGAGTGTCCATGAGAATGTCCGTGAGAATGCCCGCCGCCACCTACTTGGTTATAGGCCCCCGGCTCTGGGTCGAAGGTGGCGTTGTGATGCTCAAGCTCAGCTCCCAGCAATTCCGCCAGTTCTTCTAGCACATGGTCGGGGGGGAAGCGCACCCAGCCGCCCTTTTCGTCTTCGCCCAGCGCCAGCTGCACATGGCGGTTGCCAAGGTGGTAAGCAAGCCTCGCCAGGGGTAAGCCTGTGCTTACTCGCGCAGTCACCACAGGCTCAATAGCGGCACGTATGCGCACTACCTCGCCACTTTCAGCTTTTAAGCCTTCGCCATCGCGCAGCACGGGACCGCGATCCAGAAACAGCCCCAGCGGCTGGCCGCTGTCACTTTCGGCTTTCAAACGGCCTCGAATGCGTAGCTCGAAGGGCAGTGTCAGCGTGTCGCTGGCGGCGCTTTCGTCTATCGGCCCTAAGCGCTCAATTAATTTAAGCATGCTCTTATCCTTTCTCGATCCATGAAGGCTGAGCCGGGGGTAGGCCGTAGAGAGGGTCTTTTACCATGGATGGCAAAAGTAGCTTACAGGGACGTATTTACAGCGCCCTCTCGTAGGCCTACCCCCGGCGCCCCGGACAATAACTCAATCAAAACAAGTGATACCGCTGCGCTAGCGGCAGCTCGGTGGCGGGCTCACAGGTGAGCAGTTCGCCGTCGCAGCGCACTTCGTAGGTTTGTGGGTCAACCGTCAGCTCTGGGCAGGCGTCGTTGAGCTTCATATCTTTTTTGCGCACGCCCCGTACGTTTTTACAGGCTGCTAAGGTGCTATGCAGGCCCAGGCGATCCTTAATTCCCGCATCAATCGCGGCCTGGCTAACAAAATTGAGCCGGATCTGGCTGGTGGCCCGCCCAAAGGCACCAAACATGTGGCGGTAATGCACTGGCTGCGGCGTGGGAATAGAGGCATTGGGGTCGCCCATGGGCGCTGCCGCAATCATGCCACCCTTTAAAATCAGCGAGGGCTTTACGCCAAAAAACGCCGGTTTCCAGAGCACTAAATCAGCCAGCTTACCCACTTCGATAGAACCTACCTCATGGGCAATGCCGTGGGTAATGGCAGGGTTAATGGTGTATTTGGCGATATAGCGCTTGGCACGCAGGTTATCAGCCCCTAACGCTTCATCTTCCGGCAGCAGGCCACGCTGCACTTTCATTTTGTGGGCGGTTTGCCAGGTGCGGCAGACTACTTCGCCCACGCGGCCCATGGCCTGGGAGTCGGAGGCGATCATCGAGATCACGCCCAGGTCGTGGAGGATATCCTCGGCGGCGATGGTTTCGCGGCGAATACGCGAATCGGCAAAGGCCACGTCTTCGGGAATATTAGGGTCCAGGTGGTGGCAGACCATCAACATATCTAGATGCTCGTCGATGGTGTTCACCGTATAAGGCCGCGTCGGGTTGGTAGAAGATGGCAGCACGTACTCTTTTGAGCAGGCGGTGAGGATATCCGGTGCGTGACCGCCCCCAGCCCCTTCGGTGTGATAGGTGTGAATACCGCGCTCTTTGAACGCCGCCAGGGTGTCTTCCACAAAGCCGGATTCGTTGAGCGTATCGGTGTGGATGGCGATCTGTACATCGTATCGTTCGGCAACGCTTAAGCAATTATCGATAGACGCAGGCGTGGTGCCCCAGTCTTCGTGAAGCTTCAGCCCCATTGCACCGGCTTCTAGCTGCGCTTCCAATGCTTCAGGCAGGCTGGCGTTGCCTTTGCCGAGCAGGCCAATGTTCATCGGCAGGTCATCTACCGCCTGGAGCATCTTGCCAATGTGCCAAGCGCCGGGGGTACAGGTGGTGGCGTTGGAGCCCGTCGCCGGGCCAGTGCCGCCGCCCAGCATGGTGGTGACGCCGCTCATGAGCGCTTCTTCCACCTGTTGGGGGCAGATAAAGTGGATATGCGCGTCGATACCGCCAGCGGTGAGAATCTTGCCTTCGCCTGAGATAACTTCAGTGCCAGGGCCAATCACAATCTCTACATCGGGCTGTACGTCGGGGTTGCCTGCCTTGCCAATGGCGGCAATGCGCCCGCCCTGCAGGCCGACATCGGCTTTAACGATGCCCCACCAGTCTAAAATCAGTGCATTAGTAATCACCGTATCCATGACCGTAGCGTCATTGCGTTGGCTTTGCCCCATGCCGTCGCGAATCACCTTGCCGCCGCCGAACTTCACCTCGTCGCCGTAGTGGGTGGCGTCTTTCTCCACTTCGATCCATAGCTCGGTATCCCCCAGGCGCACGCGGTCGCCCACCGTGGGGCCGTACATGTCGGCGTAGGCTTGCCGACTGATTTTGTTAACCGGTTTCATTGTTTATCTCCATCGAGCGCACCCATCACATCGCCACGGAAGCCGTAGATTTCGCGCTTGCCGACAAACGGAATCAGTGTGACCTCGCGGGTCTGGCCAGGCTCAAAGCGAATCGCGGTGCCCGCTGCGACATCTAAACGAAAACCACACGCTTTACTGCGATCAAATACCAGCGCAGGGTTGGCTTCGGCAAAGTGGTAGTGGGAGCCAATCTGAATGGGGCGGTCGCCGGTATTGGCCACTTCGACGCTAATCCGCTCGCGGCCCACGCATAGCTCAATATCACCGTCTTTTAACTGATACTCACCGGGAATCATGATGGTTCTCCCCTTTTTCAATTTGTCAGCGCCAGGATTTAACACGGATTGAGCGCCGCCCGTTTTAAGTGATGGGGGTGTGTACGGTGACCAGCTTGGTTCCATCAGGGAACGTAGCCTCCACCTGCACTTCATCCACCATTTCCGCCACGCCGTTCATCACGTCGTCACGGGTGAGAATCTCGCGGCCGTAGCTCATTAGATCGGCGACGCTTCTACCGTCACGGGCGCCTTCGATAATTTCGAAGCTGATTAGCGCGACGGCTTCGGGGTAGTTGAGTTTTAGGCCGCGAGCTTTGCGGCGCTCGGCAAGCTGGGCGGCAGAAAACAGCAGCAGCTTATCTTTGTCTCGTGGGGTCAGCTCCATGGGTCGAATCTCCGGCAGTGCATCGAATTAGGTTAACCAAATGCGCGGTGTATGGGCCTCACGCGCAATCCAGCGCGGGCGCAGTAAATGCCAGGCCTGCTCACATAGCGCCCAGGCTTCATTACGAGAGTTTCCAAGGTAGCGCAGCAGCAGTACGCCATGACGAACGGTGACGGCCCAACGCGGGTTATCCGGCAGCGCCTCGCGTAGTTCATCAATCGTCCCACCGGCATCTTCTAAACCCACCGCCCACAGCGTGGCTTGCACCGTGGCGCCGCCCTGCCCCCAGCGCCCCGCAAAACGCGGATGCAGTGGGTCTAGCGGCTGGCGTTCCAGCCACAGCGGCTTGCCATCCAGGGTTAGGCGAAAGTGCTGCTCAATGCGGCCTGTTACATAAGGAAGTTCACTGGCGGGACGGCCTAGAGCCATGATTTCCCAGCCCAGGCAACGGGCGCTGCCATGCAACGCAATGTGCGTTCGCTGAGTGCCCTTGGAGCCATCAAAGGCGATCGTTTCCTGGGGTAGCCATTCGAGGATGCCACCATCTTCCACGTTCAGTTCAGTGTGTTGGCTCCAGGCGACGCCCTGGCTGTCCGCTTTATACAGCTTGTTCGCCGCAGGCGTGGTGAGCAGCGCGTGGGCACCGCGCTCGATGTCAGCGCGAATCGTGAGCGCATCACCACTGACCAAGCCACCTGGCGGGTGCAGCACGTAGACATGGCAGGCTTCTGTGCTGCCTTCAGGGTAAAACGGGCGTTGAACCCGCAGCGGCCCTTGGTGACGCGCTTGGGTCAGCCGGGTGATGCCGTCGCGATGGGCGAAGCGCAGCGCCAGGGATGCCGCCCAGTGGCGGTCTTGGTCGAACCGGTGGCCGGAGCCAGCGCGCGGTGTTACGGATTCGCACAGAAGCATGGGAAGCGGTCGCATCCTTTTTGATAAGCCTTTCCCCATTTAATGCAAAGAGTGCGCCAAAATGGTGAAAGGCCTAAATATGCGACCGTAAAAGCAGTTAATGGGGCAACCAGCACGATGCCTGCGGCATTTTTGCACCATAAAAATGCACCAGAACGCCGCCTGCACCACGATATTACGTAACGATTAGTGGTGCATGTGCCCAGACTGTTCAGCATGCGAGTGAGCGTGTTCAGCTCCCTCTGGCGATGCTCCCGGTGCCAATACCTCAAGCTCTACGTGAATGCTCTCAGCGTTTTGAAACTCAAGCGTGACAGGCACAGGCTCTCCCTCAACGATGGGGGAACCCAGCTCCATAAACATCAGGTGTAAGCCGCCCGGCGCCAGCGTAACCGTATCGCCTGCGGGCAGCTCAATGCCATCCGGCAGGTGAGACATACGCATCACGTCGCCATCCATCTCCATGGTATGCAGTTCAACGCGCTCGGTAAGTGGTGAGGTGGCCCCCACTAGGCGGTCATCGGTCGAACTACGGTTGGTCAGGGTGACAAAGCCTCCTCCCGCCCCGGCCCCTGGCGGCGTTGCCCGCGTCCAGGGCGTGGCGGCCTCAATAGGTAGCGTATGGCTTGATGCGCCATCATCTTGGCCGTGCTGGTTGGCAAGCAGCGCTGTGCTGGTCAATAACAGCGTTGTTAACAGTGCAGTACGCAACATAGTGCTTTTCCTTAAGTGCTTTCCTTAAAAGAGCTGATTAGCCGGTCACTACCTGATTTCGCCCGCCGCGCTTGGCTTGGTAGAGGGCTTGGTCGGCGCGCTGCAGCGAGCGCAAATAGTCCGGGTGGCCATCGTGGAGTGTCACCCCAACACTGACGGTCACATTGAGCAGCGTATCGGCCGTTGCCAGCATCGACTCTTTAGCCACCGCTTGCCGCAAGCGCTCAGCAAACAATCGGCTACCTTCGAGGTCGGTATCCACTAACACAATGAGAAACTCTTCACCGCCCATGCGAAAAACGTAATCGCCTCCACGGGTGGAGCGGTCAAGAATGCTAGCCACCTGCTGCAGTACGCTGTCGCCCGCATCGTGACCATGAGTGTCATTGATCGACTTGAAGTGGTCGATATCTACCATTAATAGTGCAAAGCGCTTTTCTGAATTGCGTGCTATTTCAACTTCCCGATTCAGCACCACGGAAAGGAACTTCCGATTAAGCAGCCGGGTTAAGCTATCGCGCCCCGCTTCTAATCCCGACGCACGCTCTAACACGTCATCCAACAGCATAAGGATAGTGCGCGCCGCATTGCGAATATCGCTCAACGCCTGTAGCCGTGAATGGATATCGTCGCTGCCCAGCGCCCTTAACCACTCATCATCTACGTGATAAATATGCCGCGAAATGGTCTTGATTTCCGGCGCGCCCTCAAACGCATGACACGCTTTATGAAAGTACCATAGGCCAAATTCGGAGCTGGCCAGCCGAGGAAAGGTGGCGACGCCTTGCTGGGCGGCCACGGCAAACATCAGCGTATTTTCCCAATCCAGCAGCGCTGAACGCTGCCGTTCGCGTTCGTCCCCAATGCTCTGGGTCAGCGAGAAGAGCTTATACGCCTCTTCCGTGCGTGCATTGCGGTCGCTGGCAACGGAGTAGGCATGACTCATAATCTCCATGGCCATATCAATATGGTTAGAGACATAGACCGACGCAGCACCCGACGACAGCGGGCTTTCAAAAGAGGCGTTAATCTGCTGATAGATTGCCTGCTTAAGCTGTCGCGCGCCGTTAAGTACCAAGTTAACGGGAATATCGATACGCGCGTGCACCTGGCCCACTTTCTCCTGATGCACGACCAGCGCTTCAAAGTCGACATGCTCCACGGCAAACATGGCGCTCAGCCAACGCTGCATGGAGGGGTTTAAGCGCTGATGCACTTGGTCGTTGGAGAGAAATAGCGAGGCGTGGGGGTCTTCCAGCATGACGCTGTAAAAGTGATCAGCAAAGCGGGCGCAGTGTTGTTCGATCAGCCTTTCCACCGCGTGGCGTAACGCCATTGGCGTACTCTCCAGCAGCATTCGCCACTCGTTAGCGAGCTGATTTTTATCTTTGTAACGCATACTCCACCCGGCTCTGATTGTTAAGGCAAGCCATGTTACCGTAAAGCCATGTTGCCAACACGTACCCAGTGCAGGGTTTTAATAATAAGCACGGCTCTCTTTAGAAATAAGTGGATGAGCAAAATGGGTGTTGATAATTTAAGTGCGGTTATAACGATGTCCTTTTTTATAAATGCGTTTTAACACTTATTACGCTTGACGCACCAACAAGCGCGATGTATATCATTTGATACCTTCTTAATTTATCAAATGAGGGTGCCGCAATGGATATCCATTTCACGCATTATCAGCCGCCCAAAACCGTGGCCTCCGGTTTCTGGCAGCAGATCGGCCTGCCTGCCCGGGGCCGTAAGCTGCATGAACTGCTGCATCAAGGTGTGGAGTATCGCGTCTACCCTCAGCTTGCCAAGGTGTCGGGGATCGAGCAGAAGGCGCTGGCGCGCTATGTGGATATCCCTTCTGCCACGCTAAGCCGCCGCGCTAAATCGGGCCGCTTCAAGATGGCAGAAAGCGACCGGCTGTATCGCTTTGCCGAGTTGTTCAAGGCGGCGCTGGATCTGTTCGAGGGTGACGTGGAGGGTGCCCGTGCTTGGCTGCTCAAACCTAATGCCGGGCTAGGCGGGCGTCGCCCCGTCGAAATGAGCGCTACCTCGGCGGAGTACCAAACGGTACTGAACCTGATCGGCAGGCTGGAGCACGGGGTGTCGGTATGAGCGAGGTCACCGCTTACCGGCTGGTGAAGCGCAAGTTTCAGGAGAGCGCGTTTGATGGCGAGGGCGCACGGCTTTATGGCGGGCGCTGGAATAGCCCAGGCAGCGCCTGTGTGTATGTGGCAAGTTCCGAGTCGTTGGCGCTGCTGGAAATTATGGTGCATCTGGAAAGCTATCGGCTGCTCAACGCATACGCACTGCTTCGACTGATACTACCCTCGGAGAGTATTTTGAGCGTTGGAACGGAAGATTTACCAGAAAACTGGCAGGAAGCGCCAGCGCCTGCGGAAACCGCCGACTTAGGCGATGGCTGGCTCGCCTCCGGCCAGAGTTTGGCACTGGCACTCCCCAGCGTGGTGGTACCGAGAGAGCTTAATTACATGCTCAACCCGGCCCACCCCTTATTCGAGCAAGCCATTGCCAGCGCAGAAGAACTGCCGTTCCAACCCGATCCGCGGTTGTAACCCGGGTGTGGATAACTTAAACCGTCAGATGCTGCTTTATCAGCTCGTTGGAAAGCTCTGCGATCTCGCCTTTAGCCACCGGACGGCCACGGTCCATGATCACGAAGCGGTCGGCATATTTGCGGGCGAAGGGTAGCTTCTGCTCGACCAGCAGCACCGTGAGGCCATCCTCTTTAATCAGTTGGCGAATGACTTGGCCAATTTGGGCAACAATATTGGGCTGAATGCCCTCCCCTGGCTCATCCAGAATCAGCAGTTTCGGTTCAATCACCAGCGCGCGGCCAATGGCGAGCTGCTGCTGTTGCCCGCCGGATAAGTCACCGCCCCGGCGATGCTTCATCTCTTTGAGCACGGGAAACAGCTCATAGATGCGCTCAGGTATTTTTTTCAGACCATCACCACGCGCTGCCAAGCCGGTACGCAGGTTTTCTTCCACGGTGAGCAGCGGGAAGATCTGCCGCCCCTGGGGCACAAAGCCAATCCCTAACCGCGAACGTGCTTCCACGGCTTTTTTGGTCAGCTCTATCTCGCCGTCACTACTCTGGTAGCGCAGCTGGCCGCTTTTTACGGCTACTTCCCCCATAATGGACTTCATCAAGGTGGTTTTACCCACGCCGTTGCGGCCCATCACGCAGGTGCACTGCCCGGCGGGCACGTCTAGGTCTAAGTCCCACAAGGTGTGGCTTTCGCCGTAGAACTGGTTGAGCTTTTCAATCGCCAGCATTAGGCAGCCTCCTCGTCGTCCGAGCCCAGATACACCTCAACCACCTTGGGGTCGCTGGAGACCTGATCCATGCTGCCTTCGGCCAGCACGCTGCCCTGGTGCAGTACGGTCACTTTACGGGCAATAGAACGTACAAAGCCCATGTCGTGCTCCACCACCACCACCGACTGTTTTCCAGCCAGGCCGGTTAATAGCTCGGCGGTACGCTCCATCTCCTGCTCGGTCATCCCGGCCACCGGCTCATCCACTAATAGCAGGCGCGGGCGCTGCATCAGCAGCATGCCAATTTCCAGCCACTGCTTTTGACCATGAGAAAGAATCCCTGCTGGTTGGTAGCGCAGCGCTGTCAGGCCGATGGTTTCCAATACTTCATCAATGCGGTCTTTGATCTCCCCGGTCATGCGGGCGGTCAGCGTGGGCAGAATCCGCTTGTCGGCGGCCATCGCCAGCTCCAGGTTTTCAAACACGCTCAGCGCTTCAAATACCGTGGGCTTTTGGAATTTACGACCAATCCCCAAGCTGGCGATATCCGGTTCATTCATTTGCAGTAGATTATGGCGACTGCCGAACCACACGCTGCCTTGGTTGGGGCGCGTTTTGCCGGTAATGATGTCCATCATGGTGGTTTTACCCGCCCCGTTGGGGCCGATAATGCAGCGCAGTTCACCGTCATCAATGGTCAGGTTTAAGTTATTGATCGCCTTGAAGCCATCAAAGCTCACCGTAACATCTTCCATATACAGAATCGGGCCGTGGCGCACATCCACCGGTGACGCCTGAGGCGCCATAAAGTCAAACACCCGATCCCGCGTGGTTAGCGATTGCAACAAGCTCATGCGGTAGCCTCCTTCGGCACGGTATCGGATTGTTTGCGGCGTTTTAGGTGGAGCAACAGCCCCGCCACGCCTTTAGGTAGAAACACGGTAACCAAGACAAACAGCGCGCCCAGGGCAAACAGCCAGGCATCAGGCATCACGCCGGTAAACACGGTTTTGGCGTAGTTAACCAAAATCGCCCCAATCACCGCGCCATATAGCGTGGCGCGGCCGCCCAGCGCGACCCACAGCACAATCTCAATCGAGAAAATCGGCGAGAACTCGCTGGGGTTGATAATGCCCACCTGAGGCACATACAGCGCGCCCGCCAAGCCCGCCAACATGGCGGAAACCACGAAGACAAATAGCTGGAAGCGTTCGACCCGGTAGCCAATAAAACGCGTGCGGGCCTCGGCATCCCGGGTGGCCACGCACACCCGCCCTAGCTTGCTGGTGACAATCGCGCGGCAAAGAATGTAGCCCAGCGCTAGCGCCACGCCGGTAGCAATAAATAGACCTAAGCGGGTGTCGTTACTGCGCAGGTTGTAGCCAAGCAGCTCGCGAAAATCGGTGAGGCCGTTATTACCGCCAAAGCCCATTTCATTACGGAAGAACGCCAGCATCAGGGCAAAGGTGAGCGCTTGGGTGATGATCGACAGATACACCCCGGTCACCCGCGAGCGAAACGCCAGAAAGCCAAACACTAGCGCCAGCAGCCCTGGCGCTATCAGTACCATGGCAAACGCAAACCAGGCCATATCGAAACCGAGCCAGTACCAGGGCAGGCTGTCCCAGCTGAG
This sequence comes from Halomonas sp. 7T, assembly GCF_025643255.1. NCBI lineage: Bacteria > Pseudomonadati > Pseudomonadota > Gammaproteobacteria > Oceanospirillales > Halomonadaceae > Halomonas > Halomonas sp. 7T. Next base: position 3,286,798 of record NZ_CP087112.1, on the reverse strand, counting down.
AAACACCATAAAATCCGGCAGCACCGGGTCGCCGTAGGTGCCCCGGTCACCGATTTGGCGCATCAGGTACATGCCCATGGCGTAGCCGCCAATGGCGAAAAACGCCCCGTGGCCCAGGCTCAAAATACCCAGGTAGCCCCACACTAAGTCCACTGCCACCGCGAGCAGCGCGTAGCTTAAGTACTTACCGAACAGGTTAACGGTGTAAGCGTTCACATGCAGTGGGTGCCCTTGGGGCACCGCAAGATGCAGCACGGTCACTAGCAGCAGCGCAGCAAACAGCACGCCAAGAAAGATCTGCGTGGCCCGTTCGCCAAACGGGCGGGTGAGCCAAAACTGGCTTGAAGATGAGTGCGTCGTTAATGAGATCGTCGATGACATCGCTTAGCCCTCCGCAGCCCGGCCCTTCTGCGGGAAGAGTCCACGCGGGCGTTTTTGTATAAACAAGATGATGAAGACCAGCACGATAATCTTGGCCAGCACGGCGCCTGCCCAGGGTTCCAACACTTGGTTGATAATCCCCAGCGAAAGCCCCGCCACCAGCGTGCCCCACAGGTTACCCACGCCGCCAAACACCACCACCATGAAGGAGTCGATGATGTAGTTCTGGCCCAGGTTGGGGCCTACGTTAGTGAGCTGTGACAGCGCCACGCCCGCCAAGCCCGCCACGCCAGAACCCAGCGCAAAGGTCATGATATCCACCCGGGTCGCGCGAATACCCATAGAACGCGCCATGGCGCGGTTCTGCGTGACGGCACGCACTTCAAGCCCTAAGCGGGTGCGGCGCATAATTAACATCAGCGCAGCGAACACCACCAGCGCAAAACCAAGCACGTACATGCGGTTGAGCGTTAACGACAGCGCATCGTTAATCACCAGCGAGCCGCTCATCCACTCCGGTGTCACAACGGAGCGGTTCTGCGGTGAAATCACCGTTCGCACCAGCTGTTGTAAAATCAGGCTAACACCGAATGTGGCCAGCAGGGTTTCCAGCGGGCGGCCCTTCAGGAACTGGATAACACCACGCTCAATCGCCACACCGGCTAGCGCGGCGACCATAAAGCCCGCGGGGATCGACAGGACCAGCGCCAGCCCCGGCTGGCCGGGCAACAGTTGCTGCATCATCCAGGTGGTATAAGCGCCCAGCATGATCAGCTCGCCGTGGGCCATATTGATAACGCCCATCACGCCAAAGGTAATGGCCAGGCCAATCGCTGCCAACACCAACACCGAGCCGAGACTCAAACCAAAATAGAGCGTTTCTAGGCCACGATTAATTTTAAGATTCTGCTCAATACTGATCAGCGCTTCATTAGCGGCATCGGCTACAATGGGGTCATCGTCATTCGCTGCCCGGCTAAGCGCGACGCGAACCCGCGGATGCAAGCTGCCTCGTAGCGTTTCAACGCCTTCCAGCTCGCCGCTTTCGACTTGGTAAATCGCCAGCGCCTGGGTCAGCCTGCGCGTTACCTCAGCGTCTTCTTCCTCAGCGATCAGTTCACCAAGCGATTCGGCCAGTGATTCGTCAACCTCACCCAGCAGTCGGCTGGCTGACGTACGACGGCGCTCAACGTTGGGCGAATACAGATCCACCACGGCAATAGCGCTACGTAACTGATTACGCAGCGCATTGTTGATACCGATACGATCTAAATCACGCCGAGACATTTCTCCCAGCGGTTCACCGGTTAAGGCATCCGCCACTGGCCAGTCGCGCCCTTGATTGTCGAGCACCACCACAAAGCGGCCGTCGTCCGTGCGCTGCAAACGCCCATCCAGCAAGGACTGTAGCCAATCACGCGCGCGCTCATCATCGCTTTGCAAAATAGCGATAATCGCTTCGCCTTTGGCTGGATAGGAGCGCACGTCCAGCGCTTTGAGTAGCTCAAGTGCCGCTGCGTCATCAGCCTCCACGGTGGCGGCGCTTGTTTGTGCCTGGGCGGTGGCTGTGACGCTTAACAACAGCAGGCACAGTGCTCCTAGACACAGTACTCCTAAGGAAAGGAAACGCCTCATGGGGTTCTTCCTTTGGTTATATTAGAAACAGGAATCTAAAAAAGGGAGGTAGCGTGCTCCCCCACCACTCAGCGTTCAGCCAAGCAGCGAGGGATCATCATTTACTCAGCGAGAGCAGCTTCGGCTTCTTCTGCTGCGGTGCTGCCACCACATGAGCCGTTCACCACGTTGAAGTTGCCGCAGCGCATAGGTGCACGCCAGTCGGCGATCAAATCACGCGAGCCAGGCAGGTAGTCAGACCACGCATCGCCTGCCACTGTAGAAGGAGTTTGCCAGACGATATCGAACTGGCCGTTGTCTTGAACTTCACCAATCAGCACCGGCTTGGTGATGTGGTGGTTGGGCATCATGGCCGCATAGCCGCCGGAGAGATTCGGTACGGTGACACCGATAATCGCGTCTTTCACTGCATCCACGTCGGTAGTGCCCGCTTTACGCACCGCTTCCGCCCACATATTAAAGCCGATGTAGTGGGCTTCCATAGGATCGTTGGTGACTGCCATTTCGTCGCCGGTGTACTCAATCCAGGCGTCGATAAAGTCGTAGTTTGCGTCAGTATCGACGCTCATAAAGTAGTTCCAGGCTGCCAAGTGACCCACTAGCGGGCCCGTATCAATGCCGGTGAGTTCCTGCTCGCCCACTGAGAAGGCGATGACTGGAATATCCGCCGCATCAATGCCTTGGTTAGAAAGCTCGGTGTAAAACGGTACGTTGGCATCGCCGTTAATCGTTGAGATGACCGCCGTGGGTTTACCCTCTTCACCAAAGCGGCGGATTTCTGACACGATGTTCTGCCAATCAGAGTGGCCGAACGGCGTGTAGTTGACCATGATGTCTTCATCAGCGATGCCATGCTCATCTTTGAGGAAGGCTTCGAGGATGCGGTTAGTGGTGCGCGGATAGACATAATCGGTGCCGACCAGCGCAAAGCGCTCGATTCCGACTTGATTAATCAGATACTCAACCGCAGGAATCGCCTGCTGGTTGGGGGCGGCACCGGTGTAGAAGACGTTTTCCGAGGACTCTTCGCCTTCATACTGCACTGGGTAGAACAACAGGCCGTTAAGCTCTTCCACCACCGGCAGTACCGCCTTACGGGAAACAGAGGTCCAGTTGCCGAAGATCACGTCGACCTCTTCTTGCGCCAGTAGCTCCCGAGCACGCTCGGCAAATAGCGGCCAGTTAGAGGCGGGATCCACCACCACCGCTTCAAGCTGGCGGCCCAGCAAGCCACCCGCTTCATTTTGTTGCTCAATAAGCATCTCGACGGTGTCTTTGAGAACGGTCTCACTGATTGCCATGGTGCCGGAAAGTGAGTGAAGGATACCAACCTTGATCGGGTCGTCTTCTTGGGCGATGGCCTGAGCACTGGCCCCCATAACGGCGGCGGCAATTAAGGCAGTGGTAAAACGGCCAAGGGTGCGAGGGTGTGTCTTGCGCTGCAGTGTGGTCACGTGAACCTCCTTGCGCCCCTTATGAGTGGGGCTCGGTATGTTGGCTGCGTGCTAACCCCTCTGCCGTTACGCCTTGCTGCTTCCGGCATGAGTGCGCTTTAGCACGCCCACGAAAGTGGTGACCAACACCTGCAAGGGGTGCGCCACACTGGAGCAAAAGAATTTAATAATTTAAATATCAAACACTTAGAATAATGTTAAAAATTATCCGACCGCCGTTTACGCACTAAGGTAGCGCGCTGGCACATCGTTCATGCACGGCTTAAATGCACCCAGAGAGCACCCTGCACCAAAAAAGCACTCGCGATGACTCTCACCCGAAAACCGTAAAAAAGCGCCCTAGCAGGGCTAGGGCGCTGAGCCTCTACCAAACGAACGGCAATTAAACCGCTAGACGCTTGCGGCGCTTCTTCAGCAGCGGTAACCCAAGTGACAGTACCGCAATCACCAGTAGTGACAGGGAAATCGGCTTGTCGATAAAGGTCGTCCAATCACCGCCAGAGATCTGCAGCGCACGGCGCATGGACTCTTCCATAATGTTGCCTAAAATCAGCGCCAAAATCAGCGGCGCAGCGGGGAATCCGAACAAGCGCATCCCTAGGCCCACCAAACCAAAGCCAAGCAGCAGCAACAGGTCGAAAACGCTGAAACTCATGCCGTAAACGCCGATCATGCAGAAGATCAAAATCAGTGATAGCAGCAACGGCTTGGGCAGATCGAGAATCTTGGCGATCAGCGGAATCAACGGCAGGTTAAGCACCAGCAGGAAAATATTGCCGATATACATACTGGCGACCACGCCCCAGAACACATCCGGGCGCTGCTCAAGCATCATCGGGCCAGGGTTTACTCCCATTACTAACAGCGCGCCAAGCAGCACGGCGGTGGTCCCCGAACCCGGCACACCCAAGGTTAACAACGGTACAAACGAGCCGGTACACGCCGCATTATTCGCCGCTTCCGGCGCGGCAACGCCCTTAATGTTGCCTTTACCAAACGTATCGCCATCTTTAGCAATGCGTTTTTCCATGCTATAGCCAAGAAACGAACCGATGGTCGCGCCAGCCCCTGGCAGCACACCGGTAAAGAAGCCTAAGACTGAACTGCGGCTAACCGGCCCGGCAATCTGCTTCACTTCACTGCGGGTCAACCTCAAGGAGCCAATGGCATTACGCGGCGCTTCTTTACCACCGCCTCCGCGCAGCAGCATGTAGAACACTTCGGCTAACGCGAAGATGCCCAACGCGACGACTAGGAAATCGACGCCGTCGAGCAGGTGAATAGAGCCAAAGGTAAAGCGTTCGGTACCGGTTTGCATATCAATCCCGATGATCGAGATCATTACTCCGATAACGGCGGCGATTAAGCCTTTAACGAGCGACTTATCGGAGAGTGACACAACGGCGGTTAAGCCCAGCACCATCAGCGCAAAGTACTCAGCGGGGCCAAAGCTTACCGCGACCTTGGAGAGCAGCGGCGCAATCAACATCAGAAAAACAACGGAGATAGTACCGCCCACAAAGGAGGAGTAAGCGGCAATCGCCAGCGCCTTACCGGCCAGCCCCTGCTTAGCCATCGGGTAGCCGTCAAACGAAGTGGCGACGGTTCCCGCCACGCCAGGGGCATTCAGCAAAATAGACGAAGTGGAGCCGCCGAAAATAGCGCCGTAATACACCCCAGCCATCAGGATCAGTCCTGACGAGGGCTCCATCGCGAAGGTAATCGGGATCATTAGCGCCAGCGCGCTGATTGGCCCAAGGCCGGGCAACATGCCGATAATGGTGCCAGCAAACACACCGGCAAAGACGTACGCGATATTGATAGGCTCAAGCGCGATGCCAAAGCCGTACATTAGATTGTTAAAGGCATCCATGGGTGTGTCTCTCTTTTAAACCCGCGAACAGGGGGCAAGCGCGGCTGGGTTAAAACGGCAGCACGCCAGTGGGTAGGTAAACATCCATTACCCGCGTCATGGTCAGATACAGCGCCAGCACCACCCCAAGCGATGTTGCCAGATTGACCCCATGGCGGCGGTAGCCGTAGTAAGCGGTTAGGCCTACACATAGCAGCGTCGAAGCCAGCACAAAGCCTAGCGGTACGAGTAAGAACGCGTAAGCCGCGATGGCGATCGCGGTGACGATTACCCGCGCCCAAGGCGTCAACAGCAGCGGCCCTTCGGTTTCGGCGTGATCAATCTGATCGGCTCCCGCAATAGGGCCAGGGCGCTCAAAAAACAGGCACGCCGATAGCAACAGCAAAGAGACGCCTAACACCTTTGGAAACAGGTCAGAATCCACTGGGCGGGGCAGCGGAAAGTTGGGAATTTGCCAGGCCATAGCCAGATAGGCAGCTGCCACTAACGACAACACAAGCGCTAGCCATTGGTTGGTATTGAATCGAGTCATGGGAAAGCTCTCCGAAGGTGTCGTTGCTGAATAGCAAGATCCTTGCGGTATCAGACGGAAGACCCGGTGGCGAGAGGCCACCGGGGGCTGGGGCGAGCGCGTCTTACTGGCGCATCAGACCCAGGTCGGTCAATACGCTGCTGAACTGCTCTTGCTGCTCATCCAGGAAAGCAGCGAAGGCATCGCTATCCTGGTAGGCATCAATCCAGCCCAGCTGGTCGCTTGCTTCGCGCCAAGCGTTGGTTTCGAGCATCTCGGCGAAGAGCGTTTCGTAGTATTCAACCGCCTCGTCCGGCATTTCCGGGGCGCCCATGACGCCACGCCAAATATCGAAGGTGTAGTCGTAACCCTGCTCTTGGTAAGTGGGCACCTCCGCCAAGCCGCCACCCAAGCGCGCTTCAGACGAAACGCCCAGTGCGCGCAGCTGGCTACCTTCGCCCAGCTGGCCTACCGCTTCACCGGCACCGCCAATCACTGCCTCGATGTGGCCGCCCATGAGGTTGGTCATGGCGTCGCCACCGCCCGAGAAGGGGATGTAGTTAACCGAGGAGGCATCCATACCCGCCGCGGAAGCAAGGCCAGCCACCGAGATGTGGTCCATGGAACCCGGCGCACTGCCGCCGCCTACGCTCAAACTGGGATTCTCTTTCAGCGCTGTGAAAAGATCATCCAGGGTTTGGTACTCGGAGTCTGCCGCCACCAAAATAATCGAATAGTCGGTATTGATGCGCGCAATCGGAGTGAAATCGGTGTGGTCGTAACGCGAAGCACCTGCCAGCGGTACCAAGATCATCGGAGGACTGGTCGCGAAAAGTTTATGCGGGTTGCCGTTATCACGGGCTACCTGGGCCCAAGCCACCGCACCGCCGCCGCCCGGCACGTTAATGGCGGCAAAGCTTTCATCAGCCAGCGCTTCTTGCTGAATAACACGGGACATGGTGCGTACTAGCGTATCCCAGCCACCGCCTGGGTTGGCCGGCGCAACAAACTCGATCGAACGGCTAGGTGTCCACTCGCCGGCTTGGACGCTGGTCGTCATGGCCAGAGCGGCTAAAGGAAAAGCAAATACAGCGGCACGCTTAAGGGAAAGCGAGTTCATGGGCGTTCTCCACAGTCAGTTATGTTGTTATGCGCGGTGATTAACACGCGTCAATTGTGGTTACGCCATGAACGTTAGAAGACCGCCCCCACCTCCAACAAGCTTATGCCCATTAATAACAAACTGTGCTTTTTGTGCGTTTTGTTCATTTTGTTCACGACCGCTTGATAACAGCGCGTTTACAGTGACTCTAGCCAGGTTGAGGAAGATGCCAGCAGCCGGTAGCGTCGCTCAGGGCGGCCAACATCGCCATAGCCGATTTCGGCGTTAACCGCCTGTTCAGCCACTAAAAACTCCAAATAGCGCCGCGCCGTTGAACGGCTGGCACCCATCGCTTGCGCTACCTGCATCGCCGTTTGGGAGTCGCGCTCGGCGGCCAACGCTTCCACCACACGGCGCAGGGTCAAGCGGTCAATGCCCTTAGGTAGCGTTCGCGCCGCTTGACGCTGAGTCTCACCGGGCTGTAAGCGAGCGAGCACTTGATCCAGCTCGTCTTGACTCATCTCGGCGCGATTCGCCAATGCCTCTCGCTCGCGTCGAAAGCGCGTCAGCATTTGTGTCATACGCGTCGCTTCAATCGGCTTAATCAGATAATCAAAGACGCCACCGCGCAGCGCTTCGCTGATGGTTTCTACTTCACGGGCGGCGGTCACCATGACGATATCCACATGCACATAGTCGCGGCGAATGGCCCATAAAAGCTCCAGGCCCTCCACATCGGGCAAGTAAGCATCTAATAAGATGAGTTGAACAGCATCGGCATGCTGGGCCATCAGCGCTTGGGCTTCGTTACCATTACGTGCCAGCCCCACCACGTAAAAGCCGTCGCTCTGCTCAATAAAAGCCTTATGGATATCGGCAATGCGAAAATCGTCTTCGACGACCAAAATGCCGTATTGCGTCGCAGACATCGTGTTTCCTCTTACTGGCGTCGTTATTATATTTTAAGGCGTTGTGGCTACTGGATGGCACAGCGAGCGATCCAGCACGGCAATAAAGCATGCACCGCCTAACTCGCTCTCTTCTAAGGTGATCTCGCCGCCGTGCTGATGGCACAGCCGCGCGACCAGTGCTAAACCAATGCCACGATGCTTACCGGTTTTGGTCGAAAACCCATCTTGAAAAATCGATACCGCATGCTCGCTAGGGACACCTGAGCCGTTATCCTCTACCTCAATCAACAGCTGTTCGCCCAAATCCGTGAAGAACAAGCGGACTTTCGGTGCCTCCCTGTTGGGGCCATTCAGTGCGGCATGGCAGGCGTTATCTAATAAGTTGCCCACCACGCTCATCATGACCTCTTGCCCGGTAACCGTCAGCGGGCAAGAGAGCGAGCTCTGCTCATCAATTTCCAGCGCGACGCCTAGCTCTCGTGCTCGCGTCAACTTACCTAGCAAGATGCCGCTGAGCACTGCGTCGGCCACGTGACGCATTAAAAAGCTCATTTGCGCTTGAGCACGCTCGGTTTCCTGGTGGATCAGCGCTAGCGCCTCATCAACGCGATTAAGCTGCAGAAGCCCGGAAATGGTGTACAGCTTGTTGGAAAACTCGTGGGCCTGGGCACGCAGCATGTCCACATCGCGGCTTGCCTGGGTCAGTGCCTGGGAAAGATCAATAATTTCACGGCGGCTACGAAACGTGGCAACGGCACCTTCAATCTCCCCTTCGTGCACAATGGGCACGCGGTTGGCCACCACGGGATGGTCACCTAGCCACATCTCTTGGTCAAACTCCTGCTCACCGCGCTTTAACACTTCGATTAAGCGCGAATTAGGCACGACCTCTCGAATTGGCTTCCCGAGTAAGACCTGTTCATCCGGTAGCCCTAGAAAACGTCGCGCCTGCTGATTCACCAACGTGATCTGGCCATCGCGGTTAACCGCCAAAATGCCTTCATGAATGGATTGCAAGATGGCCTCTTTTTCCATGGCCAAGCGGGCTATTTCATACGGCTCCAAGCCAAGGATGACTTTTTTCAGGTGCTGCGATAGCCAGTACGCACCTGCAAACCCTAAGGCAATCATCAGCGCCACCAGCGCCCACCCCAAGCTGGTATAACGGGCTACATCCATATCAACCCGTTCCAGCATAAAGCCTACCGACACCACCCCGATGATGTTGCCTTCTTCATCCCAGATGGGCGTTTTACCCCGCATGGCGGTTCCCAACGTTCCGGTGGCTTCCGAGACGTATGACTGCCCATACACCAGCGCCTGTTCGTTATCACCGCCCACCATGGGCTGACCAATGCGCTCAGGCACCGGGTGTGAGTAGCGAATCGACTGGGCATTGCCCACCACCACGTAGCGGGCGCCGGTCTCCTGACGCACGCGCTCCGCAAGGGGCTGAATAATGAAAGCCGGGTCAGGCGTGGCAAAGGCGTTTATAATCTGCGGCATCCCGGCCACGGTTTTGGCCACGGCCAGTGCCCGCTCGCCCATTTGGTGGGTAATAATCTCGGCTTTGCGATGATTGAGGTAGGTGCCCTGGGCCAGCAGCATGCCCGCTAGCAAAAGCCCCACCAGCATCATGACCTGCAGGCGAAAGCTACGCTTATACCAGCGGCGCTTAGCGCGGGTGCGGCGCCAGCGCTGTAATTCAGCCAGCGTACGGGGGCGTGGGGCGGTCATAAGGGAACTCACAATGCGCGACAGCGTCATTATGGCACGCAGCGCCAAGCGGCGTTAGTTGCGCTTTCGCCTCACTTTGCTTATATAGCCGCCACTTACTGTTCTCACGCTCAAGGAGGAGTCACGTGCGACACCTTTTACGCCCCATGGCTTTTACCGTCAGCGCCCTTTGGGCAACGGGTGCCGCCGCCTATCCGTTTTATGCGCCGCCACCGCCTAAAGAGGACGCCCCGGTGTTCAGTGGCGACGCAGAGCTGGGGTTTAATCAGCTGTCAGGCAATACCGATAGCCGCACGCTCATTGGCAAAACACGCTTAACATGGATTACCGGCGAGCTAACCCACTCGCTGCGCGGTGAAGTGCGCAACGTCAGTAAAGAGGGCAACACAAGCGCTGAGCAATATTTAGTGGCGGGCCGAGAACGCTACGACTTTCATGGCCCCCACTATTTGTTTGGCTTTGCTCGGTGGGAAAAAGACCGCTTTGCAGGTTACGACCAGCAGCTCTCTGCTATTGGCGGTTACGGACGCCAAATTATTGAGGGGGAGCGCCACTACCTCTCCCTTGAAGCGGGGCCTGGTTACCGCCACGACAGGCTACGCGACGCCAATAACGAGCGGCTCGCCGTGGCCTATTCCGCGCTTGATTACCGCTGGGAGTTTTCGACAAACTCTGATGTTAAACAAGAAATATCCGTTGAGTATACCGACCAAAACACCACCTCACGGACACTCACTGCCCTGACAACCCGCTTGAATTCCCGACTGTCGTTACGGCTCTCCCATGAGATCAAGCACAACTCGCTACCGCCGGAAGATGCCAGCGAACGGACTGACCACACCACCAGTGCTTCGCTGCTGTTTCGCTGGTAGTCAAACGCCCCTGAAAAAACGCCGAGAGCAATTTGCGCAACGACGCGTTACGGCGGCCATGCACAAAGGAGTGTCGGCGCTCATCGTACCCCAGATCAAAACATGTTAGACCTTGGTCTATATTTACGATAGACTACGCCCAGTTTCCTGTCCTCGCGCCATTCATTGAATGGCGCTTTTTTTTGCTCCTAAAAAGCGGTGCGCTAACCATCGATGTGTATAACGGCGATACGTCGGAAAACGCAACTTATTGATCAGCCAAAACCGCTACCTCCTGACCCAACTTAACAGGTGTTCACATGAACCAACCTCCTAATGCCGAAGGTCGCCAAGCGCTTAGCCTTGGCGACCCCCTTGTGCTGACACTCAGCATCGGCTTCATTGTGGCGTTTCTGGCGCTCTCTTTTTACGATATCGACCTTGTCGCCAACTCCATCAGTACTGGCTTTGCCTGGACGGCCCGAGTGTTGGGTAGCTACTTCCAACTACTGCTGCTATTGACCTTTTTTATTGCCATTGGCGTGGCCATTTCCCCTGCATCAACGGCTAAAATCGGCAACCTTGATGCACCAGAAATGAGCACATTTAAGTGGCTATCCATCATTCTGTGCACGCTACTGGCAGGCGGCGGCGTGTTTTTCGCCGCTGGCGAGCCGGTCTACCATTTTGTGGTCACACCCCCGGCGTTTGACACCGAACCCGGTACCGCAGAAGCGGTGTCTGGCGCGCTGGCTCAGTCTTTTATGCACTGGGGCTTTATGGCATGGGCGGTGCTCGGCTCGCTAACAGCGGTCGTACTGGCCCATGCTCACTATGTGAAAGGCCAACCGCTTCAGCCGCGTACGCTGCTCTACCCCGTTTTAGGTGAACGCCTTATGCGCGGCCCTCTGGGCGGCGTCGTTGATGCGTGCTGCGTGATTGCGGTTGTCGCCGGTACGGTCGGCCCGATTGGCTTTCTGGCGACGCAAGTCAGTTTTGGCCTTCATGAGCTATTTGGCCTGCCCGAAGGCTACACCGGTCAGCTAATTATTTTGGCCGTGCTGGGAACTGTTTACGTGCTCTCATCGATGAGCGGTGTCCACAAAGGCATCCAGCTGCTGAGCCGTTTTAATGTGCTGCTGGCGCTGGCGATTGGTGCGGCCATTTTCATCTTTGGCCCCACGCTGTTCTTGGTCAACACCTACGTCGCGAGCATGGGTGCTTACGCGAGTGAGTTCTTCACCATGGCGACCATGACCGCTGAGACCGCTCCGGCGTGGTGGATGCAGTGGTGGACGGTGTTCTTCTTTGCCTGGTTCATTGGCTATGCACCGTTAATGGCCATTTTTGTAGCACGGATCTCACGGGGTCGCAGTATTCGCCAGATGATTCTAGCCGTTGCGGTGCTGGCGCCAATTGCAACGACCGTGTGGTTTACGCTGCTGGGCGGCTCGGGTATCTATTACCAGCTTAACGACGTTATCGACCTCACCGAGGCGTTGAATAACTTCCAGTTTGATGTGGCAACACTTACCGTAGCCCAGGCGCTACCCGGCGGCACCTGGATGGCACTAGCGATTTTGTTATTAACGACCATTTTTGTTGCCACCACGGGAGATTCGATGAGCTACGCCATTGCCGTTGTCGGTGCAGGACATGACGCCCCCAGCCCTTACATCCGCGCCTTTTGGGGCATTGCGATGGCGCTAATGGCGGCGGTGCTGCTGTATATGGGCGCGGGACAGATTGGTGCTCTGCAGCAGTTTATTGTGATCACGGCGATTCCCGTGTCGTTGATTCTACTGCCATCGCTGTGGAACGGCCCTCAAGCCGCCTATGCGATGGCGCGGGAACAGGGCATCATCCAGTAACGCCCACCCCCCTCTGCCTACCGCGCTCCTTAAAGCCCTTCCAGCAGTCGCAAAATCATCTGCGGCTGCTGGTTGGCCTGAGCCAATATCGCGATACCTGCCTGCTGTAGAATTTGTGCGCGGATCAGATTCGAGACTTCCTGTGCGTAATCCGCATCCTGGATGCGCGACCGCGCGGCAGACGTGTTGATAATGTTGGTATTCAGCCCTTCGATAACGCTCTCAAAACGGTTCTGTACTGCACCCATGTAGCTGCGCTGACGGTCAACGCGTTTAAGTGCGTCATCCATAGCAGTGAGCGGATTGTCAGTGGCGCTGCTATCGTTCAGTACGCTAAAGCCTGCCAAACCTAATGCCTGTAGGCTCATCGCTTCAAAGCGAACGCCAATCACATTGCCTGCATTGGCGCCCACCTGGATATTGAGCGTCTTATCGCTTCCCAACAGCCCGATGCCGTTGAAATTGCTTTGCCCTGCCAGGCGCTCAATCTCCTCCAAACGCTGGTCGATTTCCCCCTGGATAGACGCCAGATCGGAGGGTGCATTGGTGCCGTTGGCCGCCTGAACGCTTAGCTCTCGAATGCGCTGCAGATTGTCGTTAATCTGGTTAAGCGTGCCTTCGGCGGTTTGCACCATAGAGATGCCGTCATTGGTGTTGCGGATCGCCTGGTTCATGCCTTTAATTTGTGCCGTCATGCGATTGGCAATCGCCTGACCGGCAGGGTCATCCTTGGCGCTATTAATGCGCAGCCCCGACGATAACCGCTGCATGGCGGTTTGCATCGACTGCTGACTACTGCGCAGATTATTTTGCACCAGTAGCGACGTTAGGTTGGTCGCAAGGCTGATCACGCTCGTTCCTCTAGGGGCTACCCCATCAGCGGTAGATTAACGCTGTGGCAGACACTCTATTATCGGCCAAGGCGCAAAAAAGGTGAGAGTGAGCCGATTAAAAAACGCTTTATAGCGCGCTCGCCGAAGGAGCAATAGTGCGCCCAGTAGCGACCAGCACTTCATCAACCGGGCCGCGCACATAGTCGTGATGATAATAGCCGTTATCAACGACCTCACCATCCCACGCCACAATATCCAAATCCATGGTTCTAGGGCCGGATTTAATCGGGCCACGCACCCGTCCCAAGCGTGCTTCAACGTCTTTCAAGTAAGCACGAAACGCGGCGTAATCGAAGGCCGTGCGCACCAATAACGCTGCATTGAGGAAGTCTGGTTGCTGCTGATAGCCCACAGGCGCGGTGCGAATTGCCTGGGAGTTCGCCACCAGCTCACACTCCTGCTCTAAGATAGCCAGCGCTTGGGCGTAATGATGCTCAGGTTGAATGTTGCTGCCTAACGAGATTAAGCACTCATGTCGCGCTGAATCAGGCGTCGTAGTGAACGGTGTCGTAGGTAACGATGAAGACGAAGGCATAGCGGCATCCCAATGTTAGTGCATATAAGCGACTTATTAACTGCTTACAAAACCGAAGACTCAGAGGCATAACCCGTGCGTAGCGATCAAACCGACTAACGACCCCTAAGAGTAGTCTGCCTGCTATTTTGTTCAAGCTCTGTACAAGATATTGACAAACGCTGCGCTCACGCAGAGAGTCATGAGGAACGCGTCATACGCTGAAACGTTAATCCAATGAGGGAGCCTTATATGAGTTCATCAGCAGCGCTGGTTACTGGCGGCGCGACACGCTTAGGGCGCCACTTCGCCGAAGCCCTGGCCGAAAAAGGCTATGATATCGCCCTACACGTCAACAGCTCGCGTGAAGAAGCCGAAGAGGTGGCGCAAGCTATACGCCACAAAGGCCAAGCGTGTGAGATAGTGCCGTGCAACTTCTTAAGCGATTCGCTGGAAGACCTTGTCGCTGCTGCCAAACAGCACTTCCCAGGCTTAAACCTGCTGTTAAATAGCGCCTCTGCGTATGAACCAGCGCCCATTGCAGGCACCGACCTAGCGATGCTGGAGACGCAATTCAGGGTCAATATGTTCACACCGTTGCTGCTCACACGGCACTTTGCGGAAGCCGTGGAGAGCGGGCAGGTCGTCAACATCATTGACAATAAAGTGGCCTACCACCAATACCCTTATGCCGCCTATTTACTGTCGAAGAAGAGCCTTGCCGATATGACGCGCATGGCAGCGCTGGAGTTTGCGCCACGGCTACGCATCAACGGCATTGCCCCGGGCGTCGTGCTGCCCGCCTCTCAGCGCACCAGCGACTATATACAGTGGCGCATAGACGGCATCCCGGTGGATCATCAAGGCAGCCCCGCGCACCTTGTACAAGCGCTGCACTACTTATTGGACAACGACTTTGTGGCCGGACAAATACTGTTTGTGGATGGTGGAGAGTCGATCAATTTAGAAGGGCGTCATTCTGAAAACTACCCAGGTTAGTTTTCTTTGAAACCCTCCCAACGCACTGGGGCAGCCCTAAGGCGGCCCCAGTATTAACGCGCTAATCGATCAGCGCTTCGCGTTACACGTCGTCCACATCATCATGATCCGGTTTTAGATGATCAGGCTCATTGGTGGCCTGAGCCGACGCGCCTGAAGATGGCTCACCTTGCTGACCGACAGGCGAGGTTTCCACCTTTTTACGCTCCGCCGTGGAGTCCAATACACGCACATTGGCAGGGGGCGTTTTACCGCCCTTGGTTTCCCCAAAGTAGAGCGTGGTATGCGGGAACGGAATCTCGATACCGGCCGCATCAAAACGCAACTTCACCAACCGGTTATAAGCACGCCCTACACCCCACTGGTCGCCCGGCGTTGTTTTGATCACCACACGGATATTGACGGAGCTATCTGCCAGTGCGGTAACGCCCGCAACGGTCAGCTCAGCCAGCAGCTTATGACCATGCTCTTCGCTGGCCTGCAGGTCTTCAAACGCCAGCTGCAGCTGCTCGATTGCCTCGTCAATGCTCTCGTTATAGCCAATCCCGTACTCACCCACGTGGTTGCCGTACTCACGCATGTAGTTAGACACGGTATCCACGCTCGAAAACGGCACGATGTGGTAAGTACCTGATAAATCACGAATACCCACCGAGCGTATACTTAACCGCTCAGCCGTACCGGTGACGCCACCGACGGTGACAACGTCACCCGTGTTCATGGCATTTTCTACCTGAATAAAGATGCCGGTAATCACGTCCTGCACCAGTTTCTGGGCGCCAAAACCAATGGCCAAACCTAGCACACCGGCACCGGCAATGAGTGGCCCGATATTAATGCCAATTTCGGACAGCACGATCATGCCGGTAATCGTGACCATGGCAATGGCCAAGGCGTTACGGAACAGGCTGAGCAGCGTTTTAGCACGCGCCGAGGGCTCACCATGGCCTGTTTCCGGGTTGAGCTTATGCTCAATCAGGCTCGCCAGCCCCAGCCAAACACCAAAAGCGACAACCAAAATGATCGCGACCCCAACTAATTTACCCACGAGGTTCGCACCGCGCTCAGACGCGTACCAGCCGGCTAAATCAAACGCTCCCCACGCATCCAGCACCACCATGATGACAGCCACCACGATCACCGTACGCAGTATGCGCAAGGCGTTGGGGACGTAGCTATTTAAACGCACTTCCAATAGCGGCAGTTTGCGCCGCAGATCGTCGGATAGCTGAATACGACGGCCAATCGTCTGAGTGAGAAATGCCGAGGCGAGCAGGCCAATGACCACGGCCACTAACGTTTTCAGCGTCGCAAACAACACAAACGGCAGCGCATCCCCAGGGCGCGTCAGGGTTAAGACAAACACCATCAGGAAATAGATCAGCGCAAAGAGATGCCAAGTGCGAGCAAACAGCTGTAGCGATACACGGCTTGCCATCAGGGTTGAGCGACTGCCCATTTCGTTTAGGTTATCGCGCAGGCGCACACGATTTTTCAGTACCACCGCCACGGCATAGATAAAGGCCAGCAGCATGATCAGCGTGCCCACTGCTTGCCCCAAGGCAGGCGCGAGGTAGTAGTTCACCAACGGAACAACCACCATTAAACCATACCCGACCATGCCGATTAATCGCGCTAACCAGCGGTTCCAGTAGGACGCTTCTTGCGCAGAAATCGGCAGCAGGCGCAGCCCTTCATAGCGTGAAGAGAACAGCATCCGCACGGCGGCTTTCAGTAGTTCAATCACCAGGAAGGCATTTAAGAAGAGCGAGGCACGTGTAGAGAGTTCGCCAGTTTCACCCACCGCAAACGTCGCCACCAAGTTGCCGCCCACGTAGGCAAAAGCAACGAGCAAAACATCAACAACCGCCGCAATGGCCACACACAGCACCAGCCTAAGCACCGGTGTTAAACCGCTACCCAGCTGAGACCATCCACTTATCTTGGTAAATAAGGGTTTAGCCAAACGACGAAACAGCATAAACATTGCGAAGGTCGCAACAATCACAATGCCTAGGTTAACCGCCGCGCTGACAAACATAGCCATGTCGAACGTACCCGCGCCTTGGCCAGCAAATAGCTCCCCCACAACCGCTATCGCCTGCTCTATCTGCCCGCCAACATCACCGACCACCCGGCTGGTTAGCTCGGCCAGCTGACGCGGCAGCGACACCTCTTCAGGGGCTACTTCGCCGCCTTGAGCCGCCGCTTCCGGCGACAGCTCGTTAGCCAACCCATCGGGCAGCGTTGAGGCTTGGTTGCGCAGCAGCTCAATAAGCGCTTGGCGCCCCTGCTCATCTTCAAGCAGGTCAGCAAGCGCGGCGTAGGTCGGCGCTCCTTCCTCGGTTTGTGCGGCCTCTTGTTCTTCTGCCGTGAGCATCGTCTGCGCCAGCGCCGGCGTGGCGAATAGGGCAAACAGCGCTAGCATCCAGACGCTTAGCCAGGGTAATAAACGTAGTGGCGTCACCTTAACCTCCCTTCGGGTGAGTATTGCTTAACATGCGGCGGTTGATTCGCTATACACAAACTTCGTCACAAACAAGCCTTGCTATATAAAAGCTTTGCTCTAAGAAAACGTTGCTACATACAAACGTTGTTACCTACCAACATAGCGCACCGTGCTGAGATGCAAACCTTGTATAACGATACCCTAGGGTAACATGGGATTCTCAAGCCCGCGTGCACGCGCAATGGCCACTCGTCAACGGCTTGATCTTAAAGACATAGCCTTAACTGCACAGCGGCGCGAGCCACTGATGCGCCAAGGCAAGTACTAACGCGTAGCGCGCGCCTTTGGCGAGCACGATCCACAGCAAGGCGCGCCACCAGGGCAGTTTAAAAACGCCCGCCAGTACCGTTAACGGATCGCCAATAATCGGCGCCCAGGAAATCAATAAGCTGTACTCACCAAAGCGGTGATACCAGCGCTCGGCGCGCGCTAGGCTGGAGGGAGACGCGGGGAACCAGCGACGATGCTGAAACTGTCGGGCATAGCGCCCCATCGCCACGTTAATCATACTGCCAAGGGTGTTGCCCACAGTGGCGACGACCCACAGCGCAAGCGCTGGCTCACCCAAACACCATAACCGGGCAAGCCACACCTCAGAGCCACCGGGCAGCAGCGTAGCGCTGGCAAGTGCCACCCAAAACAGGCTAAACATGGCGCGCTATGCCTTAACTGCGGGGCACATGGCCGCCGAGCTGAAGGGTAATTTCATCGGCAATTTTGCGCACCAGCGCGCCCAGCGCTAACAGGCGCTCCTCAGGAATCCGTGCCACGGGGCCTGACACCGAAATAGCGGCCAGTGGCGTAGCATGCTCGTCATAAATGCAGGCCGCCACACAGTGCAGGCCAATGGCGTGCTCTTCCCGGTCGCAGGCAAACCCTTGGGCACGAATGGCGGCCATTTCGGTGAGTAAGCTATCCGCCTGGTAGAGCGTGTTTTCAGTGACGCGATGAAGCTCGTAGCCTTTAAGCAGCTCGCTGCGCTCTTCCTCACTCATCCAGGCGAGCAGCGCTTTACCCACACCTGAGGCATGCAGTGGCGCGCGTGAGCCCAAGCGCGTAATCATGCGCATCATCTGCGGTGACTCATGCTGGGCAAGAAACACCGCCGTTGCGCCATCGCGAATGCCCAGGTTGGCGGTTTCGCCGGTTTCTGCGGTTAAGCGGCGTAAAAAGGGGCGGCTTTTGGCGACGACATCCCGCGCTTCCAAGAAGCTGTTGCCGATGCGAAAGGTTTTCACATCAATGCGCCATAGCCCTTGGTCACTCTCCTGGGTGACAAAGCCTTGGCTCTGCAGCGCCTGGAGCAAACGGTGAGTAGTCGACGGCGCAAGATCGGCCATGTCCGCCAGCTCTGAAAGAGCTAACCCGAGCGGGCTAGCGGATAGATACTCAAGCAGCGTGAGGCCTCGTACCAACGATTGGCTGTGCCCGCCGCTTGCTTTGGTGGCTCCCGCCGGGCGTCCGACTGACCTGCGCTTGACTTCACTCACCTTGTTCTCCCCTAAAAGGCGTCTTTGCATAAAAGGGGGTGAGGATAACGTGCCTACTAGGCGTTGTCGCGTTTACGGAAACAAATTCCACCAATGCTGTTGATGGTGTATTACCGATGACGCCACTGGGGTGGCCGCTTGGCAATAAAGGCATCAATGCCTTCACTAACATCGTCTGCCAGCATATTGCAGGCCATGGTTTCGCCTGCAAAGGCGTAGGCTTCATCCAGTGGCATCGTTAGCTGACGGGCAAACATCGCTTTACCGGTGCGCACCGCCACCGCGCTTTTAGCACAGATACTGGCGGTCAGTGCATCCACCGCGCTGTCCAAGGCATCGTCTTCCGCAACGCGGTTGATTAACCCCCACTCCGCTGCTTGGGCAGCGCTAATAAACTCCCCAGTCAGCAGCATTTCCATCGCCCGCTTTTGAGAAACATTGCGCGAGAGCGCCACGGCGGGCGTGGAGCAAAACAACCCCACGTTAATGCCCGACACCGCAAACCGCGCGCTGCTGGCCGCCACCGCTAAATCACAGCTGGCCACCAGCTGACAGCCCGCCGCCGTTGCAATACCCTGCACTTTAGCAATCACCGGTACGGGCAAATTAACAATGGCTTGCATCACCGCGCCACAGCGGGCAAACAGCACTTGGTAGTAGGCTTTATCCGGGTTGGCGCGCATCTGCTTTAAATCGTGACCCGCACAAAAAGCTTTACCGCTTGCGGCTAACACCACGCAGCGTACCTGCTCATCCTGGGCAATCTCCTCTAGCGCCGTTTGCAGCGCTTCTAGCATCGCCTCGGAGAGCGCATTAAAGCGCTCAGGCTGGTTCAGCGTTAAGGTGATCACACCCTGGTGGTCTGTGCGATGTAGCAGGTCTTCAGTCGCCTGCGCTACCGTGTGAGAGGTCGACATGGGAAGCTCCTAGACGTTGGGTTGCTGCTAGTCTAGCGCGTACTGAGGCAAGGCGTGGCGGGGTACGACCAAAGTGGCCTCCTGCTAGGCAGGAGGCCATACTGTTTATACGTGTTCGGTCACGTCGCTGCGTTCGCTCTTACCTGCAAGCTTGCGACCGTCCTTACGATGGTTATACCCCAGCGGGTGCGGTTCGCCGCGGGCTTTGGCTAATTCGATTTGGCGCTGACGCTCTCGGGCTGCAGCGCGGGTTTTCTCGGGCAGCGAGTCGATGCAGTGGGGGCAGCTAATGCCCGGCTCATAGGCCGACGACTGCATGTCTTCCTGGGAGATCGGCATCCGGCAGGCATGGCACTGTTCGTGTTCGCCTTCGCTAAGGTCGTGGCGCACCGTCACTCGGTTATCAAACACAAAGCACTCGCCGCGCCACAAGGACTGCTCTTCCGGCACTTTTTCCAGGTAGTTCAGCACACCGCCTTTGAGGTGATACACCTCTTCAAAGCCCTCTTTCAGCATAAAGCTAGAGGCTTTTTCGCAGCGGATGCCGCCGGTGCAGAACATGGCAACTTTCTTGTGCTGCTCCGGGTTGTAGTGCTCGCGCACGTACTCAGGAAATTCGCGGAACGTGGTCGTTTTGGGGTCAACCGCGCCCTCAAAGCTGCCAATCGCCACTTCGTAGTCGTTACGCGTATCAATGACCAGCACCTCTGGGTCAGCGATCACATCGTTCCAGTTTTCGGGTTCAACGTAGGTGCCTACCGTGTCGTTAGGGTCAACATCGGGCACCCCTAAGGTGACGATCTCTTTTTTTAACTTTACTTTAGTACGGTAGAACGGCATCTCGTCGCAGAACGACTCTTTATGGTCAATATCGCTTAAGCGCGGGTCGGCGGTCAGCCAGGCCAGCAGGGCGTCGACACCCTCGCGAGAGCCAGCAACAGTGCCGTTAATGCCCTCTTTGGCGAGCAGCAACGTGCCTTTTACGCCGTTGTCGAGCATGGTTTGGCGCAGCGGCTCGCGCAGCGCTTCAAAATCGTTCAGGGTGACAAATTTATACAGCGCCGCCACCACGATGGGCGGCACGGGGCTTGAGACAGGGGTGGAAACAGAGGATGAGACCGTCATTATAAAACTCCTGGTAGTCGCCCCCGCAAAGGGCGGACCGGGTGAAAAGAGGCGCACATTTTAACGAAAAGTGAGCAAAAAGTTCAGTAAAACCGCTAAGCGACGCCCCCTTAACCGCTAATCGTCGATTTATTCGATGTTACCGTATAGAAACCTTCACCCCACGCCCCCCAGCGCCGAACGTATAGTGAGCATCACTGTTAGTCACTTTTTGGAGCACTGCTATGCAGATTCGTCGTTCTCATGAGCGTGGCTACGCCGACCACGGCTGGCTACGCTCTTTCCACACCTTCTCATTCGCCAATTATATGGACCCCAACCACATGGGATTTCGTGCGCTGAGGGTTATAAACGAAGACCGGGTAACGCCTGGTAACGGTTTTGGCGCCCACCCCCATCGCGATATGGAAATTCTCTCCTATGTGCTGGAGGGAGAGATGGAGCATCGCGACAATATGGGCAATGGCGAGGTCATGCGCCCAGGCGACGTGCAACGCATGTCCGCCGGCAACGGCGTGCTGCACAGCGAATTCAACCACTCCCAACAACATGGGCTGCACTTTCTGCAGATTTGGATTCAACCTGCCAAACGCGGCATTACGCCCAGCTATGAGCAGAAACACTTTCCCGCTGCTGAGCGTCAGAGCCAGTGGCGCTTAGTGGTTTCCCAGGCGGGAGGCGAGGGGTCGGTGAGCATTAATCAGGACGTTAACCTCTACGCGAGCTTACTTAGCCCTGGGGATCAGGTGGCGCCACCCGCTACCCGTTACGCATGGCTACACGTGGTAAAAGGCGCGGTGGAGGTTAACGGCGAAACGCTGAGCACCGGCGATGCGGCAGCGTTCACCCCCGAAGAGGACATAACACTGACCTGTAAAGAGGCGGGCGAAGTGCTACTGTTTGACCTTGCGTGATGGACGGTAGAAAGCAAAACGGCCCCTTAAGGGGCCGTTTTGGTGAGAAGCGCTACTTAGCTATTGTGCGCCGAGTAGAGCGCACGGATTTTCAGCGTGTGCTCGACTTCTCTTAAGGCTTCAAGCGCCTTCGGGCCATACGCCTTGTCCACATCGATCACCACGTAGCCAACCTTGTCGTTGGTTTGCAGATACTGACCCGAGATGTTGATGCCGTTTTCAGACAGCACACGGTTGATCTGGGAAAGTACGCCCGGCACGTTATCGTGAATATGCAGCAAACGGTGCTTGTCCGGGTGCGCGGGCAGCGCCACTTCAGGGAAGTTGACCGACGTTACCGTGGTGCCGTTATCAGAATACGTGATCAGCTTCTCCGCCACTTCAATACCGATGTTCTCCTGAGCTTCCAGGGTGGAACCACCAATATGCGGCGTCAGAATGACGTTTTCCAAGCCGCGCAGCGGGCTTTGGAACTCTTCATCGTTGCCTTTTGGCTCCACCGGGAAAACATCGATGGCGGCGCCGTTGAGCTTGCCGGCCTTGATCGCTGCCGCAAGCGGCTCAATTTCCACCACGCTGCCACGGGCCGCATTAATTAAGATCGCGCCATCTTTCATGGCCGCAATCTCTTTTTCGCCCATCATCCAGCGGGTCGAGGGCAGGTCGGGTACATGCAGACTGACCACGTCTGAACGCTCAAGCAGCTGCTCAAGGCTGGGTACTTGGCTTGCGTTACCCATGCCCAGCTTGGTGATGACATCGTAGTAAATCACATTAAAGCCCAGTGACTCCGCAAGCACGGACAGCTGAGCACCGATACTGCCATAGCCCACGATACCCAGGGTTTTGCCCCGCGCTTCATGGGAGTTTTTGGCGGATTTCAGCCAGCCACCCTGATGGGCGCGGGCGTTTTTCTCAGGAATACCGCGCAGCAGCATAATCGACTCTGCCAGCACCAGCTCGGCCACCGAACGGGTGTTGGAGTAAGGCGCATTAAAGACGGCGATACCGCGCTTAAGCGCTGCGTCCAGGTCAACTTGGTTGGTACCGATACAGAAACAGCCAACGCTCACCAGCTTCTCTGCTGCCTCAAACACGCGCTCGGTTAACTGAGTACGAGAGCGAATGCCGATGAAGTGAACGTCGCGGATCTTCTCGATCAGCGCCTCTTCATCTAGCGAGGTAGGCAGATGCTCGATGTTCTCGTAGCCTGCGTTGTGAAAATTGTCCACCGCGCTTTGGTGGACGCCCTCGAGCAGCAGGATCTTGATCTTGCTCTTGTCCAGGGACGTTTTGGCCATGGCTGAATCAACCTCTATGGTCGGCGGCAAGCGCCGTGTATCGGTTCACGGAAGGCCCATATAGTAGCACAGCCGCACCGCATGCCGGAGCGCTGAGATGATGAAAAGTGATCGCTTTCAAGATGAACCGGGCACACGTTGTAAAATGGCCGTCCGCTTGAGGGCAGACGCCACCCCCTTGCCTCGGTGTATACTGTGCGCTTGTTTTTAGTCGCACGACCGCAGCCCCACTTGCCGCCCTTCACCCGTTCAGGGCGCCGTTAAAAACAGTAGGCATGAACCAATGAGCGAACAGACACCACCCACACAAGATTTTGCCGCAACGGTCACGCAGTTAGAGCGCCTTGTGGAACGCCTGGAGTCCGGCGAACTCTCATTGGAAGATGCGCTAACAGCGTTTGAGCAAGGCGTTCGGCTAACCCGTGATGCCCAACAGCGGCTCGATAGCGCGGAGCTAACGGTGCGCGCTTTAAGTGAAGACCGCGATGGCCGTTTAGCGGTTGCCCCCTTTGCTGCCACCCCTGCTGACACGGCCCACACCGATGGGGACGACCGCGAGGAGACGCCACCATGGTAACCGCCAACGCAGCACGGCTAACCACCCTGCGCCAAACCAGCAACGCCCGGGTAGATGCAACGCTTTCTGGCTTATTTGACACCCAACCGGCGGTTGAGCCACGCCTAGAAGCCGCCATGCGCCACGGCCTGCTGGTAGGTGGTAAACGTCTGCGCCCACTGCTGGTGTATCTCGCTGGGCAGGCCCTGGGCGCTGATGATGAGGCCCTGGACGCCCCGGCGGCGGCTATTGAGCTAATTCACGCTTACTCGCTGATCCATGACGATTTACCCGCCATGGATGACGACGACCTGCGCCGCGGCCAACCGACTGTCCATAAAGCCTTCGATGAAGCCACCGCCATTCTAGCCGGTGATGCGCTCCAGGCGCTCGCCTTTGAAGTGCTTGCTCGCCAACCCCATCCCCGGCTTGGCAGTATGGTCACTACGCTGGCGGTGGCTTCGGGGCGAGAAGGCATGGTGGCAGGACAAGCGCTAGATTTAGCCGCCGTTGGCGGTCACCCCGATGTCGACGCGCTAGCGCATATGCACCGCCATAAAACCGGCGCGCTGATTGTTGCCGCCGTGCGCCTCGGCGGGCTAGTTGCCGTGGACGAACACGATGCCCGTTTAAGTGCTCTCATTCGCTACGCCCGCGCCATTGGTCTAGCCTTCCAGATTCACGATGATGTACTGGACGTGACAGGCGACACCGCCACGCTGGGCAAAATATCGGGCGCTGATGCCGCTCGCGCCAAGCCCACTTACCCTAGCCTACTAGGGCTGGAAGGCGCGCAGCGCAAAGCACAAGCGCTGATTGATGAGGCGATTTCCGCCCTCGCCCCACTGGGTGAGCGTGCCGCACCGCTGGCCGACCTAGCGCACTATATGATCGAGCGCGACCACTAAACGATGCTCTTAACCATGTTCTTAACGATGTTTTTAACTCCATACTCATGAAAGCATGCCGCCTATGAAGCTGTTCGACGAGATACCCCGCGAGCGCCCGACGACGCCGCTGCTCGACTCCTTTGAGCACCCTGCCGCCCTGCGCGCCATGAATAGTCAGCAGCTTGCTCAGCTGGCAGACGAGCTGCGCGCCTACCTGCTGTATAGCGTGGGCGTCTCTGGCGGCCATTTTGGCGCAGGCCTTGGCGTAGTGGAGCTTAGCGTAGCGCTACATCACGCGTTCCATACCCCTAAAGACCGCCTAGTATGGGACGTAGGCCACCAGGCTTATCCCCATAAGATTCTCACTGGCCGCCGCGACGCAATGCTCAGCATTCGCCAGCACGGCGGCCTGGCTGCCTTTCCTCGCCGGGCAGAGTCTGAATACGACACCTTCGGCGTTGGCCACTCCAGTACATCAATTTCGGCAGCACTCGGCATGGCGCTGGCGGCCCAAACGAAAGGCGACCCGCGCCGGGTGTGCGCCATTATTGGCGACGGCGCGCTCACCGCAGGCATGGCGTTTGAAGCTCTGGCCCATGCCGGCCACGTTAATGCCAACCTGCTGGTAGTGCTTAACGATAACGAGATGTCGATCTCTGAAAACGTCGGCGGCATTGCGACGTACCTAGCGCGCGTCCTATCCAGCAAGCCCTATCTGAAAATGCGCGAAGAGAGCAAAAAGGTGCTCTCCCACCTGCCCGGCGCCCTTGAACTTGCCCGACGCACCGAAGAGCACATGAAAGGCATGGTTAGCCCTGCCACACTGTTTGAAGAGATGGGCTTTAACTACGTAGGCCCGATCGACGGCCATGATCTGGAAGCGTTGACCAGCACGCTGCACAACCTACGCAATGAAGATGGGCCGCAGTTCCTGCATATCAAAACGGTGAAAGGCAAAGGCTTTTTACCCGCCGAAGCCGATCAAATTGGTTACCACGCCATCACCAAGCTGGAAAAACCCAGCGACGCCGCTAAAACAGCCCCAGTGAAGAAACCCGCCGCGTCAAAAAGCAGTCCAAAAAAGTATTGCAACGTGTTTGGCGACTGGCTGTGTGACATGGCCGCCGCTGATTCTCGGCTGATAGGCATTACCCCCGCCATGCGCGAGGGCTCTGATTTAATTCGCTTCTCCCAGACCTACCCTGAACGCTACTTTGATGTTGCTATTGCTGAGCAGCACGCTGTCACCCTAGCGGCCGGCATGGCCTGCGAAGGGATGAAGCCCGTCGTCGCCATCTACTCCACCTTTTTACAGCGTGGCTACGACCAGTTGATTCACGATGTAGCCGTACAGGAGCTAGACGTCACCTTCGCCATCGACCGTGCGGGCCTGGTAGGCGAAGACGGCCCCACCCATCATGGCAGTATGGATCTCTCATTTTTACGCTGTGTACCGGGCATGGTGATTCTGGCGCCTGCTGATGAAGCCGAGTGTCGCGCTATGCTTAGCGCTGCCTACCATCACCCTGGCCCTGCGGCGGTACGCTACCCTCGCGGCACCGGCCCCGGCACGGTCATCCCTGAGCATCTTGAGCCGCTCACGATCGGCGAAGCCGAAGTACGCCGCCACTCGACAAGTGACGGTGTCCGCATTGCGCTATTGGCGTTTGGTAGCGTCAACAGTGCCGCCGCCGAAGTGGCTGATAAGCTCAACGCGACTTACATTAATATGCGCTCGATTAAGCCGCTGGACCGAGAGGCTGTACTACATGCGGCCGATGAGCACGAACTGCTCGTCACCCTGGAAGAGAACGTGGTGACTGGCGGCGCAGGCAGTGCGGTCAATGAACTCCTGCACGCCGAGGGCGTTCAAGTGGAGGTGCTGAACTTAGGCCTGCCGGACGCCTTTGTTGAACACGGCACCCCTGCCGAGCTGTTACGCGATTGTGGGCTGGATGCTGCGGGCATCGAGAACGCGATCCGTGCCCGCCTGCCGTAACGTATTGACGTTTAAACCATTGAGAATGCCATGCTATTTCTGATTATTCTGTTTGGCCTGATTGGCCTCGCCATCGGCGGCTCCTGGGGACTGCTAGTGGGGGGTGTTTTGGGCTGGTGGCTGGGACGACGCATCAAACGCCGGTTAAACATCGCGCGAATGCAAATCCAAGAGGGCTTTTTGGAATCCATTTTTTCGGTGATGGGTTGCCTATGCCAAGCTGATGGCAAGGTCACCGATGGCGAGCTGGGCGTGGCCGAAAAGCTATTTGACCAGATGCACCTGCAAGGCGAGCAGCGCACGAGAGCGCGCGCTGCGTTTGAGCGCGGTCGCGCCGACGGTTTCAATCTGGATGCCGAGCTTGCCAAGGTGAATCGCCTTACCCAGCGACAGCCAATTCTGCGTCAGGTTTTTTTGCAGGTGCAGCTTACCGCCATTGCGGCTGATGGCGTGCTCCACTCCGCAGAGCACGAAATGATTCTACGCGTCGCCCGCGGCGTTGGCTGCAGCGAGGCTGAAGTCCAGCAGATTGAAGCGATGCTGCACGGCGCTGCCGCCAATTCGCAGGGCTCCAGTGAAGAGGCGCTAAAAGATGCGTATCAAGTATTAGGGGTCAGTGAAGACGCCAGCGATGCGGAGATCAAAAAAGCTTACCGCCGCCTAATGAGCCAAAACCACCCTGATAAGCTGGCAGGCAAAGGCCTGCCCGACAGCATGCGAGAAGTGGCGCAAGCGCGCACCAGCGAGATTGGCAATGCCTACGAGCGTATTCGTAGCGCCCGAGGCCAGTAGGTAATAACAAGCGTGCACGGCAGTGCCTAAAGTGGGTTTTCTACTGCACATCACAGGAGCCGTTTCATGATAACCAACTACAGCTTTCCGAACTCTCGCTCGGTGCGGGTTACCTGGACACTTGAAGAGCTTGGCCTGGCATACCGTTGCCAGCATGTCGCATTGGATAAAGGCGAGGGTCAAACCGCTGAGCACTTAGCCCGCCACCCCGACGGCAAGGTGCCCGTGATTGAAGATGGTGAGCTAACGCTGTTCGAGTCGGCGTCTATCTGCCGATACCTCGCAGAACAGTATGGAGACGGCAACCTGCTGCCAAACAGCGCTGCCGAGCGGGCACAGGTCGATCAATGGCTGAGCTTTATCATTACCGAAATTGAGCAACCGCTGTGGCTCCAGGCCAAGCATAAGTTTGCGCTGCCTCAGGAACGGCGCGTACCGGCCGTTTTACCCACCGCCGCGTGGGAGTTCCAGCGCGCGCTGCATGCACTTGAGCGCCGCTATGATGGCCAAGAAACCCTTGTCGGCGATACGTTTACCCTAGCGGATCTATTTCTTACCCACACGCTGAGCTGGGCAGCTAGCATGAAACACCGGTTACCCGAGCCATTAGTGGCTTACCATGCTCGCCATGCGGCACGCCCGGCGATGGCTCGTGCCATAGAAAAAGAGCAGGCAGCAAAAGAAGAGAGTAAACATTAGTACAGCGACTAACCGCGCCTAGCCACCGGGCTAGGTGTCGGTTAAAAGCCTAGCTCATCCAGAAGGTCATCAACCTGGTCTTGCCCCGCGACGACATCGGTCTTGTTTTGATTGACCTGCGGGCCATTTCTCAATTTGGCATGCTCGTCGCGGTTGTCTTCAGCCTTAACGCCATCGGCCACATTAGGGACATTATCCACCAACACCTGCACCAGCTGCTCTTCGATTAGCTTAATGACTTCCATCATCTTTTTAATCACTTGGCCAGTGAGGTCTTGGAAGTCTTGCGCCATCATGATTTCCAGCAGCTCTTTTTGCGTTGCACCGGTGGCATCCGGCAGCGTCTGGCTTAGATAGTGCTGGGTATCTTCAATCAGCGTCGCATCACCTTCCACTTTGGCCAAGGCAGCAGCGGCTTTCTGCCAACGCTGGTTGAGCGCATCGCCCGCACTCTCCAGGTCATCTTGTAGTGGCTGGGCGCGTTCCACCGCGTTTAAGGCGCGCTCGGCAGCCTGTTCCGTCATCGCCGCCACGTAACTAAGGCGATCATTAGCATCTGGAATTGCCTGCGCTGCTTGGGAGATCTGCTGATCCAACCCCAGCTCTTTCATGCTGTCACGCAGTAGACGTGTTACATAACCGATGCGGTGAATCATGTCATCAGCACTGTCGTGCTTACCCAACACCGACGGCATGGTCGAGTCGTGGGCATTTTTAGTCGTGCTCATCGTAGCCTCTACGCTTATTTTTTATCAGTAGAATTAATACTTTAGCCCGCTTTTACAAGTAGCACTCATACTCGCTGGATAGCATCAATGATCTTAATGTAAGTATTCGTCTAATACTCCTAGAAATCACGACTCATTACAAATAATTAGAAGACCTCGCCAAGAAGCACTCACTGTAAACACAACAGGCGAATTTAGTAGCCGGCTAATTTTTTGATAATCTCACGAAGATGGTAATCCCAATAGTGCTAATTAAATAAACGTTATGCCGCCTATTCTACAAAAAATAGCCTTAAAGATGGCATATATCGTGGCGCGTGTGCATTTTGGATTCTGCGCCCGTCTTTGGACGATTAGCTAGGCCTTCGTACCAATGTCAGCCAGTACTCTTCTAGTGCCTGAATCGCGTTAATAAATTGATCTATATCAACAGGTTTGACAATAAAGCCCGAAGCGCCAAGATCGTAAGAGTCAATCACGTCGGACTCGGCTTCCGATGTGGTTAATACAACCACCGGTATCTGACGAAGCTTTTCCAAGGTTTTGAATTTTTTCAGGAACGTTTTGCCATCCATACGCGGCATATTAAGATCGAGTAGAATAAGATCCGGCTTTGGGGCGTTTTGATAAGGGGCTTCTTGCTTTAAAAATGCTAACGCCTCAACACCATCTCCCACGTCATGCACATCCACCAGTAGTTTACCTTCATTAAAGGCCATTTTAGTGAGGTGCACATCGGCGGGCTCATCTTCCACTAGTAATACTTTAAAGTGCGCGCGCGTCATTTTTCACTCCCTGCCGCTGGCAAATCAAATATAAAACAGGCACCGCCTTGGGGGCCATCTTCGATGGTAATACGACTGTTGGTTTCTCGCAGCGCTTTAGCAACCAGCGCTAACCCCATCCCTGTGCCTGGGTACTCTTCACTATTAGGCACTAGACGTGAAAACATATCGAAGATTTGCTCACGATATTCAGGTGCAACACCTTGGCCATTATCCTCTACCCGAAAACGCACCCGGTCACCCACCTTCAATCCACTCACAGCTACTCGCAGTGGCCTCTCTTTACAGCGGTACTGCCAAGCATTGTGCAGTAATATTTTAAAAATAAGGCTTAGCTGTTTCTTATCAAAATAAACATTAGGCAGCGGTGTGGGAATATCTAACTCGCTCTCTAACCACATGGGGGTTAATAGGCGTTCCGCCTGATATACATCTTGCAAAATAGACTGAGTATCCAGCCGCTCGAATACGGGCGGAACGGTACCCAGACTTAAATAGCGTTGCACGTCTGACACGAGTTCACTTAAACGTTGAGACTGTGTACTTATGTAGTGAACGGCCATGGCCGTGCTTGGAGATGCGGTATCGCCAACCTCCCGCTTTAATTGCTGAGAAAAACTAATTAAGCGTCGGCTTGGCTCTTGAAAGTGGTGGGCCATTGCATGCCCTAGCCGTTCCAAATCGCTATTCTGATGAGAAAGCGCATCAATTAACTGTTCATTATCTTTCTTTGCTTTGCGTAGACGAAAAACCATAAAAAGCAGCAATGCGATAAGCAACGCCTGCGCAGAAATAGCGATTAAACTTATCCATCTCGTTCTACGTTCGGCGGCCATTAATGCAGCTGTCTGGAGGTCGACCTGCTGCTCCACACTTTTAATGTAGTGCCGCTCAGCAGAGCTTTCGAACTCACTGGTATCATAGATGGACGATATTAATACCTCGCGGCCATCGACATTGTGCCGCTGGGTATTAATACCGACGACTTTGATGTTGCCATTGGCAAGTCGATGGCGCATGAACAAATGGTTGGAAGAGTTTTCGCTCGCGCGCGCAATTTCCTCTTCTATCTGGGCCGGCGTTAACAGATTAATGTGACGTATATTGCGCTGTTCAAGGTCATCGTAGCCATAAAACGCATAAGCAGCGGCGTTGGCGCGCACAATATCTCCGCTCGTGGTGTCAATCATCCACATGGGCGCTGAGTGGCGTTCAAAATACTCATCGAAGCTTGGCATCGCCCAGGCGAACATAGGCACAAATAGCTGTAACACCAGCAGGTAGCAGAGAAGCCGCTGTGCGCGTCGCATTAATCAGCTCCTTGGGCGGCATTTCTTATGGGTAGCGTAAAAATGCAGCAGCTGCCTTTCCCCTCGCCCTCAGACTCTATCCAAATGCGTCCGTCATAGCGCTCGATAATCTTGCGGCAAACCGCTAGTCCTACGCCCGTGCCTTCATATTTTTCACGGGTATGCAGGCGTTGAAACACCTTGAATAAGCGCTCGATCTGCTCTGGGGCGATGCCAATACCGTTATCACAGACACTGATTTTCCAGCACGCCGGGTCCGAGAGCTCGGTGACGGCAATGTCAATCGCCACTGGATGGTCGGTTGCACGGTATTTTAATGCATTACCTATCAGGTTCTGAAAAAGCCGGGTCATTTCATCCGGGCTAGCGACGACGTATGGCCAATGGCCAGTAACCGTTACCTGCGCCTGAGACTCGACAATACTAGGCTTTAGAAAGTGCAGCGCTTCCTCAAGAGATGTCTTGAGCGACATCGCCTGCATTGGCTGCCCTTTACGGCCCACCCGGGAGTACTCTAATAGCGAGAGCAGCATGGCATCCATACGCTTGGCACCGTCACTCATGTAATGCAGCATGGTGCGGCCATCATCATCTAGGGTGTCGCCCAAATGGCGCTGCAGCAGCTGCGCATAGCTGGTCACCATGCGCAGCGGCTGACGCAAATCGTGCGACGCTGCATACGCAAAATGCTCAAGCTCTTGGTTGGATTTTTCTAAAGACTCGCGATACGCATCGCGCTCTTTCTGTAGTAAGTGCGCCGCGGTGATATCGCGCAGGTAGCCATGCCACATAGTACCGCCGTCTCTAAGGCGCTCCGGCGTGGCAATGCCATCTATCCACAGCAGCTGGCCGTCAGGATGGTTAACGCGGTAGCTGGCATGCCAGATAGTCAAGGTCGCGGCTGACTGTCGAATACTCTCTGCGACGGCTTCCCGGTCATCCGGGTGAATCACATTAAAGATGCGCGTTACGTCACGTGCCGCCTCTTCAGCGGTAACGCCATAAATAGCCTCAATGCCTGAGCTAGCATAGGGGAAGCAGGCGTGGCCGCTGGGCGCAAGATGATACTGGTAAATGGTGCCCGGCAGCAGGGTGGCCAACTTTTTGAGCTGTTCTGTCACCTCAAAGGCTTCTACCTCCGCCTCTTTGCGAGACGTGATATCGGTATGCGTGCCTGCCATCCATAACGGCTCTCCGGCATCATCGCGCTGTACAATGCGGCCACGATCATGCACCCAAATCCAGTGACCGTCGCGATGACGCATACGCGCTTCTATGCTGTAGCTATCTAAGCGCCCTTCAAAATGATCTTGAAGGGCAGCATTAGAGCGGGCTAGGTCATCAGGGTGGCAAAACGTCATCCACGTATCAATGGTCGTGGGCTGAAGTTCAGCTAGGCGGTAGCCCACCATCTCTGCCCAGCGCTCGTTAAAGCGCGTTTCGCCTGTTTGAACATTCCACTCCCAGGTGCCTGCCGCCGTCCCCCATAAAATATGATTCAGCGCCTGGCGCTGCTGCTTAATTTTGACAAGGTGTTGACGCCCCCGCCAATACAGAACGCCCAGCAGCAGTAAAGAGACAATTAAACCACTTAATAATACGGTGAATACCCACAGCCAACTGCCAAGCTCACGCTGCAAACGTAGTAACAACGGGGCACTGCCAGGGTGATAAGGCGGTACCTGTAACGCCCTAGCCGTCTCTTCAAGGCGCAAATAATCCATGGGGGCCACAAACCCTAGGGGCGCATCGGGAAGCATATTAAGTAATGCTCTACTCACCGTTCGTTTATCTTCTTCAGAGACGCGGGGCAGCGCGGCAAACGACCATTCGGGATACAGGCGGGTTGAGTGCGCAAGAGGAAAGTAAGTATGCTGCTGAGCATTCAATACCTTGATCTGTTCAATACCCGCTTTACCCTCTTGCTGCCATAATTCGAGGGTACCGGTCCTCACAAAACCCGCGTCGATCTCTTTATCTAACAGCGCTTGAATAACGGCGTCGTGGCTACCTAACTCGCGATAAACCGCAAAATTCTCTGGACGAAAACCACGCTGATAAATCTCATAGGCTTGGGTAAGGTAGCCTCCTAGAAAACGCTTACCGGGTATGCCGATGACCACGCCTTCAAGGTTTTCAAGCTGCTGCGTAGCCACACGATCGCTACGGGTAACAATCACACCGCCCAATGCATTAAGCCGATGCCCTGCATAAGGTCGCGAGAGCGTTGCCAGCGCACCACTGACATCGTATTGATGGCGTATGGTTAAAAAGTGCAGCGGATTGGTGAGTACAAAATCTAGGCTTCCCGCCTCAATAGCCGCTTCTAACTGCTCTAGGCTTAGCGTTTTTAGCTCGACCTCACGCTCTGGAAATGCGCTTCTCACGGCGTCTGCCACCGACGCAAACTCTTGCGCTACCGCGTTTGCATCACGATAGGCAAACACACCGATGGTTAAAGACGCCTGGGTGATACTTGGCAGCAATAGTAGCGCTAACGCGAGGGCAGCCAGCCAGCCATGCTTTGTTGTTATTTTCGTTATACACGTAGCCAACCGCATACCATTGATCCTTGTCGCTTTAGACGCTAAGCATTGTATATATTCACACAGCAGCGATTACGACCGCTGTGCTTAGCGTCATAAAGTGCCTTATCTGCCCTGGCCAGCCCCCCATCGGGCCGCTCATCGTCTGGGTGCATCATGGTAACGCCGATACTTGTCGTCACCTGAATCACCTGTGCTTCCTCAATGTCTATGCTCTGCGCCTCAACCGCAGCTCTCAGCTTTTCAGCCGCTTTTTTGACGCCTTCTTGTTCAGTGTGAGGAAGCAAGACGGCAAACTCTTCCCCCCCTAACCGGGCGAAAACATCGTTTTCCCTTAATTGCTCGGTCACAACGTGAGAAAAACGTTTTAGCACCTCGTCTCCCGCAGCGTGCCCATAGGTATCGTTAACCTGTTTAAATTTGTCTAGATCCAGCATTAATATGCCAACGCTGTAGTCCTTTTGGCGCTTAATCCGCCCATATTCACGGTCAGCAATATTCATGAAGCTACGGCGGTTTAGCGCCCCCGTTAACTCATCGCGCATGGCTAGATGGGTGAGCCGCTCCTCCATGGCTTTGCGCTCGCTAATGTCCTGCTGCACGCCGACCATGCGAATGGGCTTGCCATTAGCGTCTCGCTCAATAATATGGCCGGATTCAAACAGCCACACCCAGTGGCCATCACGGTGGCGGAGACGAAATTCGCACTGGTAATTAGGCAGCTCACCCGACAAGTGCCGCTCAACGGCTAGCTCAAAGGAGGGGCGCTCTTCAGGGTGTATGCGCTCAAGCCACTCATCAGCACTCCCAGGAAGATCCGGACTGTCAGACTTAAACCCTACGGTGGCCAACCAGCGGTCACTAAACACGAACTCGTTGCGGTCAAATAACCAGTCCCAAACGCCTAGCTTGCCGCCTTCAATGGCTGCCGCCATGCGCTCTTCAGAAAGAATTAAGCGCTCTTCGAGCTTGGCACGACTAATCGCATAGCGCATCGTGCGGCTTAGCGAGTCAGCGTCTAGACTGCCTTTTGCCAGGTAGTCTTGAGCACCTGCCTCTAAGGCTTGCAGCGCAAATTCAGTGTCGTCATGGCCGGTTAGTACAACAATCGGCGTACTGCGGCTCAAGCGCTTACAGGCGTGAACAGTCTCAATACCGGTAGAGTCAGGTAGGTTAAGGTCTAACAAGATGACATCGGGCTTTGCTTGCTGCTCTGCAAAGAACTGTTCGAGCGCGCTAAACGATTCGACCCACGCTAGTTGGTTATCCGTTTGATCATACTTCAGCGTGTATTTTATCAAACCGGCATCACCTGGATCGTCTTCGACGAGCAGCACCGATAAATGTTGCATAAGCTTACCTAGGTAACATTTTTTAACTTACCTCAAACATATCGTTTATCTTAAGTGTACAGCAATATGTTTATAGGACGTTTGTGCTAGCCACATCACTCTTTTCGCTCAATATCAACGTCACTCGCCTGGG
This sequence comes from Halomonas sp. 7T, assembly GCF_025643255.1. Lineage (NCBI taxonomy): Bacteria > Pseudomonadati > Pseudomonadota > Gammaproteobacteria > Oceanospirillales > Halomonadaceae > Halomonas > Halomonas sp. 7T. Next base: position 3,252,020 of record NZ_CP087112.1, on the reverse strand, counting down.
TAAAGTCGTCCAAAACCATCATGTGTCCGAGCTTCCCTGCTTTTGTAGAGAGGTACTGTTCGTTGTGAGGATTCAAGCCGGTGGTAATAGGCAGGCGCTCAACCACTTTTACGCCGTCACGGGTTAGCGCATCTACTTTACGCGGGTTGTTGGTCATGAGTTTTAACGCAGTGACCCCCAGGTGGTTGAGCATCGGCACGCAGAGATCGTAGCGGCGCATGTCTGCTCCAAAGCCCAACTGTTCGTTGGCTTCTACCGTATCGGCACCCTGGTCTTGCAAATGATAGGCGCGAATTTTGTTGAGTAGCCCGATACCACGCCCTTCCTGGCGCAGGTAAAACAGTACGCCGCGACCTTCTTCGGCAATCCGCTTAAGCGCCTCTTGCAACTGGTAGCCGCAGTCGCAGCGCATGGAAAACAGTGCATCACCGGTTAAACATTCGGAGTGCACGCGCCCAAGCACCGGTTCGCCGCCGCTCACGTCGCCCAGCGTTAGCGCAATATGGTCTTTACCCGTGGCCTCGTCTTCGAAACCATGCATGGTGAATGTCGCCCAAGGAGTGGGCAGCCGAGAAGCAGCAATGAAGCGAATGGTCACAGGTTACCTCGCTGATTAACCAAACCAGTTAACCACACCAGTGTTGGCAAAGTGGGCGCATAGTTTACCAGGAAGCGGCGGCGGCCTCACCGTGCCGCCAAGATGACACGATTAATGCCATCACAGACGCCGCCATGCCTCCTATCTTCAAGTACAATTCCTATCTTCAGGTGCAAAGACTCCCTTACAATGCGGGCAAATTTCTTAAGAGCAAGTGTTTATGACCACCACACCTTTACAAAACGATCGTTTTCTTCGCGCGCTGGCTCGCCAGCCCGTTGACCGCACTCCAGTGTGGATGATGCGCCAAGCAGGCCGTTACCTGCCCGAGTATCGCGCCAGCCGCGCTGATGCAGGCAGCTTTATGGACCTGTGCCGCAACCATGACCTCGCCTGTGAAGTAACGCTGCAACCCCTTGAGCGTTATCCGCTGGATGCCGCCATTCTGTTCTCCGACATTCTCACCATTCCAGACGCGATGGGATTGGGGCTCTATTTCGAAACCGGCGAAGGCCCCAAATTCAGAAAAACCGTACGCACTCCCGACGAGGTGGCGGCATTAACGGTGCCCAACGCCGAGCGCGATCTTGATTATGTCATGCGTGCGGTCTCGACCATCCGCCGTGAGCTGAACGGCCGCATGCCGCTAATCGGTTTTTCAGGCAGCCCCTGGACGCTTGCCACGTATATGGTGGAAGGCGGTTCCAGTAAAGATTTCCGCCACTTAAAAACCATGCTGTACGACACGCCAGACACCATGCACCAGCTGCTGGATACCCTGGCACAGTCGGTCACTGACTACCTGAACGCGCAGATTCGCGCGGGCGCCCAAGCGGTGCAGATTTTTGATACCTGGGGCGGTGCGCTCTCAACCCCCGCCTACCTGGAATTTTCGCTGCGCTACATGGAGCAGATCGTCTCTGGATTGATTCGTGAGCACGATGGACGTCACGTGCCGGTGATTCTATTTACTAAGAACGGCGGCCAGTGGCTCGAACATATCGCTTGTGCCGGCGCCGATGCGCTGGGTATCGATTGGTCAACCGAGCTTTCCGACGCACGCGCACGGGTTGGCCATAAAGTGGCCCTGCAGGGCAACCTGGACCCCAACGTGCTGTTTGCCCGGCCTTCAGCCATCCGTGCGGAAGTGGCACGCGTGCTGGAGAGCTACGGACACGGCCCTGGCCACGTATTTAACCTGGGCCACGGCATCAGTCAGTTCACCAACCCCGATCACGTCACTGCGTTTATGGAGGCGTTGCACGATTTAAGCCCGCAGTACCATAAAGGCATTCCGGCCCAAACGAACGATTCGCGCCCAGGAGTAAAGTAATGAGCGATTTACGCGACGACCAGTGGTTTACCGAAGTGTTTGATAGCCACGGCAGCGCTTTCTCGCTGAAAGTCACCGAAAAGCTGCTGGATGTGCAAAGCCCTTACCAGCACCTGGAAGTCTATGCCACGGAGACCTACGGCAATCTAATGGTGCTCGATGGTTGCGTGATGCTGACCGACCGCGACAATTTCCTTTACCACGAAATGATCGCCCACCCGGCGCTGTTCACCCATCAAGACCCCAAACGCGTGGTCATTATTGGCGGCGGCGACTGCGGCACGTTAAAAGAGGTGCTGCGCCACCCCGGCGTTGAAAAAGTCACCCAAATCGATATCGATGAAGAAGTGACCAAGGCCTCCGAGCGCTTTTTCCCCTCGTTGGTGGAAGCCAACGGCGACCCGCGTGCCGAGCTGCTATTTGCCGATGGCGTGAAGTGGGTCGACGACGCTGCCGATGAGAGCATCGACGTGCTGATCATCGACTCCACCGACCCGGTCGGCCCCGCCGAAGGGCTGTTCAAAACCGACTTTCTGAAGCGCTGCCACCGCATTCTAAAAAGCGGCGGCGTCATGGTGCAGCAGAGCGAATCACCGCTTTACCACAGCGGCTCTATTATTCGCGAGCTGCGTAACGATATGCGCGAAGCGGGTTTTGATAGCGTGGCCACACTGCCCTTCCCGCAACCGGTGTATCCATCAGGCTGGTGGAGCGTCACTTTAGCCGGTAAAGCAACCAGCGTTGAACGCTTCCGTGAACAAGCTGCCGCTGAGCATGAAATGCCGCTACAGTACTACACAGGTGATGCTCACCGTGGTGCGCTATCGCTGCCGCCGTTTATGCGTAAAGCCTTCGCATAACGTCGCGTCTGCGAATAGCCAAGGCCGAGCATTGCTCGGCCTTTTTTATGCTGACGCATTCAGTGCTGAGGTTGTTTTACCCTTTCACGTTAAGGAATAACAAATGAAAACCGTTCGTTGGTTGGGAGTAGGAGTCGGTGTTTTAGTGCCTGCGATGGCCATAGCCAGCACGCTGGACACTGTTCAACAACGCGATAGCGTGCGCTGTGGGGTTAATGCCGCACAGCCTGGCTTTTCTTCGCTGGATGACGACGATCAGTACCGAGGCTTAGACACCGATGTGTGCCGTGCTATCGCGGCTGCAGTGCTGGGCGACGCCACAAAAGTAGATTTCGTACCGCTCGACTCGGTGGAGCGCTTTACCGCGCTGCAGTCGGGCGAAGTCGACGTGCTGTCACGCACCACCACCTGGACATCAAGCCGAGACACCACCCAGGGGATGCACTTCACCGGCGTGAGTTACTACGACGGCCAAGCCTTTATGGTCGCCAGCGACTTGGGTGTACAGAGCGCTAAAGAGCTCGATGGCGCGGCCGTCTGCACCCAGTCTGGCACCACCAGCGAACTCAACCTTTCTGACTACTTCCGCATTAACGGCATGACCTATGATGCCGTGGTATTTGATGCGCCCGAGCAGTCTATTGCCGGATTTGAGGCAGGCCGCTGCGACGTCTTAAGCTCCGATGCCTCCCAGCTCTATGCTCAGCGCATGCAGCTTGCCGACCCCAGCATGGCGGTTGTACTGCCTGAAATCATCTCTAAAGAGCCGCTTGGCCCCGCCGTACGCCAAGGCGATGATCAGTGGTTTAACATCGTCAAATGGTCGCTATTTGCCATGCTCAACGCTGAAGAGCTAGGTGTTAGCCAAGCGAACGTAGACGAGCAGCTCGGCTCAGAAAACCCCGACATAATGCGCCTGCTAGGACGCGACGGTGATTTTGGCGATGCCATGGGCATTGAGGCCGACTGGGCGTACCAAATCGTCAAACAGGTGGGCAACTATGCCGATATTTATGACCGCAACGTAGGAACCGCGTCAGATTTCAACATAGCCCGCGGCTTAAACGCCCTATGGAATGATGGCGGTATTCAGTACGCGCCGCCGATTCGTTAACTCGCCCCGTTTACGCGTTACAGCAAGGGTATCACCAATGCATTAGCGGCTGCGCACCAAAAAAGTGCGTGCGGTAGCTGCTAATGCACTTTTTTGCATCACAACTTTGGTAGGAAATAGTCCCTTTTTGCGTTGAAAAGCGCTGAATTTTGCCTCGTATCCTTTTTGGCATCTTCCTTGCTAGCTTTTAGTGTCATGCATCTGCATGCATAACGACATTAAATCGAGGAAGGGGAACAATCATGATGAACAAGAAACACTTGGTACTGCTGGCCTCCGCAGGTGCTATCTCGTTGGCTGGTGTCGCCACTGCCCAAGCGGATACGTTGGAAGATACCATTGAGCGGGGTGCCGTACAGTGCGGTGTCAGCGACGGTCTGCCAGGTTTTTCCGCCCCTGACGACGAAGGTAACTGGCAAGGGCTGGATGTCGACGTATGCCGTGCCGTGGCAGCGGCCGTTCTCGGCGATGCGAATGCGGTGAATTACATCTCCTTAAACGCTGTAGAGCGCTTCACGGCCCTGCAGTCTGGCGAAGTTGACGTTCTGTCACGCAACACCACCTGGACCACCACCCGTGACACAACGCTGGGCCTGAACTTCACCGGCGTTAACTTCTACGATGGCCAGGGCTTTATGGTCTCCCGCGATTTAGGCATTTCCAGTGCCTCTGAGTTGGATGGCGCCGCTATTTGTATTCAGTCTGGCACCACGACTGAGCTGAACTTGGCGGACTACTTCCGTGCCAACGGCATGGAGTTTGACCCCATCGTTTTCGATACCTCTGAACAAACCGTTGGCGGCTTCCAAGCTGGCCGCTGTGACGTTCTCACTTCCGATACCTCCCAGCTAGCGGCACTGCGCATTCAGCTCGACGACCCTGCGGGCGCTATGATTCTTCCCGACGTTATCTCTAAAGAGCCGCTAGGCCCGGTCGTACGCCAGGGCGATGACCTGTGGTTCAACATCGTGAAGTGGTCACTGTTTGCCATGATCAACGGTGAAGAGTACGGCGTGACCAGCGAAAACGCTGAAGAGATGCTCAGCTCTGATAACCCGGATGTTGCTCGCCTGCTGGGCCAAGATGGCAACTACGGTGAAGGCATGGGTCTTGAAGCCGACTGGGCTTACAACATCCTGAGCCAAGTAGGTAACTACGGCGAAAGCTTTGATCGCAACGTCGGTATGGGTTCTCCGCTTGAAATTGAGCGCGGTGTTAACGCCCTGTGGAACCAAGGTGGGTTCCAGTACGCTCCGCCGATTCGCTAAGCGTCTCGTTTGACCCCGGCCCGCCACCCTGCTCACGTCGCAATGTCTAGGGGAGTGGCGGGCCATTTGATTGACCGTCCGTATCGCGGAGACGCCTTCCATGTCTGTAAGCCCTAACACTCGCCCCGCTGGCCACAAGCCGCCGTTTTGGCGAGACCGCGCCAAACGTGCGCTTATCTTTCAGCTGATTCTGGTTGCCGCTGTGGCAGCTTTTCTGCTTTACATTGTCGGTAATGTCCAAGACAACTTATCCGCACGTGGTATCACCACCGGGTTTGGTTTCTTAGGCAACACCGCTGGCTTTGGGATCGTGCAGAGTCTGATCGACTACTCCTCTCAAAGCACCTATGGCCGCACCTTTTTTGTTGGCTTACTCAATACGCTGTTGGTGGGTGGTCTAGGGGTATTAGCTGCGACCATCATTGGCTTTATTGTCGGTATCGCCCGCCTATCGCCCAACTGGCTGCTTGCTAAGCTGGCAGCGGCGTATATCGAAACCTTTCGCAATATTCCATTGCTGCTACAAATTTTCTTCTGGTACTTTGCCGTGCTGCGCACGTTGCCAAGCGCCCGGGATAGCATGGCCTTTGGTGAAGCGATTTTTCTGAACGTGCGCGGCCTGTATTTACCTCAGCCACTGTTTGAGTCTGGCTTTGGCTTAATCCCAGTTACGTTCCTCATCGCCATTATTGCCAGCATTGCGCTGGTTATCTGGAATAAGCGTCGCCATGAAGCCACCGGTAAACGTCTACCGGCTTACTGGATCTCGTTTGCACTCATATTTGGTTTACCACTGTTAGTCCTCGTTGCCACCGGCGTGCCGGTGACCTGGGAAATGCCCGAACTGCGCGGCTTTAATTTCCGTGGCGGCATTACGGTCATCCCTGAGTTCCTTGCCCTTTGGTTGGCACTATCGATTTATACCGCTTCGTTTATCGCTGAAATTGTCCGCTCGGGCATTCAAGCGATTTCCCACGGGCAAACGGAAGCTGCCCAGGCGCTCAGCCTGCCGCGTAATCTGGTACTCCGCTTAGTGGTGATTCCCCAAGCGCTGCGCGTGATTATTCCGCCGCTGACCAGCCAGTACCTGAACCTGATCAAGAACTCGTCGCTGGCCACCGCCATCGGCTATCCCGATCTTGTCTCAGTGTTTGCCGGTACCACGCTGAACCAGACCGGCCAAGCCATTGAGGTCATTGCGATGACCATGGCGGTTTACCTAACCATCAGCCTGCTGGTGTCCATGTTTATGAACTGGTTCAACGCCCGAGTGGCGCTAGTTGAACGCTAGGCCGACGGTGAGGATGTTTACATGATTCATAATCAAACCATGATAGAGCAGCGGCCAGCCCCCAACAGTTCGGTTGGAGCGGTTGCCTGGCTCCGTGCCAATCTGTTCAATGGCCCCATCAATACCCTCTTTACGCTGATCGGGCTGTACATACTCTATTTGTTGGTGGTTCCCACCGTTCAGTGGGCGTTTCTAAATGCCGACTGGATCGGTACCACACGGGAAGACTGCTCACGGGAAGGTGCTTGTTGGGTCTTTATCAATGCCCGCTTTACCCAGTTTATCTACGGCTTATACCCCCGCGATGAAATCTGGCGTGCCAACATTGTCTTTGCGGGCTTCTTTACGCTGATCGCCTGGCTGGCAATACCCCGCCTACCCTTCAAGCGCTGGGTCGCTGTCTTTGCCTTAGTCGGCTTCCCCATCGCTGCCTATGTGCTGCTGCACGGTGGTTACTTCGACCTGCCACGCGTACCGACCCACCGCTGGGGCGGCTTAATGCTGACGCTGCTACTGGCTACCGTCGGTATGGTGGGCGCGCTACCCATTGGTATCGTGCTGGCGTTGGGACGGCGCTCCAATATGCCCATCGTGAAAAGCTTCTGCGTGGTCTTTATTGAATTTTGGCGCGGCGTGCCGCTAATCACCGTGCTGTTCATGGCCTCGGTCATGCTGCCGCTGTTCCTGCCTTCCGACATGAGCGTCGACCGCCTAGTACGTGCGCTGATCGGTTTGACGCTGTTCCAAAGTGCCTACATGGCCGAGGTGATCCGTGGTGGTCTACAGGCCATCCCGAAAGGCCAGGAAGAGGCAGCGGCGGCGCTGGGCATGACCTACTGGAAACGCATGGGGCTAATAGTGCTTCCCCAGGCACTGAAAATGATGATTCCCGGCATCGTGAATACCTTCATTTCGCTGTTTAAAGACACCACCCTGGTCATGATCATTGGGCTATTTGACCTATTGGGGATCGTGCAAGCGGCGCTGGCCGACTCACGCTGGCTGGGCTTTTCGCTGGAAGGCTATGTGTTTGCCGCCTTCATGTTCTGGATCTTCTGTTTCAGCATGTCGCGTTATAGCCAGTACTTAGAACGCAAGCTGCACACCGGCCATAAGCGCTAACGCCGCTTTTATTAACGATTTTTAGCAGGATAAAGACATGACTCAAGCAGCTTCCAACCTCTCTGATACCCGCACGTCTGACCTGATGGTTGAAATGCGCGGCGTTAACAAATGGTACGGCGATTTCCACGTGCTGCGGGATATCGACCTAGAAGTAAAACGTGGCGAACGTATCGTTATTTGCGGGCCGTCAGGCTCAGGCAAGTCAACCTTGATTCGCTGCATCAACCACTTAGAAGAGCATCAACAGGGCGATATCGTGGTGGGCGGCGTGCCGCTGACCCAAGACGTGAAGCGTATCGAGCAAATCCGCCGTAGCGTGGGCATGGTGTTCCAGCACTTCAACCTCTTTCCTCACTTAACAGTGCTGGAAAACTGCTGCATCGCCCCCATGTGGGTGCAAAAAAAGCCGCGCCGCGAGGCAGAAGAGATGGCCATGCAGTACCTAGAGCGGGTGCGCATTGCCGAGCAGGCGCTTAAGTACCCAGGCCAGCTTTCCGGCGGCCAGCAGCAACGGGTAGCCATTGCCCGCTCACTGTGCATGCACCCTGACGTCATGCTGTTCGATGAACCCACTTCGGCCCTTGACCCGGAAATGATTAAAGAAGTGCTGGACGTTATGGTCGAACTGGCCGAAGAAGGCATGACGATGCTCTGCGTGACACACGAAATGGGCTTTGCCAAAACCGTGGCTGACCGGGTGATTTTTATGGACCAGGGGCAAATCATTGAAGAGAACGCCCCTGAGCCGTTCTTCAACAACCCACAATCAGAACGCACCCAGCTCTTCTTAAGCCAGATTTTGGGACACTAATTGGGACACTAAGTAGAGCGAGGGGTAAGACAATGGGCCTCATTGCAGGCCCATTTTTGTATTGCATACATAGCTAACAACGCCAACGCATCGACATAAGAGAGACAATGTAAGATGGAAAAGCTATTTATCGACCGTGCCCCACAGCCGATTGCGCCCTTCTCCCACGCTTGCCGCGTCGGCGACTTGGTCTTTATTACCGGGCAAATGCCCACCGTACCCGAAACCAACGAAATGCTGCTGGGGACGTTTACCGAACAAACCCACCGCGTGATGCAAAACTTAGCGATTGTGCTGGAAGAAGTCGGCAGCAGCTTTGAGTACGTGGTTCAGTCACGGGTGTTTATTACCAACATGGGCCACTTTGACGAGGTGAATGGTGTCTACGCCAGCTACTTCGAGAAGCCACTGCCTACCCGCACCTGTATCGGCGTCACCGGCCTTGCCGGAGGCGCCGATGTAGAAGTGGATATGATTGCCTGGATTCCACCGGCGCAAGCCAGCGATTAACTCCCGAGTAAAGTAATGCTGGCCGGCTGCAGGGCAGTCTGCTCTCGGTGCTGCGTCAGCGGTTTATTGGCCAGCGCCGTGAGCAGTATTTGTAGTGGGTCGCCATGACTCACGACCAGTACCGTCTCGCCTTCACACTGCTGCTCTAGCGACTCAATCACGGCGCACATTCTCGCGGCGACGCTGCTGACCGCTTCTACCTGCCACTGCTGGTGATTCGCGCTCTGGGCATCGTGCGCCCATACACTTGGATAGTGGCTGTCAGCCTGACCATCCAGCTCGCCAAAGTAGCGCTCACGTAGCCGTTTTTCTTTCTCAAGCGTTAAACCAAACGCTGTAGCGACGCGTTCGGCGGTTTGTGTGGTGCGCAGAAAATCCGAGTGCACTACCTTCGTCGGCGCCTGCCAGTGCCACTGCGCAACGACACTCGATAACTGCTCTTCACCCGTAAGTGACAAACCAAAGCCGCTAAGCCCCCGTTCAGGCGAGCTAATAATGAGCCGCTGTTCATTCGCTTGGCTATGGCCATGGCGCATTAAAAGATAGCGGTTACGCCAATGGTAGGAGGAGGTGATGAAAGTGTTTGACATATCTTTGTCACAAATCCTAGATTGAAGAAGATCGTTTTCGAAAAATAAACATCTAGCGCTACAAATGTCCACTTGCGAAACACACGCCGAAGAAAAGAAAGCATCAAATTCAATAGTGGATAGCACCACACAAAAATAACGCACATAAGAGGCTAACCATGGAAACATCACGTTTCTGCAAGCGCCCGCTTGCTATGCTCGCGGCTGCATCACTGCTTCCCTTTGCCCTGCTCTCTACCCATGCTTTCGCAGAGTGCGAACGCGGTGATCTTGACACTATTTTTTGTGACGAAGATGGCGACATGGTCGCTGACCGGCCAAGCGATGAGTCCGAATGGGCCAACCCCGACACGCTTATTTTTGCCTACACGCCTGTCGAAGATCCTGCCATTTATTCGGATATTTGGCAGCCCTTTATTGATCATCTATCTGACGTCACAGAGCGCGATGTGCGCTTCTTTGCGGTTCAATCTAACGCGGCCCAGGTAGAAGCCATGCGCAGCGGACGCTTACACATTGCAGGCTTCTCAACTGGCCCAACCCCCTTTGCGGTTAACTTGGCAGGTGCCGTGCCCTTCGCCCTGATGGGGTCCGATGATGGCCAGTTCGGCTACACCCTGCAGCTATTTACCCACGTAGATTCAGATATCGAGAGCTTGGAGGATCTAAAGGGAAAACGGGTCGCCCACACCTCACCAACGTCTAACTCCGGCAACTTGGCCCCGCGTGCCCTGCTGCCTGAACTAGGCATCACGCCTGAAGAGGATTACGACGTGGTGTATTCCGGCAGCCACGATCAATCGATGCTTGGCGTCGTTGCGCGCGACTACGACGCAGCACCGGTGGCTTCTGAAGTGGTCGAGCGGATGGCGGCCCGCGGCCTTTACGATGAGGAAGATGTGCGCCTGATTTATGAATCAGACCGATTCCCCACGACGTCTTATAACTATGCTCATAACTTACACCCGGATCTTGTAGAGAAAATCGAAGAAGCCTTCTTTACCTTCGATTTCGTTGGCACCGAGCTTGGCGAAGAGTTTGAAGGCGTCGAGAAGTTTATTCCGATCAATTACAAAGATAACTGGCAGGTGATTCGCACTATCCAGGCAGCTAATGACGTGAGCTATACACGCGAAAACCTGGAGTAACAGTGATTGCGCCGCCTCCGGCGGCGCAATGATTCGCCTTTCGATGGAAACAATCACATGCTGGAAATTACGAATCTGGTCAAGCGGTATGGCCACAGCGAGGCAGTGCTGAAAGGCCTCGATCTTAAGGTTGAGGACAACAGCGTTGTTTCTATTGTCGGCGCATCCGGTGCGGGTAAAAGCACCATGCTTCGCTGTATCAATCGGTTGGTAGAACCTACTTCAGGCTCTATCAAACTCAACGGCGCCGAACTGGTTAATGTGAAAGGCTCTGAGTTACGCCGTGCCCGGCGCAAAATTGGCATGGTGTTTCAAGGCTTTAACTTACTGGATCGGCTCACCGTTATGGAAAACGTACTCGCCGGGCGGCTTGGATACGTTAACCTCTACCAAGCCATCTCACGTCGCTACCCTCAAGCCGATATAGAGCGCGCGTTTAGCCTCATGGAGCGCGTGGGCATTGCTCATTACGCTAATAAGCGTGCCGATGAGCTTTCCGGCGGTGAACGCCAGCGTGTCGGCGTGGTGCGAGCATTAATGCAAGAACCTGACTTGCTGCTGGCCGACGAGCCAACGGCATCGCTCGACCCGCGCACCTCCGAGCAGATCATGATCCTGCTGCAGAGCCTTGCCAGTGAGCTGTCGCTGCCAGTATTGATCAACATCCACAACGTTGCCCAGGCAAAAACCTATACCGAACGTATTGTCGGACTGCGCCACGGTAAAATGATTTTTGATGGGTCGCCCGCAGACTTTAACAAAGACGCTCTTGACGCCATCTATGGCGGTATTGAAGCGCCGGACGATGCGATTACCGAGCAGCCTAAAGCCGATAAAGAGGAGCCACGACATGACGCCGTCTGACTCCCCAACGCCCCCGCGCACCTGGAAAAAACCGCCGTTTATTGCCAACCCGTTTATTCGCTATGGCATTTTCATTATTGCAGCGATTTATCTGGTGTGGGCGTTCGGTTCTCTACCGTTTAACTGGGCGCGTATTTCGGAAGGCCTACCGCGGGCAGCGCGCATCTTTAGCGGGGGCTTTCCACCCAGCCTTGAGCGTTACGAACTGCTGCTAACAGGCTTTAAAGAGAGCTTCCAGATTGCCATTCTCGCCACGCTGCTAGGCGTTTTGCTATCGATCCCGTTTGCGGTAATGGCCGCTCGTAACATTGCACCACTGCCCATTTACGTGGTTGGTCGCGCGGTGATTATTATTTCGCGCAGCTTTCACCCCGTTATTGTGGCGATCTTATTCGTGGCCGCCGTTGGGTTTGGCCCGCTGGCAGGCATTTTAACGCTCACTCTCTACTCCATCGGTTTTGTCGGCAAGCTGCTCGCCGAAGAGATCGAAGAGATTGATTGGGGGCAAGTAGAAGCCATGCGCGCAGCAGGTGCGGGCTACATCGCCACACTCTATTACGCCGTTTTCCCACAAATATTGCCTCGCCAGGTGGGTCTATCGATGTACCAACTGGATAGTAATCTGCGTGCCTCGGCGGTGGTGGGCATTGTTGGCGCAGGCGGTATCGGTGGGACGCTAATGAATGCCTTCGGCCGCTACGATTACGACTTCGCCTTTGCGATCCTGCTGGTCATTATTGCGGTTATTTTGCTCAGTGAAGGCATCAGCGGCTGGGTGAGGAAAAAAATATGGTAGATCACGCACAGCAATTAGCCGACCGCGTCTGGCATCGCTACGACCGCAAAGAACGCCTCATCCGCTACGCGGTGATGCTGGGTACATTGATGCTGGTGTTTTGGGCAGTCCGCGACATTGATATTTTCTGGCCCTGGGTATGGGACGCCCCTAACCAAATGTCGAATCTGGGTGCACGCATGTGGCCGCCCAGCGCCGCTGGACTCAGCAATATTATCAATGCCTTGATCGAAACGGTGCATATCGCCACGTTAGCCACGTTCCTGACTATTTTTCTGGCGCTGCCAGTCGCGTATATCGCCGCCCAGAACACCACCCCCAACCGTGCTTGCCTGTGGCTTGGGCGCTTTATTCTGGTCTCCAGCCGCTCGGTGAATACGATTATATGGGCGCTACTGTTCGTGGCCATTTTCGGCCCTGGCGTATTAGCAGGGATTCTAGCGATTGTGTTTCGTTCGATAGGCTTCATCGGCAAGTTAATGGGTGAAGCCATCGAAGAGATCGACCGCCGCCCGGTGGAAGCCATGGAAGCCACCGGTGCCTCCAAAGCTAAAGTCGTCGCCTACGCTATTGTGCCCCAGGTAATGCCGGCCTTTTTTGCCATCGTGATTCTGCGCTGGGACATCAACATTCGTGAGTCCACCGTGCTGGGGCTAGTCGGCGCTGGCGGTATTGGCGTGATTCTGCAAGGTGCTATTGATACCTTTGCCTGGCCCACCGTTGCCACCATTTTAATTGCGATTATCGTGCTGGTACTGATTGGCGAAGCGATTACCAGCCTGCTGCGCAGCAAGGTGTTATAACCGCCGCAAGTGTTTGACCAAACGGCAAACGCTTGCCATGGTTAGAGGGTAACTAACGACAAGGAGGACGTATGACGATGACCACCTATATTGTGGTAGCCGATGCCGCGCGCGCGCGTATTTTCACCCGTGATGCGCTAAACCTCGTTGAACAGGAGAGTTTGGTACACGCCGAAGGACGGCTGCATGAAGGTGATTTGATTACTGACCGTCGCGGTGCCGATGTGCATGAGTCGATGTCCACCACGTCACGCTCCTCCGGTGAAGAGGGCGCTGCCTCTCAGCATGAAAACGAGCTGTTTGCGAAAGAGGTAGCACAGCGCTTGTATAGCGCACGCGTCGATAACAGCATGGAAAAGCTCATCATGGTCGCTCCCCCGAAATTTTTGGGGCTGCTGCGTGAGAAGCTCGATAACCCTACCCAAAAGCTGGTCATACACTCGCTCTCAAAAGATTTAAGTAAAGCGTCGCTAGCTGACATTCAAAATGCGGTCAGCGATTTACGTTAATTGTCCGGCGTTATTCAAGTAGTGGTCGCTCTTGCCGATAGAGCGATGGTATCCAGCCATCCTCAAGAGAGCGACCATGTTTTCCTCCCTTCGCGTACGAATCTTACTTGCTGCTCTGACAGCAATAATCCTTGCGCTGATAATTAACGGCATTGCCAGTTACACCACGGTTAAACACCACAATGCTCAACAGATTTCGCGCAACCTAGACGCCGTTGTTCGCGGCAATAGCAGTGCTCTTTATGAGTGGATTGCATCACGAGGCACCATGTTAACCGGCATGGAAGAGGCGGCGTTGAGCGACGACCCTCGGGCGGCGCTACGTCAGCTCACCACCTCCGGCGACTTTATGGCGACTTATATAGGCTATGCCCAGAGCGGTGAGACGATTTTCTTCAACGGCTGGGAACCGCCCGCAGAATTCGACCCCCGCGAGCGCCCCTGGTATGAAGAGGCCGTTAATCGCAGAGACACCATCGTCACCGCTCCCTACGTCGATGCCCAAACCGGCGACCTTGTGGTGACTTTTGCTCGGCCCTTTTATCAAAACAATCGGCTTCATGCGGTGATAGGCGCAGACGTTAATATCAGCGACATGGTGGCCATTGTGGAAGGCATCGCCCCCACGCCTGCAAGCTTTGGCTTTCTGGTAACCGGTGACGGTACGCTCGTCGCCCATCCCAACAGTGAACTTACCCTTGAGCCCGCCAGCGTCTTAAGCCATGAGTTAACCCCTGCTTATCTGCAACAACTTTCAGCGGCCACCACACCACAACCGCTAGCGTTAGAAGGCAGTGACAGCAAGCTGCTCCTTGGTCACCCAATTGGCGGCAATACCGATTGGCAGCTCGTGGTGGCACTTGATCAACACGAAGCCACTGCAGGTCTACGCGCGATTGCATCGACATCGATAATCACCTTATTGATTGTCGCCGCTATTACCGCGGTGGTCTTTAGTATGCTGCTTTCGCTGCTGCTTCGCCGCTTGCTTGGGGTGCGTAACGCGATGGATAACATTGCCTCCGGTGAAGGTGATTTAACCCAACGCCTGCCGGAAGAAGGCAACGATGAAGTCTCGCAAATTGCCAGCGCTTTCAACCGTTTTGTGGGCAAAATGGAAGCCGTATTATTGGATGTGCGCACGAGCAGTGAAGCGGTTCATCATGCGGCTAACGAAATTGCTATGGGCGGCCAGGACTTATCTCGGCGTACCGATAACGCCGCCTCTAGCCTGCAGCAAACGTCTGCGTCGGTTGAGCAGATTACCAGCACCGTGCAGCACACCGCTGCATCTGCCCAAGAAGCCAATCAGCTCTCCCATGCAGCGTCAAACGTTGCTAAAGAGGGCGGCCAAGTGGTGGCCAATGTGGTCACTACCATGGAGGACATTTCTCAAGCCTCGAATAAGATTGGTGAAATTGTCACGCTCATGAACAGCATTGCCTTCCAAACCAACCTGCTGGCCCTTAACGCTTCGGTGGAGGCTGCCCGTGCAGGCGAACATGGCCGCGGCTTTGCCGTGGTGGCCGACGAAGTTCGCAAACTAGCCGGGCGCAGTAGCGAAGCCGCCCATGACATACAAACGCTGATTGAAGACTCGCAGACCAAGGTGAATAACGGCACGTCGCTGGTACAGAATGCAGGAACGACGATGCAGGATATTGTCGCCCACATCACCCGTGTGACCGATGTACTGGAAGAGATCAATGCCGCCACTAGCGAACAGAGCGATGGCATTAATCAAGTGAATATCGCGGTGGCTGAACTTGACCGAATGACCCAAGAAAACGCCGCCATGGTGGAGGAGTCCACCACGGCTGCTGAACAGCTAAAAGAGCAGGCCAATCACCTGACCGGCACAATCAGTAGCTTCAAACTCTCTAACGCGGCATCACCTGCGCTGCAAGCGCCGCAGGATCGCTTACCGCGCACGTCAGAGAGTTTCTAACCGTCACTTCATGCCGCCTCCGACTTCTCGCCTGCGGAGGCGGCCATGTCACGCGCTTGTCATGCCTCTTTGCGCTACTGACTAAAAGAAAAGATGGCACTCAATGCGCTTTAGCCTCTTGCAGAAACTGGAACGCCTCCCTATGCATTTCCGCTCGTTACGCTCTTTCGTTGTAGCGCTAGCAGGCCCCTGCCTGCTAGCCATTGTGGCCGCCATGGTGGTGTATAACGTGGTCGCCGCGGCTCACACCCAGCAAACCGTGGATGACCACACCAGTGAACTTATGGAGAGTGCCCTGGATGCCCGCTTAAACGCCATTGCGGAAGCAGAGGGTGAGCGTATTCGTCGAGAACTCGACAAAGCGATGACCCTTGCGTCACAGCTCGCCTCCACTAATGCGTTGATGGGCATCGAAGACGAGGAAGGATTTCGTGCGCTCCATCTGAGCCGTCGCCAGCTATCCAACCTTGTGCGCCAAACCGTCGCCGATAACCCTGATCTGTTAGATGCCTATATCGGCTGGGAGCCCAACGCCTTTGGGGATGACGCTCGCTACGCAGGCGACGAACGCTACGGCCACGACGGCAGTGGCCGCTTTATGCCCTGGTGGTATCGCGCTGGGGACGGCTCGCTCGAAGTCTTACCGCTAGGTGACACCGTAGAAAGCGAAACGCGTCTAGCTAGCGGCGTGCGGGAAGGAGAGTACTACCTCTGCCCACGCGAGACCCTTGCCCCCTGTGTGATCGACCCTGCCGCGTACGATTACGGCGGCGAGACCCAATTGGTGACCTCGTTTAACGCGCCGATCTTAGTGGATGGCGAATTTCGCGGCGTTGCCGGGGTCGACCTGGCGCTGAACTTTATTCAAACCCTGTTAAACGAGGCTAACCAGACGCTTTATAACGGCGCCGGTCGTATGGCGCTGGTGGCAGGTCGCGGTGGCCTAGTGGCGGACACCAACGGTGAAGAGGCGCTCGGCCTTCACGCCAGCAATTCGCTGAGCGACACCGCCTTGGCGGGCATTTCCGAAGCCACAGCACAAGGCCGTCTCGTCAGCAACATGACTAACGGTATGTTTCAGCGCTACCAGCCGATCAGCATTGGCAATACGGAGCAGCCGTGGGTGCTGGTTTTGCAGCTGCCGGAATCCGTCGTGCTCGCCGAACTCAACGCCTTGCAAGACGTGCTCAGTGAGCAGCGCCAGCAAAACACGCTGGGTATGACACTCGTGGGGCTTCTGCTCGCCGCTATTGGCATCCTCGCGCTATGGTGGATTGGAGGACGTATCGCACGCCCGCTTAAGCGCTTGGCCAACCGCATGGAAGAGATCGCGACAGGGCATGGTGATCTCACCCAACGCTTGCCAGTTCATGGTCGCGATGAAAGCGCCGCCGTGGCAGAGCAGTTCAACGCCTTCGCGGAGAAAATCCAAACCATCTTGCTGGATGTCCGGCGCAGCAGCGAAGCGGTTAACCATGCCGCCAATGAAATTACCCAAGGAGGGCACGATCTTTCTCGGCGTACCGAACAGGCCGCCGCCAGCTTGCAACAGACCTCTTCAGCGATGGAAGAGATCAGCAGCACCGTTGGTCACACCACCCACGCCTCGCAGGAAGCCAGCGGGCTTTCCCAAACGGCCTCGGCGTTAGCCTCCCGAACTGACAGTGCATTTGAGCAAGTGGTCGCGACGATGACGGAGATTCGCACCAACTCAGATGAAATTCAGAGCATTGTCAGCGTTATTGATGGCATCGCTTTCCAGACCAACCTGCTGGCGCTGAATGCCTCCGTAGAAGCTGCCCGTGCTGGAGAACATGGTCGAGGTTTTGCCGTTGTGGCCGATGAAGTGCGCAAGCTGGCCTCGCGCAGCAGCGACGCCGCCAAAGATATTCGTCAACGTATCGATGCCTCGGCAGGCAAGGTAGAAAGCGGCACCCAGATGGTCCGTGATGCCGAGGCGGCGATGCATGAACTGGCGCAAAGCGTGGCGCGCGTTACCCAAATGCTGGGCGATATCAGCACAGCTGCACGCGAGCAAAACGATGGCATTAGCCAGGTTAGCATTGCCGTCACCGATCTAGACCAGATGACCCAGCAAAACGCCGCGCTCGTGGAAGAGTCCACCACCGCCGCCGAACAGCTAAAAGATCAGGCGAACCGACTCGATGCGCTGGTGGGTGGCTTTACGCTTGAAGCACAAGAAAGCCGCCATACGCAAGGCCAGCACACTCTGCCTGCGCCCACGCTGAACGCTCGCTAAGGAATGGGCGGCAGTGGGATATCATCGCTGCGTTTGGCACCGGCGGTCATCTCACGGCACAGCCGCAGGAACTCGCGCACGCCGGTGGTGAGGTACTTGTGGCGGTGCCAAATAAACGTGAACTGACGCTTTAAGTCTAACTCCGGCGTGGGCAGCGGTACTAAGCTGCCGCGCCGGAAAGCATCGCGCAGGGCTAGCCTGGAAACGCAGCCAATCCCCAGGCCCGACTCTACCGCCCGCTTAATACCTTCGGTATGTTCAAGCTCCAGCAGTGTGTTAAACCGACTACGCCGATGCCGTGCCGCGTGTTCCAGGGTCATGCGGGTGCCAGAACCTTCCTCGCGCATAATCCAGTCTTCACGCAACAGTTGATCAAGCTCCAGATGCTCGCGACCCGCCAACGGGTGACGCGGCGAGCAGAACACGCACAGTTCATCCTCCACCCAGGGCTGGCTGATAATCATCTCATCATCGCACTGCCCTTCAATCAGCCCCAAATCCAGCGAGTGCTGGCGCACGCCTTCGATGATATGACGCGTATTGCGCACCGCTAGGCGCACGCGGCTGCCGGGGTAGCGCTGCATGAAATCGCTGATCAACAGCGTGGCGAGATAGTTGCCAATGGTCAGCGTTGCGCCCACCTCTAACGACCCCACGCCCTGCTGGCCGCGCAGCAGCTCTTCTACCTCTTCCGCTCTATCCAGCAAGGCTACCGCTTTCGGCAGTAGTTGAAAGCCTAGTGCATTAAGCTTCAACCGCTTTCCCATACGGTCGAGAAGCTGGCAGTCGAATTGGCGCTCCAGCTCCGCGAGTGACGTACTGGTCGCCGATTGGGACATCGCAAGGGCACGCGCTGCATGGGAAACACTTTCGTGCTGAGCGACGGCCACGAAGACTTCTAGCTGGCGCAAGGTGTAGTGCATGACCAGAACCTATCTGTAGAGTGATCGGCGAAAAACGCTATATCTATTTTAAAGATAAGCGTTATCAAGATAATTTGCTTAACAGATATACCACCCTTTATTTAGAATTAGCAGCATCATATTTAGCTATATTTTATTCTTTTTTAGAATATGCCAGATAAGGCTTAGGCCCTTTGTCCACTGAAGGAGTTAGCATGAGCAAGTTTGCCCTGGAAGAAGTTCTCAGCGTTCACCACTGGAACGATACGCTGTTTAGCTTTCGCACCACTCGCGAACGCAGCCTGCGCTTTAAGAACGGCCAGTTTGTGATGATCGGTTTGGAAGTCAACGGCAAACCGCTGATGCGCGCTTACTCTATTGCCAGCCCCAACTACGAAGACCACCTGGAATTCTTCAGCATTAAAGTGCCCGATGGCCCGCTCACCTCACGCCTACAGCACTTAAAAGTGGGCGATCAGATCATGGTCAGCCGCAAGCCCACCGGCACGCTGGTATGCGACGACCTGCTGCCGGGTCGTAACCTTTACATGCTCTCCACCGGCACCGGTCTTGCACCATTTATGAGCCTGATCCAAGACCCTGAAGTGTATGAGCGGTTTGAGAAAGTGGTACTGATTCACGGCGTGCGTGAAGTGTCTGAATTGGCCTACGCCGACTTCATCACCAAAGAGCTGCCTGCTCACGAATATCTGGGCGAAGAGATCGCTGAGAAGCTGGTGTACTACCCCACGGTCACCCGTGAAGAGTTCCACACCATGGGTCGCCTAACCGACCATATCCGCAGTGGCAAGCTGTTTGAAGATACCGGCCTTCCGCCGATTGATCCGCGCCAAGACCGCGCAATGATTTGCGGAAGCCCTGCCATGCTCGACGACACCAGCGCACTGCTCGACGAGCTGGGCCTGAACATCTCCCCGCGGATGGGCGAGCCGGGCGATTACGTGATTGAGCGTGCATTCGTTGAAAAGTAACGCCCCGTCATCGTCGTGCTAGGCGCCGTTACGTGAAATGAAACGCCCCGCTAAACAAGCTGTTTAGCGGGGCGTTTTGATAATCTTAGGCGGCTGAGCACCCGTCGCGGTTAAACCGCGTCTTTACCGGTTTCACCGGTACGGATACGAATCACCTGCTCCAGCGGCATGACAAAAATCTTACCATCGCCAATTTTGCCGGTATTGGCGACCTGGGTGATCGCGTCAATGACCTGTTCGGCCATATCATCATCAACCGCCACTTCTAATTTCACCTTGGGCAGAAAATCCACTACGTACTCTGCACCGCGATATAGCTCTGTGTGCCCTTTCTGACGGCCAAAGCCCTTTACTTCCGTTACCGTAATGCCCTGCACGCCGATATCAGAGAGCGATTCGCGTACGTCATCAAGCTTAAACGGCTTGATAATGGCTGAGATCAATTTCATTGCGACATCCTCTAGCTTGGTGGCCTATTGTCGAAGGTTGGCGGGCCACTGTGTTAAAGCCCATCACCCGTTGCTATTAAGCATACACCGCTACCGGCAGAGAATAAAAAATCAACGCCAATGGATGGAAAGAATGCCCTCAAGCAAACAGGCCTCCCACATGGGGAGGCCTGGCTAGCGTAAGGATGCTGATGCTTATTTCTTCACGCTAAACTCGGGGTAGGCTTCAAGACCGCACTCTGCGATATCGACACCTTCGTACTCTTCTTCTTCGCTAACGCGAATCCCCATGATGGCTTTCAGTACCAGCCATACCGCCATGCTTGCGATGAATACCCAACCAAAGATACCCACAATACCGATCAGCTGTGCGCCGAAAGAAGCATCGCCATTGGTTAACGGCACCGCCAGTACGCCCCAGATGCCTACCACGCCGTGTACCGAGATCGCACCGACCGGATCATCAAGCTTCAGCTTGTCCAGCGAGACGATAGCCACGACAACAATCAAGCCGCCCACTGCACCAATAACCGCCGCACCAAGCGCAGAAGGCGACAGCGGATCAGCGGTAATCGCAACCAGACCGGCCAGGGCACCGTTAAGCGCCATGGTGAGATCCGCTTTACGGAACCACAGCTTGGCGAGAATCAGCGCAGCAAGCACACCACCCGCCGCCGCCGCATTGGTGTTAACAAATACCTGGGCAACGTTGTTAGCAGAGCTGATGTCGGACATTTTCAGCTCCGAACCACCGTTGAAGCCAAACCAGCCCATCCACAGAATAAAGGTACCCAGCGTTGCCAGCGGCATATTGGCGCCTGGAATCGCGTGGATAGAACCATCTTTACCGTACTTACCTTTACGTGGGCCAAGCACCAGTACACCGGCTAAAGCAGCGGCAGCACCGGCCATGTGTACAATGCCAGAACCCGCGTAATCAGAGTAGCCGACCTCAGACAACCAGCCGCCGCCCCAGGTCCAGTAACCAGACACCGGATAGATAAAGGCGGTCATCACCACCGCAAAGGCCAGGAACGCCCACAGTTTCATACGCTCGGCAACCGCACCCGAGACAATCGACATCGCAGTGGCGACAAACACGACCTGGAAGAAAAAGTCAGAACGCATGGAGTAGTAAGGCGCATCGTCGCCGCCTGCGGTGACCGCATCCACGCTGTTTTCAGCGCCAATTAAGAAGCCTAGATTGGGCAGGAAGCCCCCCGCGCTGCTGGAATACATAATGTAATAGCCCACCAGCAGGTACATGGTGCAGGCAATGGCAAACAGCGCGATATTTTTGGTCAGAATTTCGGCGGTGTTTTTCGAACGCACCAAACCAGCTTCAAGCATTGAGAAGCCAGCAGCCATCCACATGACCAGCACGCCGCAAATCAAGAAGTAAAACGTATCGAGCGCATAGCTCAAATCAGCTAACTCATTCATGAGGTGTTCCCCGTTGCTTTAAGAGAAGTTATACGTAAAAAACAGACCAGAGAGCCTTGTTTACACAGCGTCAGCGCCGCGCTCTCCGGTACGAATACGGATCACATCGTCTAATGGCGTTACAAACACCTTGCCGTCGCCGATTTTGCCGCTGTTCGCCGCGCTACAAATCGCATCTAGAACGCTTTCAAGGCGCGCATCATCGACAGCAACTTCTACTTTTACTTTGGGTAAGAAATCGACAACATACTCCGCGCCACGATACAGCTCGGTATGCCCCTTTTGACGACCGAAGCCTTTTACTTCCGTCACCGTGATGCCCTGAACGCCGTTATCGGCGAGCGCTTCACGAACGTCGTCAAGTTTGAATGGTTTGATGATAGCGGTGATGAGTTTCATCCCGGTTCTCCCCTGCTGGATGAGGTAGCGGCAACGCCGCCCGAATTAACGCCTTATCCCGTTAATGCGCATACCGTGCCACCCACGCTTTTTTTCTTATAAGTCAGCAGTTTGTTTTATAAAAACGCAGCGCACCCGGCGGCAAGGAAGACTTAGCAGCCGCCGCTGCTTGGTCACTTGCACCATAAATGAACATTAATAAATGCGAGGCGCTTCATTTCGATGCATCGCGTCGATCAAGAGTGGCCAGACGCTAATTTGCAAACGAAACATGCGCATCGACGGTGGGTTGCGTATCCTTATTGGTAAGCAGTAACCATTTATGCGTGGTCATTTAAGGAGAGAGCAATGGCGCCTCAAGATCGCATCAGCCGTTTAGCCCAGCAAATTGGGGATCGTTTGCAGAACGCGTCTCAAGCCCCGGAAGATATTCAAAAAGGCGTGCAGCAGGTAGTACGTGGTGCCTTTGACAGGCTGGAGCTAGTCTCACGGGAAGACTTTGATATTTTGATGGATGTATTGCAGCGCACGCGCTCCCGCGTTGAAGCCCTGGAGCGTCAAGTGGCTAGCCTTGAAGCAGCAGTGGAAGCCTCTGTGGCAAACAACACCACGCCGCTTGAAGCCGAGGCCCCGCCGACACCTGAGCACACTGACACGACCAAGCCTGTTCAACCAAGCACTGCTGAGAAGCCAAACGCTTCCGAAGAGTAACTGCTAGCGCTTCACCACGGCGGTAGTGCGCTGAGACGCTTACCGCCGCCTTGTGATGAAAATGATAATCACAATCATTGACAACTGTGCCTCTCCTGCTACTGTAGCGCACGGCAAATCGTTGCCTGTGTTGCTCAAGGAGTGCCGATGTCGTCACTGCAGTGGCTCTATCAAGATGCCCTTAGCGCATTCACTGCGCCCTCTTTCGGGCCACGGCCCCCAACGCCGCTATTACCAGGCGAAGCGCTGTCCGACGCCGCACAACTACGCCAGCATGTGCTGCATTTTGGTGCGGCTGATTTAAACAGCGACGACCTAAAAGCCAGCGCCTCGCTGTGGTCGCGGTGGCATTTCAGCGCCGTGATTGCACCAGCGCTGGCCGCGCATCTTCTGCTAAGTCGCCAGCTTCCCTTAGCCCTTAATCAAGTGGCACTGCATCTCTCCGACAGCCGCCGTACCGAACGCCTGCATTTTGCCCACGAGGGCAGTGCGCCACAAACCAGCGAGCCTTTTGCCGTTTTCTCCCTATTGATAGACGCACACCTTACCTCTGTTATTGCGACACTGGCCTCACTCTCCGGCGTATCCCCTCGGGTGTTTTGGAATAATGCCGGCACTTACTTTGATTACTTCACCGACGTGTTTGCCGCGCACCCCAGCGTCGAGCCGCAGCGTCTGGCTGAAGCCCATGCCATTTTAACTCAACGCCAGCGCCCAGATGGCCAACTAAACCCGCTCTATCAACCGGTTAGTGTGGGCGCCGATGGTAAACGCAAGCGGCGCCTGTGCTGCTTGCGCTATCGTATTCCAGCGCTTGGCTATTGCGATAACTGCCCGATTGCTTGCAAGCGTCGCCACGAAAAAGCCGACACAAAAAAAGCCCGCGCGGTGCACGGGCGTGGACGTAAAGAGGGCAGCAAACAGCGCGTTTAATAACGCCAGGTAATATTGGCCATCACATGCCGCGGTGCGCCATAAAAGCTTTGATCCCACTTGAGGCTGGTGTGGTATTTCTCATCCGTGACGTTATTAATGTTCAGCGAGCCGGTTAACCGCTCGCTAAAGTCGTAGCTAGCCATTAAGTCGACCAGCGCATAGGCGTCTTGGCGCGTTTTACCTTCAGCTAAGTCCTGCTCGCGTTCAATCGCATCCTGCCAGCGCAGCCGAGCGCCCACTTTAAGCTGATCCATATTGGCTGGGCGATAACTGGTAGAAGCCCTCACCATGTTGCGGGGAATATAGGTGTTGGCGGCATTACCGTCAGCATCCTCCACTTCAAGGTAGGTATAGCCGATGCTCGCTTGCCAGCCTGGGGCTAGCTCACCTGCGATTGTCGCCTCAACGCCTTCACTGGTGATGCCGTTACCCCCCACATACACGGAGGTACCATCAGGCAGCGTGCCGTCTGGCTGAGCCACGTTATCCTGTTCGATACGGAACATGGCGAGCGACGCATCGGCACCGCCATTGAACATATCTGCCTTAATACCGACTTCGTGCGCCTTACCATCGATAGGATCGAGGTACTCACCGCTGCGGTTCGTTTCGGTCTGCGGGGAGAAAATCTCGGTATAGCTGGCGTAGAGCGATGCGTTATCGGTCACATCATAAATCACCCCCAGGTAAGGCGTGACCACCCCATTCGCTTCGGTCGCTTGAGAGGTCCCGTACTGCTCCCCCGTGGTATCAAACCAACTTACCCGAGTACCGGCAACGCCCGTCCAGCGGTCGGCGAGATCCAGCTGAGCAGCCCCGTAAATACTGCGCTCTTTAATAGTGGCATCGCCAACGGAGGCAGGCGTCGCCGCCCAGCTAGAAGGCTCAGGATAACGACCATCCCATTCATCAAGCCAAGGGAGCGATGTCGAGGCGGACGTGGCGGGATAGCGCGACTCCTGCTGGTTGCGGCTCTGGCTCCAGTCGATGCCCGTCATAAGCTGATGCGTACGTCCAAACGCCTCCACATTACCTTTAGCATGCAGATCCGCTACCCACTGCTCTAGATGACGCTCGTACTGGCTCAAGGTCAATTGACTACTGTCGATTTGTCCACTGGCCGCATCCGGCGCGCCATAAATATAGAACAGCTGAGTGTCAGAGCGCATATCCAGGTGCGTCACCGTCCCTTTCAACGACCACGTATCGGTGAGCTGCTGAGTGAGTTCAACAAAACTGCGATGAGTTTCGACGTCCCAGTAGGACCATTCCGGCGCTGAAGATGTACTACGTGCATAGTTAGTCGGGTTGCCCGCCGAATCGTAGCTAGGCAGTGACCCCCACATATTGCCGTCAGAATTGTTCTGCTGCCAGGTATGCCCCACGGCCAGTTGAGTGCTATCCGTCACATCGGCTTCTACCACGCCATAGAGCAGCCCTCGCTCTCGACTGAGCCGATCCAGGTACGAGTCACTCTGCATCCCCGACGCAACAAGCCGCCCACGAATACGACCGGCATTATCCATCGGCCCAGAAACATCCACGTCCAAACGGCGATGATCCCATGACCCCAGCGTGCCCGCGATAGAGGCTTGGGGCGTTTCCGTGGGACGCTTGCGCACAAAATTAACCGTCGCGGCCGGGTTGCCTGAACCAGACATCAACCCAGTAGCCCCACGCACCACTTCGATGCGGTCGTAAATCGCGGTGTCCATATCACCATGAACATTGTTATAAGGCATCGGCACACGCAGGCCGTCGACTTGAAAGTTAGAGACCTCAAAGCCACGCGCAGAGTAGTAAGTACGATCAGTTTCCAAGCGCTCAACCGTTACGCCAGGCACGCTTTCGAGCGCGTCATTGATGGTTTCTAGCTGAAAGTCATCTAGTTGGGCACGCGTCACTGTCGACACGGACTGGGGTGTTTCACGGGGCGTCAGATCAAGACGTGTGGCAGTGCTGGTAAGGGGAGTACGGTAACTTTCTGTGCCCTCAGTAACCACCGAAAGGGCTTCAGCCTGAACGGTGACTGTGTCTAGCGCGGCGGTGTCCTCCTGGGCGAACAGTGGCGAAGCACCGAAGGCAAAACAGCCAGCCGCTGACATCAACAGGGCATGCTGAATAGCGCTGACCAGCGGTTTACGGGGTGTTGCCTGAGGGGGTAATGGGGAAGCTTTGAGCAAAGGATCAAGCATGAGACGTACGCCTCTTTAGGTATCGTTATGGGATATTTTACAGAGGCAAATGGTAATCACTATCATGCAAAGCTTCAACGATAATAATTCCCAAACAATAATGAGTTTGATAAATATTTATATTTGTTTAGAATTCGCTCCTGCTGATGTATTTACCTATCGCTGAGTCCATGGGCGGGAGAGGCACCATGTTTGAAGTGAACGCCGCAGGCTTTCAGGTTGCCAATAAAGCGCTGCTGCACGCCACTACCACTACCTTCTTACCCGGCCAGGTATGCGGCTTGATTGGCCACAACGGTTCAGGTAAATCCACGTTGCTAAAACTGCTGGCTCGCCAGCAGCTCGCTTCACAAGGCGACATTCGTTTTGCCAAGCGCCGCCTGAGTGATTGGGGTCAGCGTGAATTCGCCCGCCAAGTGGCCTATCTCCCTCAGCACTTGCCCCCCACTGAGCACTTAACCGGCCGTGAACTGGTCGCGATGGGGCGCTACCCATGGCATGGGTTGTTAGGCCGACACACCGCGAAAGACCGCGAGGCCGTCGAGCGGGCGCTGGCACTCACGCACACCGAGGCACTAGTGGACCGTCTGGTGGATACGCTCTCCGGTGGCGAACGCCAGCGCATTTGGCTCGCCATGTTACTTGCCCAGGGAAGCCAGTTTTTGCTACTAGATGAGCCCCTCGCCGCGCTCGATATTGCCCATCAGGTCGAGGTATTAGCCCTTATTCAACGGCTATCGTACGAGCTGGATTTAGGCGTCATCATCGTGCTGCACGATATTAATATGGCCGCCCGCTACTGCGACCGCCTGGTCGCACTGCATAGCGGCCGCCTCTTAGCCGATGGCCCCCCAGCACGCTTAATGCAGCGCGACACATTACACGCCATCTACGGCATCGATATGCGTATCGTGTCTCACCCCACGTCTGAACGTCCGATTGCCGTGGTGGCTTGATGCGCACACGACTGCTTCGTCACTTCCAGGCTTTATGGCTGTTTTGGGGTCTGATGCTCGTCAGCGGCTTAAGCAGTGGCGCATCGCCACAGTGGGCCACGCTGGATTGGACACTTGCCGAAACGCTGATCGCACTGGACGCGCCGTTAAGCGGCGTAGCGCAAATCGACGCCTACCACGCCTGGGTCGGTGAACCGCGTATCTCAGAGAGAGTGGCCGACTTGGGACTGCGCACCCAGCCTAACCTAGAGCTACTCGCTGACTTGTCACCTGAGGCCATTTTTATCTCGCCTATGTTCAGCAATTTGACCGCGCGCCTATCGCGCATCGCTCCCGTTGAGCCGCTGACGCTTTACCAGGCAGACAGCGATACATGGCATGAGATGCAGGGGCTAACACGAAAGCTGGGTAAGCGGGTTAACCGCGAGCGGCAAGCCGAGACTCTTATTGCCTCAACACAAGCGCTGATCGACCGTCTGAAAGCCCGCGCTCCCACCACCGCCCCTTTATTAATAGTGCAGTTTATGGATGAGCGTCATGTGCGGGTATTTGGAAAGAATGGCCTCTATCACGCTGTTTTAGAGCAGCTAGACATGACCAATGCCTGGCAAGCGCCCACCAACGCCTGGGGCTTTTCCCTGGTCGGTATCGAGGCGTTAGCCGCCTACCCAGACGCCCAGCTGGTAGTCGTTGAGCCGCTTCCCATTGGCGTTGAAGCTGCGCTGGCCAACAGCGGCCTGTGGCAGCACTTGCCCAGCGTTCGCGAAGGACGCGTGATTACCTTACCGCCGACGTGGAGTTTTGGTGCGCTGCCTTCCGCACAGCGCTTTGCACGCACGCTGGTGTCCGCACTGGAGGCAGCGCATGACAATTAATGCGTTAACGCCTAGCCTGCCAGCGCGCTATCACCCCAGCGTTTTGACGCTGTTGTTAGCGGCGCTGACCGCACTGCTTAGCGTTTCTGCGCTCTCACCTGTTGCGCTTAGCGAGGCGATTCGCCAACTTTGGACGTTAGACGCGCCGCTATCGCCAACGCTGGCGGTGATTCACTTTAGCTTCTGGCCGCGGCTTGCGATGGCCCTGCTGGCAGGCGCTGGCCTGGGTTTAGCCGGGGTATTGATGCAGCAGGTGCTGCGCAACCCGCTGGCCTCTCCCACCACGCTCGGCGTGGCCAGCGGCGCCAACCTAGGCTTGATGGTGGCCACGCTATTCGCTCCTGGGCTGTTAGCGTGGGGGCGCGAATGGGTCGCCCTTGCGGGCGGAGCCGCAGCCATGGGCGGGGTTTTTCTTCTCGCTTGGCGTAGCGAACTCTCTCCTCCCGTTGTGGTATTGGCGGGGCTAGTAATGAACCTCTACGTGGGCGCCTTAGGCATGGTGCTGCTGCTGTTTCACCAAGAGGCGCTAAAGGGGCTTTTGATCTGGGGAGCTGGGTCGCTGGCACAAAATGGTTGGCATGACCTTAGCTTCCTGTGGCCTCGTCTGCTGCTCGGTGCCTTTGCGGCGCTATTATTGCTGCGCCCGCTGCAGCTACTCACCTTGGATGATGCGTCAGCGCGCAGTCTTGGCGCTTCACTTAAAGCGCTCCGCTTGGCTGGGCTCGGCGTGGCGGTTTTTATGACGGCCTGCGTTGTGAGCGTGGTAGGTATCATCGGCTTTATCGGTTTAGCCGCTCCTAACTTGGCCCGGCTCGCGGGTGCCCGGCGCCTGGGCGAACGCGTTGTATACGCCATGCTGTTAGGCGCCTTACTCTTAGCCAGCACAGACTTAGCCTTACAGCAGATTCCCAACATGCTGCCGACGTTAATCCCTACGGGGGCGGCCACAGCGGCGCTAGGAGCACCGCTATTGCTGTGGCTCATAACACGTTTACCGCTGAACACCCCAAGCGCAGCGCGTGGGTTGCCGGTACACGTCGCCTCTCATATAGGCCGACGTAGCGGCATTCTCATCGGGCTAACGCTACTCAGCGTGCTGCTTGCGCTGCTGTTAGGCCAAGGCGCGAAGGGCTGGTTTTGGGTCGATGCAGACAGCTTACACGTACTTCAATGGCGCTGGCCTCGCCTGCTGGCCGCCGCAAGTAGCGGGGTGTTGCTCGCTCTCGCGGGTACACTACTGCAGCGCGTGACTTCCAATCCCATGGCAAGCCCTGAGGTTCTGGGTGTCAGCGGTGGCAGTGCCATCGCACTGATCGTCGCCATCTACACCGTCTCCTCACCCAGCCCCATTATGCTCTTAGGCGTTGGCACATTCGGCGCACTAGTGACGCTAGGGATTTTGATTCTATTCAACTACCGCAGTGGGTTTACACCTTCTCGCCTGCTGCTTACCGGCGTCGCTATCACCGCGCTGTTTGACGCCGTTCGCGCGTATATCCTTGCCGGTGGTGACCCCCGCGGCCAGCAGGTGCTCGCCTGGCTTTCCGGCTCAACGTATTATGCGACGCCGACAGGCGCCCTCGGCATCACCGTTATGGCCGCCTTGGGTACCGCTTCAACCTTACTCTTTTGCCGCTGGCTGGCGATTCTGCCGCTTGGCGGCGAGGCGGCGACTGCTATCGGCTTGCCCTTGCGCCGCGCCCGCCTCTCACTACTCGCCATTGTCGCGTTGTTCACCGCTAGCGCCACGCTGGTTGTCGGCCCACTCACGTTTGTAGGGCTACTCGCACCGCACCTTGCCAAAATGTTGGGATTTCAACATGCTCGCGCGCACCTATTAAGTGCCGCGTTGATCGGGGCGCTCATCATGACAAGTGCCGATTGGCTTGGGCGTCAGTGGCTATTTCCACAGGAGATCCCTGCAGGATTGATTGCCTCATTGATTGGCGGTGCTTACTTCATGTGGCGGCTCGCACGCATGTAAGGCTCTACCCAGCGCTACCTAAATACGCTAAGTTAACTGGACAATTAGAGTTAGCAAATTTAGCGAGGGAGCGCGATGACATTAGCCATTGTTGCCACACGTGCAGGCGTTGGCTTAGAGGCACCGGCGGTACATGTAGAGGTTCACTTAGCCAATGGGTTACCGGGGCTAACGCTAGTGGGGCTGCCGGAAACCGCTGTTAAAGAGAGCCGCGAGCGGGTGCGCAGCGCACTGATTAACGCGGGCTTTGATTTCCCCAACACCAAGCGCATTACCCTCAACCTCGCCCCCGCCGACCTGCCCAAAGAGGGCGGTCGGTTTGATCTTCCCATTGCCCTGGGCATTCTTGCTGCCTCGGGCCAAATTCCGGTCGATGCGTTAGAAGGCATGGAGTGCGCTGGCGAATTAGCGCTGGATGGCAAACTGCGCGCCGTGCCCGGCGTGCTGCCCTTTGCATTGGCCACACGGCGTGCCAACAAGGCGCTGATTATTCCTCGCGCCTGCGCCGATGAAGCGGCGCTGGCCGGCGATTTACCCGTTCTGCCTGCCGATTCGCTCTGGCAGGTAGTCGCTCACCTTTTAGGCCAGGAAAAAATTACGCCCCATCAGCTTTCAGCGTCAGTGACGTCCACCGCGCCCGTAGCAGACTTAGCCGATGTGCGTGGCCAGCATCAAGCGCGTCGCGCGCTAGAAGTCGCTGCTGCTGGCGGCCACAACCTGATACTGGCAGGGCCGCCAGGCACCGGCAAAACCATGCTGGCCAGCCGTTTGCCCGGCATTCTGCCGCCGCTTTCAGAAGAGGATGCGTTAGAAGTTGCCGCGATCCGCTCCGTATGCGGGCTGCCGTTAGAAGCCGACTGGGGCCAACGTCCTTTTCGCCAACCCCACCACAGCGCCAGCGCCGCCGCGCTGGTCGGCGGCGGCTCAAAACCTAAACCCGGTGAAATTTCGCTAGCGCACCACGGCGTGCTGTTTTTAGACGAGCTGCCGGAGTTCTCCCGCAACGTCTTAGAAGTGCTGAGGCAACCCCTAGAAACAGGTACCATACATCTAGCCCGCGCTAGTCACGAGCGCCGATACCCCGCTCAGTTCCAGCTCGTAGCCGCCATGAACCCCTGTCCCTGCGGGCACTTAGGCGACCCACGCCAACGCTGCCAGTGCAGCGCCAGCCAAATTCAGCGCTACCAAGCACGGCTTTCTGGCCCGCTACTCGACCGTATTGATCTACAGGTGGAAGTCCCCGCGCTGCCGCCCGAGCAGCTCACTGCCCAAACCCAGGGCGAGCCATCAAGCGCCGTGCGGGAGCGCGTAATGGCCGCCCGCGAACGGCAAATGGCGCGCGGTGCGCTCAACAGCCAACTCAGCGGCAAAGCGCTGGAAGCCGCCTGCGCGCTCAACGACGAAGAACGCGCCTGGCTGGCAGGCGTGCTGGAAAAGCTCAAGCTCTCCGCCCGCGCCTACCATCGCGTGCTCCGCGTCGCGCTTACCCTAGCGGATCTCCAGGGCGAGCCTAAACCCTCACAACCGCACTTTATCGAAGCCATCGGCTATCGGCAGCTGGACCGAATGCTGAAAGGGGCTTAACGCACGCGCTCGACAAAATGATCCAGCGCTTCAAACAGCACATCGCGGATAGGCTCCGCCTCATTGACGAGGTGGTGGCGTGCATCGGGATGGCGATGAACCTCAGCGTTAGGAAACTTCTCCTCCAGTACCGTTAGGTTCCACTCCCAGTCAACGGTGAGGTCCTGCTCGCCCTGCAAAATAAGCGTCGGCAACGGGTTGGGTTCCAGCGCCAGCAATCGCGGCATCCAGCGGCGCATGGCGGTAATCCAGGCAACGCTTAACCGTTCCGGCTGCAGCGGGTCTTGGTCGCGTAGAAACGCCGTAAACTGCTCATCCGTCGAGTTAGGGCGGTACTTACGTGGCAGCTCTTTTAAAAAAGGGCTGGCAATGAGATGCAGCCAGCTGGACTGGCTCCAGCGCCAGGGGCGCACCAACGGTGCCAGGAGCACAATACCCGACCAGCCTGATGCTTCGCGCCGGGTAAGCGCATCGGTGGCCAGTATTGCCGCCCCGGTGCTTTGCCCAACCCCCAGCCACGGCTTCGGCGCCATGCCCTGCATTTGCAAAGCAGCCTGCAAATGCATCAGGCAGTGCTGATAATCGTCAAAGTCTTCAATTTCCGCCCGCGGGCCACTAGAAAGCCCGTGACCCGGCAAATCCCAAAGCACCACCCGCCACCCCTTCGCCAACAGGCAGCTTAGTAAATGCCGGTAAAGCCCCAAGTGATCAAAATAGCCATGAATAACAAACGCAGTGCCGGTGGGTACAGGCGGGCTCCATACCTGGCACCACAGCGCAAACCGGCCCGTATCAATGAATCCGGCGTGCACTTCGCTAGTGTCATTAAGCAGCGCTTCTAAACCGTAATGACAAAAATAGTCATTGACCGCTTCCGTAAGTGCGTCGCCTGGCTGTAAGCGTGAGAGCGATGACTTACCTGCTGCTTGGCGAAACAAGCCTTCCAGATGTTGGAAATTATGCATCAACGTCGCTCCATGAATGCCATCTTCCATTGGCCGAGAGTCAGGCAACTAGGCTACCATTCTCATCATTTGGTCGAGCATTTTGCCGCTTTAAAGAGTAGGCTGTTTACATGTCCGTTCAGATATGGAAGTATTTTCCATAAATATACCTTTACCCTGACCGTGGAACTTTCCTTAACCCACGGGCACCTTCACAGGAGAGACCCCATGAGTGAGCGTATCACGCGTCACCGTTTACAGGTGGCAGCCGACTTAGACCGCTTCATCAACGAGCAGGCGCTGCCGGGGACTGGCGTCGACGAAAGCGCTTTTTGGGCCGGTGTCGATGCCTTGTTTCATGATTTGACCCCCAAAAACCGTCAACTACTCGAAAAGCGTGATGCGCTGCAAGAGAAGCTCGATACCTGGCATCGTGAAAACCCCGGCCCGGTTAGCGACATGCCTGCTTACCGCCGCTTTTTGAAAGAAATCGGCTATTTGGTGGAAGCCCCGAACAGCGTAAAGGCCACCACCGCCAATGTTGACCGTGAAGTCGCTGTGCAAGCTGGCCCGCAGCTAGTCGTTCCAGTGAGCAACGCCCGTTATGCGCTCAATGCGGCGAACGCCCGCTGGGGCAGCCTTTACGATGCGCTGTACGGCACCGATGCGATTTCAGAAGAAGACGGCGCTGAGAAAGGCACCAGCTTTAACCCCAAGCGTGGCGCAAAGGTGATCGCCTACGCGCGCGGTATCTTAGATCGCGCAGCGCCACTAGCAACCGGCTCGCACCGGGATGCGATTAAGTACGTTATTCGCGACGAACATTTAGTGGTCACGCTGGAAGGCGGTCGCGAAACCGGTTTGAAAGATTCTGGCAAACTGATCGGCTTTAACGGCGACGCTGCTGCCCCAGAAGCGATCCTGCTGGCCAACAACGGCTTGCACCTGGAAATTCAGATCGACGCCAGCCATCCGATCGGTAAAACCGACCCCGCCCACGTAAAAGACGTGGTGGCAGAAGCGGCGTTGACAGCCATTATGGACTGCGAAGACTCCATTGCTGCCGTCGATTCTGAAGATAAAGTGGGTGTTTACCGCAACTGGCTCGGCCTGATGAAGGGCGATCTAGAGCAGAGCATCGATAAAGGCGGCAAAACGTTTGTCCGTAAGCTCAACGATGACCGCACGTGGAAAACCACCGATGGCGGCAGCGTCACGCTGCCCGGTCGTTCGCTGCTGTTTGTGCGTAACGTTGGCCATCTGATGACCACCCCAGCGGTGCTGGACGAGAATGGCAATGAGCTGCCGGAAGGCATCCTGGACGCCGTGGTCACCTCGCTGATTGCCCTGCACGACCTGAAAAAAGATGCCGACCAAGCACGCAACTCCCGCACTGGCTCGGTGTATATCGTTAAGCCGAAAATGCACGGCCCGAAAGAAGTGGCCTTTGCCAATGAGCTGTTCTCCCGTGTGGAAGACATTCTGGGCATGAGCCGTGACACCCTGAAAATGGGCATCATGGACGAAGAGCGCCGCACCACGGTCAACCTGAAAGCGTGTATTGCTGAAGCCACCTCTCGCGTTGTGTTCATCAACACCGGCTTCCTCGACCGCACCGGCGACGAGATGCACACCGCCATGGAAGCCGGCCCGATGGTTCGCAAGGGCGATATGAAGAGCGCTGCATGGATCTCTGCGTACGAGAAAAACAACGTACAGATCGGCTTGGCCTGTGGCCTGCGCGGCCGTGCCCAAATCGGCAAAGGCATGTGGGCCATGCCGGACCTGATGCACAACATGCTGGAGCAGAAAATTGGTCACCCGAAAGCCGGTGCCAACACCGCATGGGTGCCGTCGCCTACCGCTGCGGCACTACACGCCCTGCACTACCATCAGGTCAACGTCACTGATGTTCAGCGCGAATTAGAAGCCCAAGGTGAGCCCGACTACCTCGACGACCTGCTCACCGTACCGGTAGCGGAAAACCCCAGCTGGTCGGATGAAGAGATTCAGCAGGAGTTGGACAACAACTGCCAGGGCATTCTGGGTTATGTCGTTCGCTGGGTAGAGCACGGCGTAGGCTGCTCGAAAGTACCGGATATCCATAACGTCGGCTTGATGGAAGACCGTGCCACGCTGCGTATTTCCAGCCAACACATTGCCAACTGGCTACACCACGGCATTGTCGATGCAGCGCGGGTGGAAGAGACACTCAAGCGTATGGCGAAAGTGGTTGATGAGCAGAACGCGGGCGACCCCACCTACACCGCCATGAGCGCCGATTTTGAAGGTTCTACCGCCTTTAAAGCGGCTTCAGACCTCGTCTTCAAAGGCCGCGAACAGCCTTCTGGCTACACCGAACCGCTACTCCACGCGTGGCGTCAGGTGCATAAAGCGAAGTAAACGCTTCGCGCTGACTAGACAATAGTCGCTAAAAGCCCCTCACGGTCTCGCACCTTGAGGGGCTTTTGTTTAGCTTAATAACATGCTTACGTTGACGTTAACGAAATCCATGACAGGAAAATAACAATGACCGTAATGACCGCCGAACAAATCGAACGCTTCCTTGATGATGTATTTCCTCAGCGCATGGGCAAGATAGAAAGCGTCGGTGAGATGTGCGCCACCATGCGCTTAACGATTGGCAATGAGCACCTTCGCCCTGGCCCACGCGTTTCTGGCCCCACCATGATGGGTTTTGCCGACGTGGCCCTTTACGTGGCGATTCTGGCACAAATTGGCCCGGAAGCCATGGCGGTCACCAGCGACTTAAACTGCCATTTCCTGAGGGCGGCGTCGGGCAATCACGACATCATCGCCCACGCCAAGCTGATCAAGCTGGGTCGTCGCCTTGCGGTAGGTGAAGTGCAGATTTTTTCCGCTAGCGACGAGACCAAGCCGGTCGTTCATGTCACTGCCAGCTATGCATTACCTGCCTCTACGTAACGTTGGTGCGCCTGGCATCGTAATAAACGTTATTTCTTTATATTCTCTCTAGCTATATGCATTTTCATTAAAGGCATTGACATCCAAGCCGATAATTGCGGTACCGATTGATTACGCCTCACCAGGCAGCAAGGAACTCTCTGAATGACCAACGCTTCTTTTTCACACCATATTGCTCGCACCGATAGGCTGATGTGGTGGCCGTTAGGTGTTATAGCGCTCTTATGTTTGGTCGTGGGCGTTTTCACTCATACGCTGTTGCTCGTTACCGTGGTCGGGGTTGTGACGCTTCCACTCACTTACCTCCTCCAGCAAAAGCTCACTGGGCACATTGCCAACGGGTTCGTTAAAGCCGCGGTAATGATGGTCTGGTCGGCAACGCTCATCGAACAAAGCGGCGGGATGATTGAAGCGCACTTTAGTATTTTCATCCTGCTATCAGTATTGATTCTCTACAGCGATTGGCGGGTGATTGCCGTTGGTGGGCTGGTCATTGCGCTTCACCATGTACTGTTTACATGGCTTCAATATCAAGGTGTCGTTCAGCTCTATACCAGCATGGGCGACATGCAAAGTATGGCCCACGGCGAAACGACCCATGGCGCCATAGACCTACTGTACTGCTTGCTGATGCATGGCGGGGCCGTGGTCGCCCAGGTCATTATTTTGGGCTACCTGGCCAAAGTGCTGGAGAGAATGGTGAAAGAAAGCTTGCACGTCAGCCGCTTTGCCGTTGCCGCAGGCGGCGGCAAGTTAGACATGGTCTTTAGCGATACCGAACAGCAGTTACCCGCGGTAGCCGCCGTCATCAATATGCGCGACCAGGTTGCTGAAAGTTTACGCAAGACACAAACCGCAGCAAGCCAAGTCACCGATTACAGCCAACACCTTTTTACGGCCCAGGAGCAGTTGCGTACGCAAACAGCGCGTAATAGCAGCCAAACGGAACGCATCTCCACTGGCACCGCTGAACTAGCGGCCACTACCCGCGAAACAGCGGAAGAGTCTCGGCACATTCGCGAGCTGGCCCACCATGCTGAGCAGGTCGCTCGTCAGAGCGGCGAGCAGGTCGAAGAGATGCGTGAAATGATGCGCCTCATCCATCAGCATGCGGGGCATGTTCATGAAATGCTTAGCGAAATTGACAACATTACGTTTCAGACCAACCTACTTGCTCTAAATGCCTCGGTCGAGGCAGCACGCGCAGGGGAACACGGTCGCGGCTTTGCTGTTGTTGCCAATGAAGTCCGCACGCTGTCGAAAAACACTCAAACCACGGCCGCCAAGATTCGGCAAACGATTGGGGTAACCACCGAGCAGGTCTCCCAGGGTGTCACTCAAACCAAAACCATTGCAGACACCACACGGTCACTCACCCAGAGCTTTGAGCAAGTCGCCATGCGTTTAACGAACATGGACAGCGCGTTACAACAGCAACACCAGGGGGTTGAGGAGCTTGAGCAGAGCGTTAATGAAATTTACAACGCGTTAGAGCTATCCCGCGAGGCCGCTGACAGCTCGCACCAGATGGCAGAGGAGCTATCCAGCACCGCCGATACGCTCATGCGCGCAGTCAGTGGCTTTACACTACCCGCCTCTCCAAGCGCGCCTGCCAAACAGATACTCATCGCATCACATACGCGCTAACCGATCCGTTAAAACTGACAAGATACGCAGCGCAGCTCCCTTCGGTAACCACCACTGGGGGCTGCGCTTTTTTATACCGACTTGACCTTAAGGCGGCACCGGGTTCTACGCTGATGAATAGTTCATTGTGTTCGTAACTGACCAAGAGGTTATTCATGGCATCAACGACTCAGCCCATTGCACGCGTTTATCGGATGAAAACGCCGGAACACATGTGTCCTTTCGGCCTTAAAACCGTCGACCTGCTCCATCGCAAAGGCTTCAAGGTGGATGACAACCTTTTAACCTCGCGGGAAGAGATCGATGCGTTCAAAGCGCAGGAAAACGTCGACACCACCCCCCAGGTTTACCTGGACGATGAACGTATCGGCGGGTATGAAGAACTACGCGAACACCTCGGGATGAGCGTGCCCGACGCTGATACCACCACCTACCGCCCCGTCTTGGCAATTTTCGCGACTGCGCTACTGATTGGCTTTGCGATTAGCTGGGCGGCCCAAGGCACGCTATTCACTGCTCGTATGCCGGAGTATTTCGTTGCCACTGCGATGGTGCTGCTGGGGCTGCAGAAGCTACAAGACGTTGAAAGCTTCAGCACCATGTTTCTCAACTACGACCTACTTGCCCAGCGACACGTACCCTACAGCTACGTTTACCCCTACGCTGAAACGCTAGCGGGTCTCTTGATGCTGGCAGGCACGCTGATTTGGTTCGCCGCGCCCCTGGCGCTGTTCGTCGGTACCGTCGGGGCCGTATCGGTATTTAAAGCGGTATACATCGATAAGCGCGAGCTTAAGTGTGCCTGCGTAGGCGGTAACAGCAACGTGCCGCTGGGGTTTGTATCCCTCACCGAAAACCTCGTGATGATGGGCATGGGGCTGTGGATGCCACTGCGCATGCTGCTGACGTGAAATGTCGATTGCAAACGCTGGCTAAGAACGGCTGAAAAACGCCACTCCTCCCAGCGTCAGCCAACCCGCCACCAGTAGCAGCCCACCCGCGGGGGTTACGACACCCAGGCTTAACCCTGCCAAGGCCATCAGGTAGAGCGAGCCTGAAAAGGCAAAGCCTCCTAACGCCCAAAGCGTTAGCACCACGTGTTGCCCAGCCAGCGGGCAGCTGCTGCGCCACGCCAATACCGCCAACATCGCTAGCGTATGCCAAGCTTGATAACGTACGCCGGTTTCTACAATATCCACCATCGCCACGCTGGTTCGCGCTGCTAACCCGTGGGCCGCATAGGCCCCTAGTATGACCGTCACAGCGCCAGAGAGCGCCGCTAAACACCACCAAAACCTGTCAACTCGCTCCACGCCTCGCTCCTTAGCGTCATATTGATAAACAACAATGGCCTATAAAAGCGTTCAGATATTCGTGCCACTGCATACCTTGCACGGTGCTAAACCGCTACAATAGAAAACGTTTTGCCTCACAATAATGGGACGTTCACCGTTTATGTCTACCCTCAATGAGTCGATACAGCTTACGCTCAACGGCGAACCCTACGCCATTGCTCCCCGTCTAACCGCCGCCGACTTGGTGGAACAGTTAGGCCTCAGCGGACGCCGTATCGCCGTCGAAGTTAATGAACAGATTGTGCCCAAAAGCCAGCTGGCCGCCACTCCGTTAGCGGATGGCGACCACGTCGAAGTTGTTCACGCCATTGGCGGCGGCTAGCGCTGCCTTACGCTTGTGTTTTTCAAGGATTTGCTATGACGCAACTGACCGATACACCGCTCACCATCGCCGGACGCGACTTTAGCTCCCGCCTGCTTGTGGGCACCGGCAAGTACAAAGATTTTACCGAAACCGGTGCTGCCATTGCCCAAAGCGGTGCTGAAATTGTCACCTTCGCCGTGCGCCGTACTAATCTTGGTCAGGACGCCGACGCGCCGAACCTACTCGATGTCATTTCGCCCAAGCAGTACACCCTGCTGCCTAATACGGCTGGCTGCTACAACGCCAAAGACGCTGTGCGCACTTGCCGCTTGGCCCGCGAGCTACTAGACGGCCATAATCTGGTCAAGCTGGAAGTGCTCGGCGACGACCACACGCTCTACCCCAATGTGGTCGAAACCCTAAAAGCGGCCGAAACGCTGCTGGCCGATGGGTTTGATGTGATGGTGTACACCAGCGATGACCCAATTGTGGCACGGGAACTGGAAGCCATGGGCTGCTGCGCTATCATGCCGCTCGGCTCGCTGATTGGCTCGGGCCACGGCATCCAGAACCCGCATAACGTTCGCCTGATTGTTGAACAGAGCAGCGTGCCGGTGCTGGTCGATGCGGGGATCGGAACCGCTTCAGATGCCGCCATGGCCATGGAGCTGGGCTGCGACGGCGTGCTGCTCAACACCGCCATTGCCCACGCACGCGACCCGCTACGTATGGCCAACGCCATGAAGCTAGCTGTAGAAGCTGGCCGCGATGCCTTCTTAGCGGGCCGTATGCCGCGCCGCCAAAGCGCCGATCCCTCCTCGCCTTTTGCAGGCCGAATTAACGGCTGATACAGAGACACCATGACCGATACGAACGACACCGCGCCCGAGGGCAACACCACTGGCCCCGAAAGTGCCGACGCGCCGCTGCACCGTCGTGGCATCAAAAGCTATGTGATTCGCGCGGGGCGCATGACCCACGCCCAGCAACGCGGCTTGGAAGAGGTGTGGCCGCGCCTTGGGCTGACCATTGCCGATGGCCGCCAGGATTTAGACGCCCTGTTTGGCCGCCAAGCCCCCCGCGTGGTGGAAATTGGCTTTGGCATGGGTAACTCGCTAATCGAGCAGGCCGAAACCCACCCAGATACCGACTTTATCGGCATCGAAGTGCACGCCCCCGGCGTTGGCAAACTGCTGGACGAAGTGGATAAACGCGGCCTGACCAACCTGCGCGTTTACCGCGAAGATGCCCTGGCAGCGTTAGAGCAGTGCCTACCCGAAGGCTCGCTGACCACTCTCCAACTGTTCTTCCCCGACCCGTGGCCGAAGAAGAAACACCACAAGCGGCGCATTGTGCAGCCTGCGTTTGTAGAGCTGATTCGCACGCGCCTCAAGCCCGGCGGCACGTTCCACATGGCCACCGACTGGGAAGCCTACGCCGAGTGGATGGCGGAAGTGATGGACGCCGCCCCCGGCTACGCCAACACCGCCAGCGCCGACACCGCGCCTTACGTGCCGCGCCCAGCGTTTCGCCCGCTCACTAAGTTTGAAGCACGCGGCGAGAAACTGGGCCACGGCGTGTGGGATTTAATTTACCGCCGCGATGTTTAGCCAAAGCGAGTAAAGGCCGCTAAGCGTCGTTTACATTCGCTTATCGTAAACGACGCGATGCAGCGTGCCGCTGCCACTGGCAAAAGCATCTATATTCGCCACTGTCGTTTCGGCGATATTCGTTAATGCCTCGTCGGTAAAAAATGCTTGATGCCCGGTGATCAGCACGTTGTGAAAGGTCGTTAAGCGCATGAACTGATCATCATCTATCACTTTGTGGGATAGATCCTCGAAGAACAGCTGCTCCTCCTCTTCGTACACATCCAGTCCTAAGCGGCCAATTTTGCCGCTCTTCAGGCCAGCGATCACCGCCTGGGTATCCACCACCCGCCCACGGCCGGTATTAATTAACATCACACCCTGTTTCATTTGGGCGATAGCATCAGCGTTAATCAGGTGCTCGGTATCGGGTGTTAACGGGCAGTGCAGCGAAATGATATCCGCCTGCGCATAGAGCGATTCCAGCGGCACATACTCTATAAACGACTCGGCATTCGGATTCGGAAACGGATCGCTGGCCACCACTCGACAGCCAAAGCCATGCATGATATTGGCAAAAATCAGTCCGATGTGTCCCGTACCAATCACGCCCACGGTTTTACCAAACAGATCAAATCCCAACAGGCCGTCCAGCGCGAAGTTGCCCTCGCGCACCCGATTGTAAGCGCGAAACGTCATCCTGTTCAGGCTCATCACCAGCGCTACCGCGTGCTCAGCCACCGCATGGGGGGAATAAGCAGGCACGCGTGCCACGGTGATGCCAAGCCGCTCGGCGGCGGCTAAATCCACGTGGTTAAAGCCCGCTGAGCGAAGCGCCACTAGCCGCGTGCCGCCAGCGTGAAGCTGCTCAAGCACAGCGCTATCCAAGTGATCATTAACAAAGGCGCACACTCCATCAAACCCCTTCGCTAACGGCGCCGTGTCGTCGGTCAGCCGCGCATCGAAAAAGCTTAATTCGTGTCGGTTCCCAGCATTCGCGCGAGTTAGAAACGTTTGATCGTAGGGTTTAGCGCTAAAGACGGCAATGCGCATGACGGTTTCTCCAGACTCTTAATTAGCGCTCAGCATCTGATTAACGCTAAGCGTGACGTAAGACATTATCTGCCCAACAGTGACAATTGACGTCCTCCCCGCCCTAAAGGACGGGGATTCCAACTTCTTGAGGGCAACGTCCTGCCCCGAGGCTGAGGATATTCCGGGCCGCATTCACGTCCCGGTCGTGGAGTACACCACACTCCACGCACTCCCAGACCCTTACTCGCAACCCGTTGACGCCCTGCGGCCCGCTAAGCGAGCCGCACGACGAACAGGCGCGGGTGGTGTTGGTTTCGCGAACGACCTTGAAGACGATGCCTGCGTGAGCGCATTTATATTCCAGCATCGTTTTCAGTTGTG
Source organism: Halomonas sp. 7T (assembly GCF_025643255.1). Taxonomy (NCBI): domain Bacteria; kingdom Pseudomonadati; phylum Pseudomonadota; class Gammaproteobacteria; order Oceanospirillales; family Halomonadaceae; genus Halomonas; species Halomonas sp. 7T. The sequence goes on along the minus strand of NZ_CP087112.1, from coordinate 3,210,565 downwards.
ACCAGCCAGCGTCGTAGACGCTTTTGGCCATCCTGGTCTTCGCGAGCCTGGTTGAGGAAACATCGCCCACGACGATTTCGCCGTACTGGTTGACGAGTTTCCGGGAAAACTTGTGCTGCGCGTCCTGGCGACGGTTCTTGATCTTGGCGTGAATAGCTTTTACCCGCCGCTTGTTGCGGGCACGTTGGGCTGTCGCCAACTGGTCTTCCATGCGGCGGTAGAAGCGGCTGTTTTCCAGCCTTCCTCCATCGCTACAGGTGGCCACATCCTTGAGCCCAAGGTCGATGCCAACGGCGCCCTGCCCAAGCGTCGGCTGCACGTCCACCTCGACCGCAACATTGAAATACCACCGGCCCCGGCTATCTTCGTTGAAACTGCCGGCACGGAACTTGTATGTCGACAGGCCGTAGCTATCCCACACCTTGAAGTAGGTGCCGTTGTGAAATACCTGCCCGTTCTTCCACTTGGCCGCGCCGGTATTGACCGGAATCCAGCCAAGTGAGCGGCGTACACCGCCGGACTTGCGCCAATTCAAGCGGGGCTTTTTGAACTGCTTGCGGCGGGCAACGTATTCAGCAGCGATGCATTGCAGCGTTTGGCTGTGCAGGCCGAGGTCCTTGCCAGCACCCTTGGTATAGGGGTGCATGTCGTAGGCAGACAGAAACAGACCTTTCTCCCGAATGGCTCGGGAAGACAGTTCGTTGAGGTAGTTCCAAACAAAATTCACGCTGCGGGCCATGCGGTTAAGCTCGGCGGCGTGTTTGTCCTTCACTCGAACCTTGAGGGTCTTGGTCTGCTTCATGGCTTCGAATATACTTGGTCTATGGAAACCAAACAAGCTATTAGAACAGGAAGACACTGCGTTTTTAAACTCCATGCCCATTTGGTCTTTGTCACCAAGTATCGGGGCAAGGTGTTCACCGGCGCGCATCTCAACTCCCTCGAATTGCTTTTCGACCGAGTGTGTCGGGACTTCGAGGCGGAGCTACAGGAGTTCAACGGTGAAACCGATCATGTCCATTTGCTTGTCAACTTTCCACCCAAAGTGGCGGTATCCAAGCTGGTGAATAGTTTGAAGGGGGTATCCAGCCGGCGGATGAAGTTACTACACCCTGAACTGGTGCAGCCCGCCTACCGGAAGAACTCGCTGTGGAGTCCAAGCTACTTTGCGGGAAGTGTCGGAGGCGCCCCCCTGAGCATGGTCAAGCAGTATATTGAGCAACAATCGAGGCCGGACTAGGGGCGCTCTCGCGCCCCTCGCTATCCATCCTCGCACTAGAAGTACGAGGTTTTTCGCGATGTTCGATAAGCGTAACGGTGATCAACAAAGAGAAGGGTAGCGAGAAAAAAAGAGTCGCTAGAAAAAAGGGGTATCCGGAATATCTGGTTGATATCCTCCTGCCAGCAGGTGGAACTAGCCGATGACCTCTTCGGATTGTCTGGTTGATGGGGCGGAATCCAAGGCGAAAGGCTGTCATCCGGCTTATTCATGAGGCTGGCCTAACAATCGCCCAGCCAAACGCTGCCTCTGTCCCCGGATGGCTTCTGTTAGGAAATCCATCAAGGCATGAATCCTCACCACACCCCGGAGATCCGGATGCACCAGTAGCCACAGGTCATAGCACAGTTCGGGGATGGGGTCGGTGAGCTGGATGATGTCCGGGTCTTCGTCTGCCAGATAACATGGTAGGGCGGCCAGCCCCATACATGAACGAATGGCACTGAGTATGCTGACCAAAGTGTCGACTCGGTAGACACTGGTAGCCTTCAGTTCGTTGTGCCCCATCCACTGATCAAGGACGGAATCCTGTAGTCGTGGTCCTGCCCCAATCCAAGGCTGGCTGGCGAGAGTCTCAATGGACGCACCTGGGGTCAGACCAAGGCTACGATGGCCGTAAACGGCCTGGCCGATGGTGGCCAGCTGTCGGCCGATGAGGTTCTCAGGGGGGCGGTTTGAAGGGCGGATGGCGACATCGGCTTCCCGGCGAGTCAGGTTGAGCATCTGATTTGCGACAGCAACGTCCAGCACGATACCCGAATACCTCTGGCGGAATTGCGTAAACATCGGTGCCAGCAGCCCCATCAGTAGAGAGTCTGTTGTCGTGACCCAGATTTCTCCGCTGGGCTCCAGGTCGCGGCCGGCGACTTTGCGCTCGGCGGCCAGGGCAGCCTCGTCCATGATCCTGGCCGTGTCGGCGAGTTCCTCTCCTGCCAGGGTCGGTCGGTAGCCGGCACGGCTCCTCTCGAAAAGGGTGACGCCCAGACGCCGCTCAATATCACCAAGTCGCCGAAACACCGTGGCATGGCTGACGCTCAGTGCACGTGCCGCGCCAGACAGCGAGCCGGCGGTTGCAATTGCCAGGATGACTTCAAAGTCATTCCATGCGAGGTGACTGCGTGTCTTCTCAGTACTCGTGAGAGATTGGCTGGTCTGACTTTCTTTTCGTTTTTGCAAAGTTTGTATGCACCTTTATGGAATGGCTTTGCAGTCCTGTAAGATATTAGCATATCCCTGTGCTGATGAGATAACCCCGACGCCACGAGACAGTGGGCGGAACCAAGGAGGTTTAAGACATGTTCAAATCTGGGGATATGCATCCTTTTTGCGGCAGCAGACGGTCAATTCGTCTGGACGATGCCATTCCGCCACGTTACCGGGATGCGCGGGGAGGCATTGACCTTGAACAGGTGCAGAGGGACCGGCGGCAGGCAAAACGACAGGTGGTTCGAGCGATGATACGACGCCTGAAGCAGCTGTGGCGCTCGGTGTGATTCCTGTCTGAGTAAACTAAGGCGCAGGACCGGCGGGGACGTTACCGCTGACCCTGAAGGCACTCGAAGAGACAGACCGGCAGAAGTTCGCCAGGTTGTTGATTGAGTTACCGCTGACCTGATAAAGAGTCTGAAGTTCTATGTATGAAGATTATAGCACGGTGGCCGGTCAGTTTTTTGGTCTAGTGTCGCTGGTACTCTGCGTTCTGGCCTTTTCCAGCAAGCAGGATGATCGGCTATTCGTGCTACTGCTCTCCGCGAATGTCGCTTTTGCTTTACAGTTCATGGTTCTCGGGAGCTGGACGGCTGCAGCGCTGTCATTGCTGGTGATTGCTCGCATTGCACTTGCACGCCGCTACCCAGGCAGTAAAGCGGTAATGGCAATAATATTGGCGGTAAGTGGCGTGGCATCCGTTCTTACCTGGCAAAGCTGGGCAGACCTGCCCGCTATCGTAGCGATGGTGCTGGGTACGGTGAGCATGTTTCTGCTCCGAGGTATCCCCATGCGCGTCTTCCTGGGTCTGGCAGCATTAGCATGGGCATTCAGTCATATCCTGGTTGGCTCGGTGGGTGGGACGCTGGCTGAAGCTCTCGTACTCTTGACCAATGCAATTACCATTTATCGCCTCTACCGAATGAAACAGCGATACCCGGAAGTCGTCGATTAGAACCTGTCCGAATACTATGCACAAAAAGAAGGATCCGACTATGAAAGCCTCTCCGTTCTGCAAGAAAACCAGCGGCTCCAGAGTGCCAGACCTAACTGAAGAGCTCAACTTCGGGGGCGGCTGATCAACCATCTGAGGGTGTTATCGGGTTGGTGGGAGAGAGTGCCCCATCAACCATTAAATCCGTATACCAACAATTCCCTGGGTGCGGTTTCCAGTCAGCTCCACCGCACAGTGGGGCAGCACTCGACACTGTCCAGCGCCGCCTCTACCACCTTGAGTGAATGCCTACTCTAAGCGGTGCAGTGTGTCTCAGTTAGAGACCACGATCATCGATTGTCCATGTCGACAAGGAAAGTTTGCATGACCAGCCTGCCCGATAACATCCTTCACCTTCCTGAGTACCATATCCTTGATATTAAGGATGAAGAGCACGACCTCCACTTCCGATTGGAAGCCCCTGGCCCAGTAGCCTGTGAGGAATGTGGCGTAGAGGGGGAGTTTGTCCGTTTCGGTAAGCGCGATGTTGCTTACCGAGACCTTCCCCTCCATGGCAAGCGGGTCACCCTGTGGGTGGTTCGCCGGCGCTATACTTGCCGGGCTTGCGGGAAGACGTTCCGGCCCGCCCTGCCGGAAATGGTGGATGACCGCCGCATGACGCGGAGGCTTCACAGCCATGTCGAGAAGGAGTCTTTCAACCACCCCTACGCCTACGTGGCCGATACCACGGGCCTCGACGAGAAGACCGTCCGCGAGATTTTCAAGAAGAAGGCCGGGGTCCTGGCGGCATGGCACCACTTCGAGACCCCCCGCTGCCTAGGGATCGACGAGCTGTACCTGAACCGCCGCTACCGCTGCATCCTGACCAACCTGGAGGAGCGCACCCTGTTGGACCTGTTGCCCGGTCGCCAGCAGGATGCGGTGACGAGGCGCCTTATGAACATGGCCGACCGCCACCAGGTCGAGATCGTCAGCATGGACATGTGGAAGCCCTACCGGGCTGCCGTCAAGGCGGTGCTGCCACAGGCCCGTATCGTGATCGATAAGTTCCACGTCGTGCGCATGGCCAACGAGGCGCTGGATAAGGTCCGCAAGGGACTCAGGAAGGAGCTGACGGCCAACCAGCGCCGAACTCTCAAGGGTGACCGGAAGATCCTGCTGAAGCGTGCTCACGACGTCTCAGATCGCGAGCGGCTCATCATGGAGACATGGACAGGGGCCTTCCCTCGGCTCCTTGCGGCCTACGAACACAAGGAACGGTTCTACCACATCTGGGACTGCACCACTCGTCGTGATGCCGAGAAGGCGCTGGCTCGCTGGATTGACGATATCCCGCAGGGGCAGAAGGAGGTCTGGAAGGATCTCGTCAGCGCCGTCAGCGGCTGGCGTGAGGAGATGCTGACCTACTTCGAGACTGACATCCCGATCACCAACGCCTTCACGGAGTCGATCAACCGGCTGGCCAAGGATAAGAACCGCGATGGCCGGGGTTATTCGTTCGAGGTGATGCGGGCCCGGATGCTCTACACCACCAAGCATAAGAAGAAGTCGCCGCAGACCAAGGAATCCCCGTTCCTAGGCAAGGCCACTATGACCTACAGCATGGGGCTCCCCGAGCCAGAGAAGAACTTCGGCGTCGATCTATCAACCTTCTGAGAGGATTAAGGGTTTGGAAGGGCTTGAGGGCCCCTTCAACCAGTTAATCCGGATACCCGAAAAAAAGAAAGCCGCTCCAAGGGGAGCGGCAAAAGACCGTGACTAGCAATGAGAGGGAGAAACCATGACAGAAAACTGGTGATAATGTTTACCAAGCAGCTGTCGTGGCTGCCAACGTCTCATCAAACGCTGACCATCACAATATAATCATTCTCATTTAACTCGTCAACCTAAATGCGAATACTTTTTATTTATTTTTAGCTACACCACTAATCTCAGCCACAGCGGCAACGTCAACATAGCCAACAGCGTTTGCCCGGTAATAATCGCAGCCATCATTTCGGCGTCGCCGCCCAGCTGCCGGGCAAGGATATAGGCCGATGTTGCCGTCGGCAGCGCGGCAAATAGCAGCGCGACATCGCGGCTGACAGCATCCAATCCCAACGCCCAGGCCAGGCACAACACAAATGCCGGCATTAAGAGCAGTTTAATGCTGTTAGTCGCCACCACCCCTCGGTCAACCCTTAGCAATGCCGATGGGCGCAGTGCGACGCCAACCGCCACGAGCCCTAACGGCAATGCCGCACCGCCTAGAAGCTCCATAGTGTCTTGGCTCCAACCAGGCAGACCTACCCCCGTCAGATTCAGTGCGATACCTGCCAAACAGGCCAGTATTAACGGGTTTTTCGCTAGCGCTATGGCGCTTTTACCCAAACCTGCGCTTCCCAGGGTGCCTGCAGCGACAAAACTGGCAACGCACATCACGTTGACCACCGGCACCATGATGGCGACGGCCACTGCTGCCGTTGTGGCGCCGAGACTGCCATGCAGCGCAGCGGCACCGGCCACCCCCACGTAGGTATTAAAGCGCACGGCCCCTTGAAACACCGATGTAAACGCTGCGGGCGATAACCTCAACCAATCGCGAAAATACCATAGCCCCAGCCCAAATAGCCCCATCGCGCCCAATAGCACCAGCGCCAACCGCACTACGGGCACTTGGCTGACATCTGCGGTAGCCAGTGTGCTGACCAACATGGCCGGAAACAGCATAAAGTAGATTAAGCGCTCCATTTGCGGCCAAAAAGCGCTGTTCGGCCAGCGCCCATAGCCAATGGCCGCCCCTAAAAGAATCAATAAAAACAGCGGCCCTAGCGCACCGGTAATACTCCCCATGGTGGTTCCTTAGTAAGTGCGACATCCCAGCACAGCCGATAAACGTACGATTGCTGTTACCATGAGCCAAACTCCCGCCTCACGGCCTGCGTAGCGATTATTCTGCCATGAAGAAATTGTCTAAACCTGTTTACTTTACGGGTTTTCCCGCGCTTAAAGTGCTTATTCTTGTGACCGGCTTAGCGCTCGCCGCCTGCACATGGTACGTATTTGCCAATTGGCTGCGAGACGATGGCGATGTCACCTGGTTCTCACCCAGCACGAACTGTGATCTTCACGCTCACCCTTGCTCTGCCATGCTAGGCGACAAAGGCCGTATTACGCTAACCGTGGAGACCGACGGGCGTATTGAGGCACTGGAAATTTTGCCGCTAGAGGTCCATATAGAGGGGATTGATGCCCACCATGTTAGCGTTGATTTCATTGGTCGCGACATGGATATGGGCGTGCACCGCTTTGGATTAACCGCCGCGGCGCCGGGGCATTTTCATGGTCAGGGGCAAGTCGGTATTTGTACGCAAGCCGTTATGCCCTGGCGTGCGCGTGTCATACTGGATACCCCAGAAGGCAAACTGGGCAGTTGGTTCGACTTTGACGTGATTCGGAGTTAATAGCATGGCAGCTAGAACAAAACGTAAACCTTTATGGCTTGGCCTAGGCCTGTTAGCCGCGCTGGTGGTGGTTAGCCTGATCGGCCTCTACCAAACAACCTTAGAGAGCGATAGCGCTGAACCGGTCGGCGGAGCCATTGAGATGCCCTCCACTCAAGAAGGTGACTTCTCGCTCTCACAACTGAATGAAGACGACATTGCCATTGTTTCGTTTGGCTATACCTACTGCCCGGACGTTTGCCCAATGAACCAAGCCGTTAAGCGCCAAGCGCTGGCCCAACTAAGTGACGCCCAGCGTGAGCGCGTGGTGCCGCTAATGGTAACGGTTGATCCCGAACGCGACACACTGCCACGCATGAAAGAGTATATGCAGTTCTTTGGTGATGCGTTCATCGGATTGGTGGGCAGCCAAGACCAGCTGGAAGATGTAGCGACACGCTACGGGGTTATTTGGCGTCGAGCTGAAGCGCCTGATTCAGCGATGAGTTACACCATCGACCATAGCGCTTCGCTCTTCCTGGTAAACCGTGAGGGCGAGATTTTGCAGCGAGTGCTCTACTCGCCCACGCCCCACGGCTTATTATCAGCATTGGAAAACGAACTGGACGGATAAGCGTTGATACCGCGTCACTCCTCTTGTACTGGCGCGCTCTCCTCCGTCACCTCACCTTCTAGCCTGTCCAGCATGGCCATTAATGCCTTAACTTGCGTGCCATCGCGGGTATCATGCAGTGGATTGATCTGCCAGGTGCTTTCAGCAAACCCCCACCAGTCCCAGCAGCCTTGGGGGTTCGCCATACTGCTTTCAGCCTGAGGGTATAACACCACCTGCTCGTTCTCTTCCGCCCAACGATTCAGGCCACTGTGACGAACAAAAGTATCGCCGATGGCATCAACACTCATTTGGCAGCCATGCAGCGCGACTGTCACGGGGCAGCCGCCCGCTTCACACGCTTGCGGTATAAAGACGTAGCCTGTGTCCGCCAGCCCTTTTTCCTCGAACTCTGACTGATCGAACGCGACTAACGCACCGCTGCTCGGCGAAGAGGAGCGCTCAGGGTAGAGCCATGACAGCATCTCGTCTGCGACGTCTTCATCACAGGCAAGCACGTGGCTGCCTCCACCCTGGCGACAGCCGCCAAGCGACTGAGGGCTAGCATTTGACTGTTTGGGCAATGTGATCGGCCAGCCATGCCCCGTGTTCTCGCTGCGTACAAACCGCACCTGCTCTGAAGACGCCAGCCAGCGCTGCCACTGTTCGGCTAACAAGCTCCCCAGTTCTGGAGAAACTGTGTCATCTTCATCACCGTGCCATATATAGGCACGCAATTGAGCAAGTGCACCGCGCTCCCCCACCTGCTCAAGCGACTCGTAACGCTCGCGCCGCTGATCCAGTGTATCCAGAGACGGCACTCCACGGCGGGTGTTCATACACTGATTAAGCGCCAAACTGAGCGCCCCCTGGGCACAGCCCCAAGGCCCCGCCGCTAATACGCCGACGCCACTAAAGCGCTCTGGCCAAGCCACTGCCAATTGCGTGGCCATGTAGCCGCCAGACGAGACGCCCACTACGCTCGCGTGGCCGCTAGCGGCACTGAGTGCAGGTAAGTTCTCTGGCTCATCATCATCTTCGGCGAAAGCAGCGGCGCTGCTTACCAGCAGCAGCGCGCCCAAAAAACACGACGTAGCAGCGGCGGAACGTATCATTTACTCAACGCCTAATAGCTCAACGCGGAACGTCAGCATCTCATTCGGCCCAATAGGCCCTTGGCCACCTTCACCATAAGCAAGCTCGGCAGGGATATACAGCATCCAGCTATCGCCAACGCTCATCAGTTGGAGCGCTTCCTGCCAGCCTTCGATAACTTGGTTGACCTGGAAGCTCACCGATTGGCCACTCTCAAAAGAGCTATCGAATACGGTGCCATCGAGCAGCATGCCTTCGTAATTCACTTCAACGGTGTCTTCAGCGCTCGGCGTTGTGCCGTCACCCGACTCAAGCACTTCGTACTGCAAGCCTGAATCCGTTACTTCCACCTCATCACGCTCGGCGTTTTCAGCCAGGAAAGCTTCACCCTCTTCCAGATTCAGCTGGGCGATTTCAGCGGCTTCCTGTTCACGAGCCTGCATCGACTGTGCCTGGAACGCCACCAGCGCCTCCATCATCTCTTCTTCATTAAGCGCTAAGTCATTGCCCTCAAACACATCGCGCATGCCATCCGTGAAGGCGTCGAGATCAAGGTCTTCAATATCGGCCTGCATGCTTTCGCCTAAGGTAACCCCTAAGCTATAAGCAAGGCGCTGTTCGTCGGTTTCAGGAGCCGCCGCGGCGAAAGGTGCCACCAGTAGTAAACTCGTTAAAGCAGTTGAAGAGAGCAATACTTTCATGAACAAACCTTATTCAGAGGCGCGGTACGCCAAAAATTGAGTGCCTTAAAGACTAACACCCGCCGCCCCAGGCTGCATTACCTGAAACGGCGGGTGATGATCAGACCACAGAAGTGAGTAGAGGTTTAACGTATTACACCACCAATGTAGGACAGTGTGCCGCCCCTGCCACGCGCTGAGAGACGCTGCCCAGCAAGAGATTCTTCTCGCCATTGGTACCCTGAGCGCCAATGACAATAAGATCGCACTCTCGCTTACGGGCAAAACGCACAATCGTGCGCGACGGGCGCCCGCCCTTAACAAAGGCCCTGACCCTAGCGCTGTCGGCACCTAGCTCAATCGCGTAAGACTTTGCGTGTACGGCGATTTCAGTCGCGTACTCCTTAAGCGCATCATCGGGCAAATCCAGTTTGTTAGGCCGCACCATGGAAAGCGACGCTTCCAGCAGACTGTGGTGTTTAAATACGCACAGCAGATAAAGCTCAGCGCCGGTCAACATATGCAGTCCGATAGCTTTTTCAAGTGCCTTGATTGCCCCTTTTGAGCCATCCACCGGCACTAAAATGCGGTTAAACATGCGCGTTATCCTTGTGGTGGTTTAGCGGAAGGCAACATCACGCAAGAACAGTGCGATTTGCGGAAACATAATCAGCAGCGCTGCCGCGAAAATCAGTATGAAAATAAACGGCGGAGTGCCTTTGATAACTTCCCAGTAGGGACGCTTAAAGATCGCAATGGCGGTAAAGATATCGCAGCCAAAGGGCGGTGTTGCTGAGCCTATCGCCACCTGTAGCGTAATCAAAATACCCACTAGAACAGGATCTAGGCCGGTTGCCGCAATCGCAGGCGCGAAAATAGGTGTCAGCACTAGAATCACCACGATCGGGTCAACGAACATACAAGCGACAAAGAAAGAGATGCAGATGGCAATGAGTACACCCGTAGGCCCAGCTTCGTTTACGCCTACCGCTTCCAAGATCATTTGTGGAATCTGCGCAAACGAGATAATCCAGGAGAACCCATTACCCACGGCGACTAAGATGAAAACTACCGCGGTAATTAAGCCGGTGGATTTAGCAATCGCGTAAATATCGTTCATTTTGAGCGAGCGGAACACAACAAACTCAAGCAGGACGGCATATAGCACACAGGCTGCTGCCGCTTCCGTGGGACTAAAAATGCCGCCGTAAATACCACCTACGATAATGACGGGAAAACCTAATGGCCATAGCGCTTTTTGTACGGCAACAGCGCGCTCTCTCCAGCTGGCACGGGGTTCAGTTGGTACATCTTTTACCACCGCATAAATAATGCAGTAAACGGAAAACATAAACAGGATGAGGAGCCCTGGCCCAATACCCGCGATAAACAGCTCACCAATTGAGGTGCCCGAAATAACCCCGTAAATGATCATGCCAATACTTGGAGGAATCAAAAAGGCGATATCGCTCGCGTTGATGATCAGCGCCAGTGTAAATGGATCAGAATAGCCCGCTTTCAACATCTTAGGCCGTAGCGGTGAACCTACCGCGACAACGGTTGCCTGAGTAGAGCCAGAAACCGCACCAAACAGCGTACAAGACGTTGCTGTGCTGACCGCCAAGCCGCCTTTTATGTGGCCTATAAACGACATCACCATGTCGATAAGACGATTAGCAGACTGGCCACGCGTCATAATATCGGCCGCTAGAATAAACATCGGCACTGCAATCAGTGAAGCAGGTCGGATACCCGCCATCATCTGCTGGATTAGCGTATCCATTTGGCCGAAGCCGTTAAACATCATATAAAAGCCGATCACCGCTGCTGTAATTAGCGGGATCATCATAGGAAAGCCCAGCAGCAGCAGGGCAATCATGGTGACTACCATTATCGTCGTCATAGCGTTCCCCTAGGGTGCAAGCCCTGCTTTACACTTCTGTTTCGGTATCTTTGTAACCATCGACCACCCCTGTCGAGAGATATACATCCCGAGAGGTGAGATTTTTAATGGCCGTTAACAGGTATTGAATGCCCGTGATCAGGAAACCCATAGGTACCCAAACGTAAATGATCCAGATGGGTATGCCGAGTGACGGCAATACACGGCCTTTACTTTGTAGGTCGAGAATGTAAACCACGGAGTAGTAGAGCAGGAAAAACATAACGAGGGAGGTAAACAACGAAATGCCTATCATCAGCACCTTGCGACCACCGACGGGTAAAGCATCGTAGATAGCTGACATGCGAATATGACGCCCGTGGCGGGCGGCATAGCCAATCCCCGCAAAGGTAATCATAATGATCAAAATACGGTTCAATTCACCTGAGAACATAATACTGTTGCCAAACACAAAGCGGGCAACAACGTTGGTGACCGTATTCAGCGCCATTAGCAAAACCCCCATCGCCAGTATCACTGACTCGATTTTGCTAATTGCAGTGTCGATCACCCCCAGTATGCCGGGCAAACCAGAGCTGTAATTCATTTCGGATTCTTCTTCGGTCATGGCCGATCTCCTCTTAAGCAGCGTGGCGACTAGCTATTTAAGACAAACTAGCGTTCTTCCTTAACTGACCACCGAACGGAGCGTGTCCGGCCTTACTCATTTTGTAGCGTAACGGTTAACAACCCTTTTCGCTTCAACGCTGGATGTACGTAAATTTTTCTGTCTTATACGAAAAGTAATGCGCTTTTTTTGTGAAGTGGCTATCAGTGTCAGTTGAATAGAAGAAAATAAAAAAGGGGCAGCGTTGGCTGCCCCCGCGGTGACTCTCTGTTAAAGCACGCGTGCTAAACAGTTAATCACTCGTTGGTTACGGCTTCGAGATCCGCTTTAAACTGCTCAAGAAGCTCAGCACCACGCTCACCGGTCATGCCTAAGAAGGCTTCTTCTACCTGCGGAGCACGCTCACGGAAAGCCTGAATTTGCTCTTCGTTCAGGCGCGTAACCGTTACTTCGTCAGACGCTTCTTGGATTTTTGCTAATGCTTCATCTGCCAAGCCTTTGATGTGCTCAATCGTGTGGTCGTAAGCAGCATCAGAGGCATTCCGCACCAGCTCTTTATCTTCATCAGACAAGCCTTCATAGAAGTCTTGGTTAGCCATCATCGCGGTAGTAAACCAACCATGGCCCGTGAAGGTAAGGTGTGGAGACACTTCATATAGACCGCCAGACTCGATCCAGAAAATCGGGTTTTCTTGTCCATCAATAATGCCGGTCTGCAGACCACCATACACCTCACCCCAAGGTAGCGGTGTTGGTGTTGCACCAAAAGCATCATATGTTTCTGAAAGCAGTGGATTCGTCATAGTACGAATCTTTTTATTATTCATATCTTCCGGTGAGCTAATCGGCTCATCGGTAGTTACGACCATTTCACCTTCAGGGTACATCTTCAGCAGCTCAAGGCCTTGCTCGGCATAAAGCTCTGGGAACATTTCGTTAATAGCCTTACTTTCGTCAAAGAAAGTAAGAACCGTTTCTTCATCCGTCGGCAGCAGGTAAGGAATAAAGAAGATCTGCGCTTCTGGAATTAGGGAGCCCGTAAAACCTGGCGACTGATTGACGAATTGGAGAATACCGTTTTGAGTCTGTTCCATAATATCGTCAGACTCGCCAAGCTCACCAAAGCGATAGACTTGAACGGTGTGGTCAGAGTTATCTTCAATATAGTCCTTAAACGCGTGAGCAAACACGTCTTGCACGTCGCCTTCATACTCTTCGTGCGCATAACGCCAGTTGTCTGCCTGAGCTGCAGCGCTAAGGCCGAATAGCAATGCGCCGACGCTCGCCGTGGTCAATAACTTCGTTGTTACTGAACGAGTCGAAAAAGATTTGCTTGCCTTCATGCACAATTCCCCTTGCGGTGGTTAGCGCGCTATGCAAATGCGCCAGGATCTGATCTTTGAATAACGCAGTTACCTTATTTGTAACCGACAGAGTTCATAACCGACAGACAATTTAGAAAAAACCCATATTACCGATGTGGTTTCGGCGCTTTTAAAGCGTTTATCACGGTTACTTGAGACTCTGTTTTACTTTGGCTGTACCGCATTATTCAAAAATAGCTTAATTTCAGGCTAGCGTGATGAACTCAAGCGGTCAAGCTGGCAGGCAACTACCTGCAGAGACGCGAATACGCTTTTTTTAGCGGATAGTGGCATCACTCCACTTTTGTCTAATGTCGAGAAAAACAGTATATCGCGTAGCCATCTTGCGACTTCTCGCGGGCTAATGTCGTTATTCATTAGCCGCTGATTATCTGGTGTGGCCTGCCAGGCCCACTCTTGCCAGCGTTGAAGGTTTTCACGTTCGGCTTGAAGCTCCGCTTGCTGGATGGTTTGACGCAGGCTAGCGATAGAATCGCTCTTGACGGCCTGTGGCTTAAGATCACGACGCAGTTGGCGCAACCTCTCGGTGACGCTCTGCTGCCAGCCTAAGCGTGATTTGCGTATCGCTACCAACGCAGCAGGGTTGGCCTGCAAACCATGCTGATAAAGCCAGCCATGGAACAGCAGCTCACATACATCAGCGCCTGCGGTGTCCTGCAGTAAGAGACTCGCCTCCTCAATACCGGGTTGTGCATAAAGCGCTAACGCAAAATCCCATAGTGGAGCCTGCTGTAAGCGCTGTAATCGGTTAGAATCGTGCATTGGTTTACCCACTTTATTTCGGGAGAATGCATGATCGCACTGCGCCAAGTCGCCCTGCAACGCGGCACACAAGCACTTCTCGATAACGCTGACCTCACGCTGCATAACGGCGTTAAGGCAGGTATTATCGGGGCAAACGGCGCCGGTAAGTCGAGCTTATTCAAACTCCTACTAGGCGAGCTTGGCCCCGACCAGGGCGATGTGGAGATGAGCGGTGGGCAGCGGATAGCCCACATGGCCCAGGAGGTTGAAGCGCTAGATCGCCCCATTGTGGAGTACGTGCTAGACGGTGATCACGCGTTGCGACAAGCGGAAGCCAGCCTTTTGGCCGCTCGCAACGCAGACGATGCGCACCGGGAAGCCGAGTTACATGGTTTGATCGAAACCCTGGATGGCTACACGGCTGAGTCCCGGGCGGCGCAGCTGCTGGTGGGGCTTGGTTTTGTGCAGTCGGATCTTAAGCGGCCCCTGTCAGATTTTTCCGGTGGCTGGCGTATGCGGGTGAATTTAGCCCGCACGCTGTTTATGCCTTCCGATCTGCTGCTGCTTGATGAGCCGACCAACCACCTGGATCTTGACGCCCTGCTCTGGCTGGAGCAGTGGCTGACTCGCTACCCAGGCACGCTGCTGCTGATTTCTCACGACCGCGACTTTCTGGATGCCGTGTGTGATCACATCGTCCACATGCATCATCAAACCCTTGAGCTTTACCGCGGCAACTACTCCCGCTTTGAGCGCACGCGGGCTGAAAAGCTGGCGCTACAGCAGGCAGAAGCCGCCAAACAGCAGGCTCGCCGCGAAGAAATCGAGCGCTTTATAGCGCGCTTTCGTGCCCAGGCAACCAAAGCCAAGCAGGCGCAAAGCCGTGTGAAAATGCTGGAGCGTATGGGAGATATCGCCGTAGCCCACACGGATTCGCCTTTTCACTTCACCCTGCCTGCTGCCGACAAAACCTCGCACCCGTTGCTTGTGCTTGACCAAGCTACCCTGGGCTATCGCAGTGAAGCAGGCGATGTCGCGCAGCTAGAGAAGGTCAACATCACGCTGCTGCCCGGCAGCCGTATCGGCTTGTTAGGCCCCAACGGAGCGGGTAAGTCGACATTGATTAAGTCGCTGACCGGCGAGCTGGCGCTGCTAGAGGGTAAACGCGTGCCCGGTGAGCATCTGGCGATTGGCTATTTTGCTCAGCACCAGTTGGAAAGCCTGGACGTGACCACAACGCCCTTTGTGCATGTTCAGCGACTCTCTCCCACAGCGAGCGACCAAGAAATTCGCAATTTCCTAGGCGGCTTTGGCTTTAAAGGCGATGACGCCTTTGGCGAAGTGGCTACTTACTCCGGCGGTGAAAAGGCGCGTTTGGCACTGGCGCTAGTCGCCTGGCAGAAACCCAACCTGCTGCTGCTCGATGAACCAACTAACCACCTGGATTTAGAAATGCGCGAAGCGCTCACCGAGGCGCTAGCGAGCTTTGAGGGTACGGTGATTCTAGTCTCCCACGACCGGCACCTGCTACGCGCCACAGTGGATGAGTTCTGGCGGGTGGCCGATCATCGTGTAGAACCCTTTGACGGGGATCTGGACGACTACCGGGTATGGCTAAAGGCACGTCTGGAAGAGGGCCGCCGCGATGCGCGCAGTGAAAAGAGCGAGCGCCAAAGCCAGCAGCCCAGCGGCGATCGAAAAGCTGCCCGTAAAGCCGCAGCGGAACTGCGCGAAAAGCTGCGGCCGTTGAAAAAAGAGCGCGACCATGCTGAAAAGGCCATGGAGAAAGCCCAGCAGGCGCTGGAAGCGGTCGAAGCAGTGCTTGCCGACCCAGCGCTCTACACCGACAGCGCCCGCAAAGCTGAGTTAACCCAAGCGCTTGCCCAGCAGGCCGACATCAAAGCGCGCTTAGACGAGGCCGAGCAAACCTGGCTCACCGCCGAAGAAGCGCTTGAAGCCATGGAAGCAGAACTACTGGCTAGCGAAGCTACATAAGCGTGCGCTCAGCCCCTAGCTTTCCAGTAGAAAGGTAACCGGCCCATCATTAACCAGCGCTACCTGCATGTCAGCGCCGAACTGGCCGGTGGCTACCTTGGGCCAGGCCATACGGGCTTGGTTTACTAAGTAGTTAAAAAGCCGTTCGCCATCGTCAGGCGGTGCAGCGCTTGAGAAGCTAGGACGTAGCCCTTTGCGGGTATCGGCCACTAGGGTGAATTGGGAGACCAACAACAGCCCACCTTCCGCCTGCTGCAGGTTGTGGTTCATCTTATCCTCAGCATCACTGAACACGCGGTAGTGCAGCAATTTATGAAGCAGTTTATTCGCCTCCGCTTCGCTATCGCGCTTCTCCACCCCCACCAACGCTAATAACCCGTGATCAATGCTGCCAACGATCTCGCCATCAACTGTCACGCTCGCCTTTTTAACTCGTTGAATCAGTGCTTTCACGCGTTCCCCTTGCCTTATTGTCTATCGTTGGCAAAGTGTAAGCGCCAGCCGCTCGTGCAACCACCTATTGTGGCTGTACACAACTGGCCTAACGAATGCGGGTCTACTTAGTTTTGGCCTAGAATTAGTTTTGGCCTAGAAGCGCATCACGAAATCCTTCACCTAATGGGCGCTCACCCAGCCAAATGCTGAACATAGCGCTAGCAAACTCTGCACTATCGTCTTCAAAAAGCGTTTCTCCATTGAGTTCCAGACGCAGCTGCTCACCGTCCCAACTCAGCAGATACCGGTCGCCAGGCACAACGTCTCGATAGCGCTGATTTAAACGCTCCAGGGGCTCCTGGATTTGATTGAATTCATAAAGCGTTAACGAATCTCTTAGGGTCTCTTCGGTCGCTTCGGCGAAATCGCCGGCCTCAATAGCATGGAAGTATGCAAGCTCCAAACGACGTGGCACATCACTAAGTGGCTGTGGCTCGGTTTCACCTTCAAGCTGATAGTAGGCGCCTGCGTAAGCCGTCCAGATCATATAACGAAAGACACCACTGCCCAGCAGCGCATAGCGCTGGCCATCCTTCTCAACAGTTCGCTCAAAGCGTTCACCACGTTCGGTGACGCTATCCGCAACGGCCGCTGATGCGAATAAAGCCATACCTGCGACCAGTATGACGCTAACTAAGCTGCGCTTATGCATGGTAAGGGGCACAGTCAAAACCTCCGAGTTGAGTCGTTCTAGGATGTGTCATGCTGACCTAACATCATAGCTATACATACAAACTCAACGCATAAAGGTTCCGTATCACTCTTACCACGCTCGGCACAGCATTAAATCGCAGTGCGGCTCGCTGAGAAGCATCTCAGTTAGCTGGCTAGTGTGGTGAGGCTGACCACGACTGCCTATCATCACCAGGTCAGGGGTGTGGCGCTTCATATAATCGTGCAATACGCTGCAGGGTTGGCCCTGCTCCAGCACGAGTTCTATATCAGGTACGCCCTCAAGCTCGCGCATCAGGCTCTCGATCTCGTTATCCAGCGCTTCACGTAACCGCGTTACTTCATGATCGCGCCACTGAGCATAGTACGCTTGGGAGCCTAGCTCCCGCTCGCCAGGTAGGCTCCAGGCGTGGAGTAAGGTTAGTTTCGCTTCAGGAAAACGAATCAACGCCTCTTTTAGCGTTTGACGAGCCGCCAGCGAAAAATCGATGGGCACCAAAATATGCTGCCAGGGCTGCGTGGGTAGGTATGAGGCCACCACCACCGGACACGGCGCACTACGCAGCACCCGCATTACGGTAGTACCTGAAAGTAAATCTTTCTGGCCGCGCTTACGGTGCATCCCCATAACGATTAATGAGGCATGCCGCTCATGAGCCTCGCGGACGATTTCCACGTGAGGAGATCCTACCAACGTTTGAATCATTAGCGCGGGGGCTTCCAATGCATAATCTTCGCGCAGATCCGTCAGCGTCGCGCTAATGTCTTCACTCACCGCGCGCTCCACCTCATGCAGCACCCGACGCGGCAGGTAGGGGTCGAGCACGTGCAAAATGTCGAGCTGGGCGCCTTGCGCAAAGGCGAGGCGCAGTGCACGGGCAAACGCAGCGCGGTTATCTTGGGAGAGATCCGTGGCAAACAGCAGAGTCTGAGACATAGCACAGCTCCTTGGCCGAGCAGTCGGCGCAGTCGTGAGACAAACAAGCACCTTTCAGCATGGTGCTGGAATGCGCATACCGCAAGCTAGCTTATCGGTATCCTTGACGGTTCGGTTCACTTTGCGGCGCCACGTCAATCGGCTCTTATCACTCTATTACCACCAGGCATGGAAATGGTGCACCGGGCCACGACCTTGGCCGACGCTTAACCGCTCGCTCGCTTCTAACGCGGCGTGTAGCCACCGCTTGGCGTCACTGATGGCCTCTATTGGCGTATCCGCAGAGGCATCTTGGGGTAACTTTGCCAAGCATGCGGCAATCGCTGAAGAGAGCGCGCAGCCGGTACCATGCAGGTTTTTGGTCGCAATACGTGAGGCCGGTAGCCATGAGTGGCCTTGAGGCGAGGCGAGTAAATCTGGGCAGGTTTCTCCACGTAAATGCCCGCCTTTTAATACCACATAGGGCGTCCCTAGCTGAGCAAGCCCTGGCAGCATGGCTTCCATTTCATCGAGCGTGGTGGGCGACGCACTCCCCAGTAGCACCGCAGCCTCAGGAATATTAGGGGTTATCACGTCGGCTAGCGGCACGAGAATATCGCGTACCGCGCGAATGCCTGCATCATCCACCAAGATATCGCCACTTTTCGCCACCATCACCGGGTCCAGCACAATCCAGCGGGGGCGGCGTGCGCTAAGCACGTCTGCGATGACTTCGGCCACCTCGCGACTAGCCACCATACCAATTTTGACTGCATCCACATGAACATCGTCTAGCAAGTGTTCCAGCTGTTCACGAATAGCCTGGGGCGCAACAGGGTAAACAGCAGCCACCCCGCAGGTGTTTTGTACGGTAATCGCCGTAATAACACTGGTGCCGTAGGTTCCTAGTGCGGAAAAGGTTTTGAGGTCTGTCTGGATACCGGCACCGCCGGAAGGGTCAGAGCCTGCGATGGTCAATACATTGGCTATTGTTGTCATAGACGCCTCTACATAATGGAGGGCAGCCAGGTGGCAAGCCCTGGGAAAAAGGCCAGCGCCAACAGCATACTTAACTGCAGCAAGATAAACGGTATGACCCCTTTATAAATGGCCGAGGTAGGCACGCTTTGCGGCGTAACGCCGCGCAAATAGAACAGCGCAAAGCCAAACGGGGGGGTTAAAAACGAGGTTTGTAAGTTAACCGCAATCATAATGCCTAGCCAAATGGGGTCGATGCCCATCGCTAGCAGTACTGGCCCGACAATAGGCACCACGACAAAGGTGATTTCAATAAAGTCGAGAATAAAGCCCAACAAGAAAATGACGAGCATCACCACTAACGTGGCCCCCACGACCCCACCAGGCATGGATTCAAACAGCTCGGTGACGAGCTCCTCACCGCCATAGGCGCGAAATACCAGCGAGAACAGCGCCGCACCAATTAAGATGAGAAACACCATGCTGGTGACTTGGGCCGTCGAGTGCAGCACCTCTTTTAACATAGAGATATTCAAACGGCGGTTGGCGGCAGCCAAGCACAGTGCACCAAACGCACCCACAGCCGACGCTTCTGTGGGTGTCGCAAACCCACCTAAAATAGAGCCCAACACAGCGACAATGAGCAGTACCGGAGGCAATAACCCCTTTAATAACAGTGGCAAGATAGAGCCGGTGTGGCCTAACTCAGCTTTGAGTGCGGCGCGATCTGCCGCGGGAGCCGTGGAAGGTTTCAGCCAAGCCGTTATCAACAGATAAACAATGTACGTTATGACCAGCAGCAGCCCAGGCACCAGCGCCCCGATAAACAGATCACCAATAGAGAGTGTTTTAGGACTCCACACGCCCATGGAAAGCTGCGCTTGTTGATAAGCCGTTGAAAGCACATCACCCAGCAGCACGAGGGCAATCGAGGGCGGAATTATCTGACCAAGCGTTCCCGTGGCACAGATTGTGCCCGTCGCCAATGCGGGGGAATAACCGCGCTTCAACATAGTGGGCAGCGATAGCAGCCCCATCGTCACCACGGTGGCGCCCACAATTCCGGTGGAGGCTGCCAACAGCATACCCACAATCACCACCGCAATACCCAGGCCGCCGCGCAACGCACCAAAGGCCATCGCCATGGCATCAAGCAGCGTTTCCGCCACCCGGGACTTCTCGAGCAATACCCCCATCAACACAAACAGCGGCACCGCCAGCAGCGTTTGGTTGGTCATGATGCCGTAAAGCCGGTTAGGCATAGCGTTCATCATCCGGGGTTCAAACGGCACCGCGACGCCCAAGGTCTGAAGCAGTAAACCAAAACCCGCAAACGCCAGCGCGGTCCCCGCCAACGATAAAGCAACCGGGTAGCCCAGCATCAGCACCGCGCACACGGTAGCGAACAGCACTAGCGGCATAAATTCTAGTAAAGGAGCCAGCACTAGAGAATCTCCTCATGCTCGTGAGTGGCGTTGGATAGTTTGCCGCGAATAATCAGCGTCTGGCGCATTAGCTGCGCAACCGCCTGCAGCAGCAGTAGCCCCACCATGACTAAAATCAGCGTTTTCAACAAAAAGACGCCGGGAATACCACCATCAGGGGAGCGCTCCAGTACTGCCCAGCTGCTCTGCACATAGCGAAAGCTGCTGATTGCGATAAATAGCGCCACAGGGATCAGTAGGCAGAGTGTTCCCAACAAGTCGATCCAGGCACGCCCCCGCGCCGATAGCCGGCGATAAAAAATATCGACCCGCACATGACCATCGCGTTTAAGTGTCCAGGCCGCACCCAGCATGAAAACAGCGGCATGCATGTACATCACCGACTCTTGCATCACGATACTGTTGATACCGATAAAGTAGCGCATGACCACAATGGCAAACTGAATCACCATCATGACAATCACCAGCCAGGCAATGGCCCGGCCCACCCCTTCGGTTAAGCAGTCGAGCCAGCGCAATAAGCGTGGCTCCTGGGCATTTGCACGCATTGAGGTTGTCCTGCATTAATAAAACGGCCCAGAATCATCGCTGATTCTAGGCCGGACGTCATCCCCATAAGCACGCTATTCGATGCTAAGCGCCAATTAATGCGCTTATTCGGCGGTTGAGCGCCTGTTGGCTAGCGCCGCGGCTTTTTCTCTGCATCGGCTAACGCGTTTAGGCAAGCGACGGGCAGCGGGAGATCCACAGCGATCGGTAGATGGTCTGAAAACAGATGGTCCAGCACGCGCACTTCGGCAGCTTCGAGGGTTTGCGAGAGCAGAATATGATCTAACGCACGGCGCGGCTGCCACGAAGGGTAGCTTAAAAGCGGTTTGACCGGATGGAGTGGTAGCGACGTACTGAAACGCTCATGGGCATGCAGCTGCTCAGGCGTGCAATTCAAATCCCCCATCACTACAACATGGCGAAGAGGCTCAATAATGTCGCTTAAGTAGTTAAGCTGCCGGACGCGGCCACGATGGCTCAATGCTAAGTGGGCCACAAAAATATGCAGCGCGTCAGGCCCATTACCATAGCGCACATGAATGGCACCACGCCCTGGCATTGCGCCTGGCAAACGGTGCTCTTCAATGCGACTAGGCACTAAGCGAGAAAGAAGCCCGTTACTATGCTGGGCAATACGCCCCAAATTACGGTTTAGCTGTTGAAAATAGTGGGGAAACCCCGCCTGGCTGGCGAGGAATTCCACTTGGTTAACACTGTTAGAGCGAAAACTTCCGCCATCAGCTTCCTGCAGCCCAACCACATCGAATTGACTAAGCACCTCACCCATTATGGCTAAACGCTTTAAACGCTGGGGGTGAGGCAGGAAGTGTTGCCAACTACGGGTCACATAGTGGTGATAGGCGGACGTCTGAATGCCCACTTGCAGGTTAAACGTCAGCAGCCTCAGATGGCCATGATCCAATAACGATTTTCCGTGACTGGAGATGAGCCTATTTGATAAGCCGCCGACATGGCCTTGCTCAAGCACTGTTATTCTGTTCGCTCGCTGCGTACGCGTTCAATTAAGGCATCGGCAACTTGCGGCATATTATCCAGGCTTCCGGCCGTGCTGGGGGTCACCACATAGCGACCATCTACCACCAGCGCAGGCACACCCATCAGGCGCATTTCGCGCATGCGGCTGTTAGCCTTATTCACGTCACTACGTACGCTAAAGGCCGTTAACGCTTGCTTTGCTTCTTCTTCGCTGACACCGTAATCCGCGAAAAATGCTGCAATATCATCAGCATCAGTCAGCGTACGGCCATCTTCATGAATGGCATCAAAGAAATCTGCATGGAGCTCGTCGTCAATTCCCAGCGACTTAGCGGCATAAAAAGCAGTGGCGTGGGTATTCCAGTCGCCTCCCATGGTGGCAGGCATATGCACGATGCTGACATCATCCTCAAGCGAGTCGTACCACTCGCTTACCGGCGTTTGCAGGCGATAGCAGTGCGGACACCCATACCAGAACGCCTCGGTCACTTCGATTTGCCCGTCGTCTACGTTTGTCGCAACAGGGTTGGCAAGTAACGTGTAGTGCTGGCCTTCGACTAGCTCTTGGGCACTGACAGCAGCAGAAAGACCCAAACCGGCCAATGCGACCATTAACGTTCTAAACATAGCGAGAATTCTCCAAGGATAAGCGAAAGCTGTGACCGTTGAGCAGGACAAGAGGTTCCCTATCTCTTTTATTACCAGAGAGATAGGAACCCTTGTTGGCAACGGCTAGTTCAGGCCTAGTAGATAATTCGCTACGGCTTCCATATCGCGATCGCTCATTTTAGAAGCGATATCGCCCATGATGTTGTTCGGGCTGTTGGCACGCTCGCCAGAAGCAAAGTCTTGCAGCGTAGACACCGTATACTCGGTGTGCTGACCTGAAAGCGCGGGATACACCGCGCTACCGATGCCAGCGCCCGTGGGGGTATGACAAGCGCTGCACGCGGGCAACCCTTTCGACATGTCGCCGGCCCGGTACAGCTCTTCACCGCGCGCTAGAAGCTCTGCGTCTTCGTCGCTCGCCTGGCCGAGATTCGCATCTTGGCGGGCGAAATGAGCCGCGACATCCCAAGCGTCTTGATCAGAGTAGTTATCTACTTGACCGGCCATTTGCGCAACAACGCGGTGGCCGTCACGAATGTCCATGATCTGCTTAGCCAGGTAGGACATTTGTTGCCCTGCCAGATTGGGGAAACTACCCACCGCGCTAATGCCCTGCTGGCCGTGACAGGCCACACAGGTCTGAGCCAATTCACGACCCGCCGCCGCGTCAGCGTCGGCTTGGTAGTCAGTTTGCGCGTGGGCGGTGCCAACGGCACCCATGGTAATTGCCAGGCTTGCCAGTAACTTTCTCATTGCTAGTCCACTATGCCGTTTGATTATTGACTGGTACGCATCCTGGGCGCTGCCCAGGTTCAGCACTTTACCAGGGTCAGCTCCGCCAAAACGAACAACATGTCGTGTTGGTCGCTGCTGGCTAGAGCGCGATGGTACACTAGCGCCCCAGGTCGCAGTTATAAACCGCTTGCATTATAACGAATCACCCTAGCGGCGGGAATGCAAGTCCCGGTCTGCTTTTGGGGTAATTCGTCGCGGTACTGCTCGCTACTCCCCGTGAGGTTAGCCAGCGGGCCGTCTTATAGGTTTGTTTTTCAGGATTAAATCCATGTCTACCCCCCATAATAGCCCAGTTCCTCGGCTGAACTACCCCACAGCGCGTTTTATGATCAGCGCACCTACCCTTGCGCTCTGCCCGGACGATACCGGTGCGGAAGTGGCCTTTGCTGGGCGCTCAAATGCCGGAAAATCCAGCGCCATTAACGCGCTGACTCAGCAAAATGCACTAGCGCGCACCTCACGCACGCCAGGGCGTACCCAGCTGATTAACTTTTTCACCGTCATGAACGATGAGTCGCGCCGTTTGGTAGACCTTCCCGGCTATGGCTATGCCAAAGTCCCGGAAGCGGTCAAAATTGAGTGGCAAAGGCACCTCTCCGACTACCTACGCGGCCGCTTTAGTCTGCGCGGTCTTGTACTGCTAATGGACGTACGTCACCCGCTGACCGAATTCGATCAAATGATGCTTGATTACGCCGACCAGCGCGGGATGCCGGTGCATATCCTGCTCACAAAAGCCGATAAGCTGAAACGAGGCCCGGCCAGCGCTGCCCTACAACAGGTGCGCTCTCGCTTAAAAGAGTGGGAAGACCTGGTGTCGGTTCAGCTCTTTTCGTCGCTAAAGCGCGACGGTGTAGACACGCTCTCCCAAAAGCTTGACCAATGGCTGTATACGCCCGAAGAAACAAATGAGTAAAGGCGTGCCTAAGCGCGTTTTTCGAGCCACTCAATCAGGTCAGGCAGCTCTTTCACATGCGCAATGCGGTGAACCCGTGTAGGCAGTGTTTGGTCACCGCGCTCGGCTACCCAGGCGGCGTGCATCCCTAGCTGCTGGGCGGGAAGCACATCTTCCTGCCAGGAGTCTCCCACATGCATAGCGCGCTGCGGGACGGTATTCAAACGCTCTAATGCGGTGAGGAAGGGCTTAGGATCAGGCTTGGGTGCCAACAGCTCCCCGGCGGCAATCGCGACAGGAAAGTGAGCCGCTAACGGCTGGCGCTTGAGGTGAATATTGCCGTTGGTAATCGCCGCTAACCGATACCGCTCGGCAAGCGCTGCCAGCAAACCTGCCGCCTCTGGATGCGGCGTCACCTGCACCCGCAGGCGGTGAAATTCATTCATCGCAGCAGCGGCCCACATAAACGCGGCACTGCGCGGCAAGCCACTGGCTTCCAACTGAGCCTCTAGTGCCCGTAGTCTCAGCCACGTAAAGTCGCCACGCCGCTCGGGTACCTGGCTGGCCCACTGCTGGCGGCGCTGCAAATAGTCTGTCACTCCCTGCTCATAACTCAGCGCTAACGGCGGCTCCTGGCGCACGTCACGCCACGTCGCCAGCGCTTCTAACAGCCAGCGATAGTGCCCCTCTTCGGTTTTTAGCATCACGCCGTGGTTATCCCAAAGCGTATCATCAAGATCAAAGGTAATCGCGTCTAGCGACAACATGGTTATTAGCTCCCGTCGGGGCGGCGTTTAGCACGCGGGTGAGCGGCATCGTAGCTTTCGGCCAGTTGCTGCCAATCCAGCCGCGTATACACCTGGGTAGTCGATAGGTTGGCATGGCCCAGCAGCTCCTGCACCGCACGCAGATCCTGGCTCGACTCTAGTAAATGGCTGGCGAACGAGTGACGCAGCCGGTGCGGATGCAGGTGTTCAGGCAAGCCACGTACCATCGACAGCTGCGCCAAGCGCTTCTGGATAGCGCGGTGCCCAAGGCGCGCACCGCGCTGACCCACGAATAGCGCCACTTCACTCTCGACAGCAAGCCCTCGGCGACAGGTAAGCCACGCCGTAAGAGCCTGATGGGCTCGCCGACCCACCGGCACTTGGCGGGGCTTACTGCCTTTGCCGATGACCCGTACGTGGTTAGCGGTCAAATGCGGAAGATCCAGCGCCGCCAGCTCCGCCAAACGCAGCCCGCTGGAGTAAAACAGCTCCAGCATAGCTTGGTCGCGTATCGCCAGCGGCGAACCATCGTGAGGCGTATCCAAAAAACGCGCCAGCGCATCGACATCCACGGGCCTGGGCAGATGGCTTGGTTGCTTCGGGGTTCGCAGCAGGCTGACGGGGTTATCCGCAAGCTCACCTTGCTTAACGAGGTAATCCGCAAAGCGTGAGAGCGCAGCGCGCCTGCGCGCCAAGCTTCTGGACGCTAGCCCACGGCTTCGCTCCGCGCCTAAAAACGCTCTGAGCAGAGTCGCATCCAGTGCGCTTGGCTCGGTAATACCACGCTGCTGCGTAAAGCGGCAAAGCGCGGCTAGGTCCTGACGATAAGCCGCTACCGTGGCCGGGCTTGCGTGGGCCGCCAGCGCCGCTAAATAGCCGTCGACCTGCTCAGCAATCGGCGTGTTAGGCATGGGGTTCCAGGCGCATCAACAGTCGCGCGACGATATCACCCAGATACTCGGTAAACAGCGTATCCATGCTGGCTCGGTAGCTGTCTGGATCAGGGCTGGCAAGCAGCAAATACCCCAGGGGCTCCCCGGCTGAAAGCCTTGAAATAGCGCAAGAGCCTGCTCGGCGCGGCGCTTTGGTATGAGGCAGCAGGCACTTCCAGTCGCTAACGCTCAGCTTGGCACAGCGGCTGGTACGGCCATCCAGCAGCGCTGCCAGACGCGCGCTAGCGTGTTGATCCAACACATGCCGCGGCGGCTGTGGCAGCGCTGCTTCACTATCGCTTAATGTCGATGGGCACCAGAGCGCCATGGCAGGCGTATCGAAACGCTCGCTTAGCTGGGTGGCCAGGGCTTGGGCCAATGCATCGCGGTCTTGCGCTTCAACCAGTGCCAGCAGCGTTTCTCGTAAGCGGCGGTATTGAGACTCGTTATGCCGTGCAGTTTCCAGCAGGTGTTCTAAGCGGTCTTCCGATGCTTCGGCGCGCTTGCGTAAGTCAATAACCAGCCGCTCAAGCAGCGATACGGCGCCCTCTATATGGGGGTGCGGCACCTTGAGCTGCTGCAGTAACCCTTCCCGACCGACAAAAAAATCGGGGTGACGGGCCAGCCAAAATGCCACTTGATCAGGATCGAGCGTTTTGCGCGGCTCTGGGGCTTGTGACATCGCCGTTCTCCTCGAATTAGATGAGTGCTACACGTCCATCAAAGACCCGCGTGGCAGGGCCGACCATCACGAGCGATGCTTCCGGGTCAGGCCACTCAATGCTGAGCTGGCCACCCGGCAGGTGCACCCTGACCGGACTTTTTAACAGCCCTTGGCGAATGCCACTGGCCACGGCGGCGCAGGCGCCAGTACCACAAGCAAGGGTTTCACCACTGCCACGCTCAAACACCCGCAGGCGGACTTCGCTGGGCGACAGCACCTGCATAAACCCGACGTTCACACGCTTGGGAAAGCGGGGGTGGGACTCTAACAGCGGCCCTAACCGCTCCACAGGCGCACGATCGACATCCGCCACCTGCAGCACCGCATGGGGGTTGCCCATGGAAACCACACCAAGCTGCAGCGTTTCACCGTCGACCTCAACTTCATGTAGCGGCTGGTCACCCGGCGCTTCAAAGGGCAGCGTTGCCGGGTTAAACCGCGGCCTGCCCATGTCTACCCGCACCATGCCGTCGTGCTGAACGTTGAGCACCAGCGGGCCACCGGCGGTTTCCACATGAATTTCATGCTTATGGGTCAAGCGCTGGTCACGCACAAAGCGGGCAAAACAGCGCGCGCCATTGCCGCAGTTTTCCACTTCGCTACCATCAGCGTTATAGATCCGGTAGCGAAAGTCCATTTCTGGGTCGCGGGGCGGCTCAACAACGAGTAACTGGTCAAAGCCAATCCCAAAGCGGCGATCCGCCAGCTGGCGGATCTGCTCATCAAGCAGCCTCGCACGCTGTGTAACCAGGTCAACAACCATGAAGTCGTTGCCCAGGCCGTGCATTTTGGTGAAGTGAAGCAGCATCAGTGTGCCCCTTCCGGCAGCAGCGCCTCACCGGCCCACAGGCTTTCCAAGGTTTCCCGAGCGCGCACCACGTGGTAAGTATCGCCATCCACCATGACTTCAGGAGGGCGCGGGCGGCTGTTGTAGTTCGACGCCATTACGAACCCGTAAGCCCCGGCAGAACGCACCGCCAGCAAATCGCCTTCAGCGATAGCAAGCTCGCGCTCTTTGCCCAGGAAGTCGCCGGTTTCACACACCGGCCCCACCACGTCGTAGGTGGATGTCTCGCGAGGCTGGCGAGTATCCACCGGCACAATCGCCTGCCACGCCTGATACAGCGCCGGACGAATCAGGTCGTTCATGGCCGCGTCGACAATGGCAAAATTCTTAGTCTCGCCGGGCTTCAAGAACTCTACCCGGGTGAGCATCAGCCCGGCGTTGGCCGCAATAGAGCGGCCCGGCTCGAACAGCAGCGTGAGCTTTTCGCCGCCTTCCCAGCGGGAGAGGCGCGCCAAGAGCTGGCTCGCGTAATCAAACGGCTGGGGCGGCTTCTCATCGCGGTAAGGCACGCCTAAACCGCCACCCAAATCCAGGTGATCAATCTCAATACCGTGTTCGCGCAGACGCTCCATCAGCACCAGCAGACGCTCCAGCGCGTCTAGGAACGGCGCGGTTTCGGTGAGCTGCGAGCCGATGTGACAATCCAGGCCCGTTACGCGAAGGTTGGGCAGGCTGGCCGCCAGCTGGTACACCTCCAGCGCATCATCCACTGGAATACCAAACTTGTTGTCTTTCAAGCCGGTCGAGATATAGGGGTGGGTGCCTGCGTCCACATCGGGGTTAACCCGCAACGACACGGACGCCACCTTGCCAAGCTCGCCCGCTACCGTGTTAAGGCGCTCAAGCTCGGGGCGCGACTCTACGTTAAAGCACTTGATGCCAACATCCAGCGCTCGCGCCATTTCGTGGGGCTGTTTCGCCACCCCTGAAAACACTACT
The DNA here is from genome assembly GCF_025643255.1 of Halomonas sp. 7T. Lineage (NCBI taxonomy): Bacteria > Pseudomonadati > Pseudomonadota > Gammaproteobacteria > Oceanospirillales > Halomonadaceae > Halomonas > Halomonas sp. 7T. The sequence goes on along the minus strand of NZ_CP087112.1, from coordinate 3,182,122 downwards.
TTGGCCGGGTCGCCGCCCGCTTTCAGCACACGCTCCAACTCGCCCACCGAGACGATATCGAACCCTGCCCCCAGGCGGGCCAGCAAGCCCAGCACAGCAAGGTTGGAGTTGGCCTTCACTGCGTAGCAGATCAGGTGCGGATGCCCCCCCAGCGCTTCCGTATAGGCGCGAAAGTGACGCTCTAGCGTCGCTTTGGAATAGACGTAGCACGGCGTTCCCAGCTCAGCGGCTAGCTGCGTTAGCGGGACGTCTTCGGCATAAAGCACGCCGTCACGGTAGTTAAAGTGATCCATTATCCCTCCTGCTCGGCGGCCGAATCGTGGGTATCGTCAGGCAGATAGAGCGGCCCTTTCTGGCCACAGCCGACGAGTAGCAGCGCCGTTAGCAGCACCGCGCTAAGTGCAAACGTGTGACGCTTCATGCGCCACCCTTGAGCGCTGCCAGCGCTTCGCGGGCACGGCTTGCCGCAGCGCGCACTTGGTCAGGCGCGGTGCCACCAATGTGGTTTCGCGCCGCCACCGAGCCTTCAAGGGTCAGCACTTCAAACACATCCTGCTCAATGATATTGGAGAACTGCTGCAGCTCTTCCAGGGTCATTTCTGAGAGGTCTTTTTTAGTCTTTAAGCCGTAGGCCACTGACAAACCAACGATTTCGTGGGCATCGCGGAAGGCCACGCCTTTGCGTACCAGGTAATCCGCCAAGTCGGTGGCGGTGGAGAAGCCACGCCGCGCCGCTTCGTACATGCTCTCTTTTTTCGGCTCGATGGCGGGCACCATGTCGGCAAAGGCTTTCAAGCAGTCGCGCACGGTATCGACGGCGTCGAACAGCGGCTCTTTGTCTTCCTGGTTGTCCTTGTTGTAGGCCAGTGGCTGGGACTTCATCAGCGTCAGCAGCGCCATCAGGTGGCCATAAACACGACCGGTTTTACCGCGCACCAGCTCGGGCACATCGGGATTTTTCTTCTGCGGCATGATGGAAGAGCCGGTGCAGAAGCGGTCAGGCAGGTCGATAAAATCAAACTGGGCGCTGGTCCACAGCACCAGCTCTTCGCTCATGCGCGACAGGTGCATCATTAAAATGCTGGCGAAGCTGGTGAATTCGATGGCGAAGTCGCGATCTGAGACAGCGTCTAGCGAGTTTTCTGACGGGCGGTCGAAACCGAGCAGCTCAGCGGTCACGTGGCGGTCAATCGGGTAGGTAGTGCCTGCCAGCGCGGCAGCGCCCAGTGGCAGCACGTTTACGCGCTTGCGGCAGTCCAGCAGCCGTTCGTGGTCACGGGCCAACATCTCCTGCCACGCCAGCAGGTGGTGGCCAAAGGTGACCGGCTGAGCCGTTTGTAGGTGAGTGAAGCCGGGCATGATGGTATCGGCTTCGCGGTCGGCGAGTTCAATCATGCCCTCGCGCAGGCGCGTCAGCTCTGCTTCGATGACGTCGATTTCATCGCGCATAAACAGGCGAATATCGGTGGCCACCTGGTCGTTGCGCGAGCGCCCGGTGTGCAGCTTCTTGCCGGTAATGCCGATTTTGTCGGTTAAGCGCGCCTCGATGTTCATGTGCACATCTTCCAGCGGTACCGACCACTGAAATTCACCGCGCTCAATTTCGCCCTGAATCTCGGTTAGGCCGTTAATAATGGCGTCGCGCTCGCCTTCGGTAAGCACGCCTACCCGCGCCAGCATAGTGGCGTGGGCAATCGAGCCCCGGATATCCTGGCGCGCTAGTCGCTGGTCGAAATTTACAGACGCGGTAAAGCGTGCAACAAAAGCATCGGTGGGCTCGCTAAAGCGACCGCCCCAAGACTGGTTCGTAGCTTGGCTCATCGGAGAGTTATCCTGCTGACAAAACTAAGGGAATCGTTACGCAAAAGTGTACCAGAGTCGCCGCCCTCAGCGGCATGCCGTTTTAGGTAATGGGCGCTCAAGAAGTAGGTGAGTCTGTGTTACTGCCGATGGCAAGCGGTGGCCGTAAAAACGTATAGAGCGCTACAAGGGGCATGGGTCGGGCGAAATAGTAACCTTGAAAATGTGCATACGGCAGCGTTTTAAAGTAATTGAGCTGCTCGGCGGTTTCGATACCTTCAATCAATACCTCTAGGCCTAGCTTATTCGCCATTGTCACCACGCCATCCACAATGGCCGCATCGCGGCTATCGCTTACGATGTCACGTACAAAGGAGCGGTCGACCTTGAGCTTGTTAATCGGCAGGCGTTTTAAATAGCTCAAGCTGGAGAAGCCCGTGCCAAAGTCATCCAACGCTATGTGCACCCCCATTTTGCGCAGGGCATGCAGTGCCTGAATGGTGTGCTCGGTGCTATCCATCAGCACGCCCTCGGTGAGCTCTAACTCCAATCGTTCAGGCGCAAGTCCGCTCTCTTGCAGCGCTTTTTCTATCGATGCCAAAAAACCTGGCCGCTGAAACTGCATCGGCGACACGTTGACGGCCATGGTCATCGGGCCATGCCCCATCGCGTTAAGCGCGACGGCGTCTCGGCATGCAGTCGCCAGCACCCACTCGCTGATGGGCATAATTTGCCCGGTGTCTTCCGCAAGGCTAATAAACTGCACAGGGGGAATACTGCCCCGTTCAGGATGATTCCAGCGAATTAACGCTTCCACCCCGGTTACGCGCCCCAGGCAATCGAGCTGAGGCTGGTAGTGAAGTTCAAATTGATTTTGCTCAATGGCCTGTTGCAGCGCGTGGCGCAAATTCACCCGCTCGGTGACCTTACGATTGAGCTCATCGGTATACCACTGGAAGGTGTTGCGCCCTCGGCGCTTCGCTTTGTACATGGCGAGGTCTGCCTGCTGAATGAGCTGGCGTGGCTCACTCATGGTGCCATCATCCGTGGCAATACCGATGCTGGCAGAAATTCGTAGCTGACTTGTTCGGTACCAATAGGGGGCCGAGATGCGCGCAAGCAGGCGCTCAACGACCTGCATGACATCCTGTTCGTGGGCTAAGTCTGGTAGCAGCACGATAAACTCATCGCCCCCAAAACGCGCTACCGTATCCCAGGGGCGTAGCTCCTCCTCTAGCCGTTTAGCCACCTCAATCAGCAGAAAATCCCCCACTTCGTGGCCCAACGTGTCATTAATTGGCTTAAAGTCATCCAAGTCGACAAACAGCACCGCTAGGTAGCGATGATAGCGCTTGGCTAACACACACCCTTGGGCCAACCGCTGGTTAAGCAATAGACGATTGGGCAGCCCGGTGAGCGCATCATGGCTAGCGTTGTGGCGTAGCTGTGCTTGATACTCACGATGCGTGGTAATGTCATTCTGCACGCCAATGAAATGGGTGACGGCACCGCTGTCATCACGCACCGGCGAGATATACAGGTCGTTCCAGAAAGGCACGCCATCGCGACGGTAGTTGCGAATCACCACATGCACGTCACGCTGGGCTTTTAGGCCTTGGCGCAGCTGTGAGAGCGCCTCGGGCGCGGTTTCTTCACCTTGAAGGAACCGGCAGTTAAGACCCAAGGCTTCCTGGCGAGAGTAGCCTGTAATGTGTTCAAACGCGGCATTGACGTAAACCATCGGGAGATCGTCGCGCAACGCATCAACGATCACCACGCCATTCGTACTTGACTCAACGCTGCGCTCTAACAGCTGAAGCTTACGCTCAGTGGCTTTGCGGTGACTAATATCTTGGGTAGAGCCTTGAACTTGAAAAATATCTCCATGCTCATCTCTCACCGCTCGGCCAATGGCTCTCACCCACAGACGTCGCCCTTGGCGCGTGATCACCTCATACTCGCCGTCAAAACTAATGCCGGTATCGCTACACGCCTGAAAATCACGCATCAGCTGCTCTCTAGAGCCCGGCGCATAGAAAGCGAAAGCCTCCTCCACAGAGGGTTTAAACCCCGGTGGCATGCCGTGGATTTGACACAGCTCGTCTGACCAAAACGGCACGCTGTTCACCACGTCGACGTACCAGCCACCAATGAGTGCCGACTCACCGGCAATTTCCAGCAGCCGCTGATGGCGCAGCATCTGCTTCTCTATCGACTTACGCCGAGTGATATCCCGGGCGATGACATAAATCACCTGTTCGCCCACCGACGCCGTGACTTCCAGCCACAGCAGTTGCCTTGAAGCGGTTAACGCGCGAACATCAAACGCTTTGATGCTTTCCCCTTGATGCAGGCGCGATAGCACCGCCTCAATGACAGGATGGTCGCGTGGGTCGATCACTTTGCCGCAAGGCCTGCCCAGCAGCTCTTCAGTGGAGTAGCCCAGCAGCGTTTCAAACCTAGGGTTAATATTAAGCAACACCCCCGCAGCATCGATGCAGCAGAACAGATCCTGAGAAAGCAGGAAAAATTGATCGAGCTGGCCTTGCGGTTTTTCAAGGGGCATCGTGTTTCCTAAAAATGTAAAACGCGTTTCAGCGCTACGTTTTAATTTAGCCGTTATTTTTACTGTGCGGCTGGGTGCTTTATCATGAGACTTATCATAGTTCGACATGCCGTGTCAGCGGCCAAGGGAGAATAACGTGTCAACCATCACTAAATTGCGCATTGCCACGCGTAAAAGCCAGTTGGCCATGTGGCAGGCCGAGTATGTCCGCGACCGTTTGATGGCAGCACACAGCGGTTTGGAAGTCGAGCTGGTTCCGCTCTCTACTAAAGGGGATAAAATCCTCGACACGCCGCTCTCGAAAATTGGCGGTAAAGGGCTATTTGTCAAAGAGTTAGAAGACGCCATGCTGGATGGCCGCGCAGATATCGCCGTGCACTCCATGAAAGATGTGCCCATGCATTTCCCAGAGGGTCTTGGCCTTTCGGTGATTTTAGATGGCGCTGACCCCACCGATGCCTTTGTTTCCAATCACTATAAAAGCATCGACGAGCTGCCGGAGGGCGCCCGTATTGGTACCGCTAGTCTGCGCCGTGGCCTGCAAATGCGCGAGGCCCGACCAGATCTGCAGATTCTAAACCTGCGCGGCAACGTACAAACTCGCCTTGGCAAACTCGACGATGGCGAATTTGATGCCATTATCCTGGCCACCTCTGGCCTGCAGCGTTTAGGCCTTGACGCACGTATCGCCCAAGCCTTACCCCCTGAAATTTGTCTACCTGCCTGTGGTCAAGGAGCGCTGGGAATTGAGTGCCGTTTGCACGACCCGGAACTGATCGGTTTGCTGGCCCCTCTGGATGACCCTGACACCGCCACCCGCGTGCGCGCCGAACGGGCCATGAACACCCGCTTAGAAGGCGGCTGCCAAGTGCCTATCGGTGGCCATGCAGTTCTCGACAAAGCCAATGAAACCATTTGGCTACGCGGCTTAGTCGGCAACCCTGAAGGCACCGAAGTGCTGCGGGCTGAAGGCAGTGGCTCCATTCATGAGCCGGAAGCACTCGGTATTCGTGTGGCGGAAGATCTGCTTGACCAAGGCGCTGGCGATATTCTAGCCGAGGTTTACGGCCGCAACGTATGACCCAGCCGGTACTGATTTGTCGTCCTGGAGAACGCGGTGAAGCGCTTGCCGTCGCGCTGCGTGCCCAAGGCGCCTGGGTAGAACCCCTTGATGTTATGCAGCTTGAAGCGCTGCCGGAAACACCGGCACAGCGCAGAATCTGGCTGGATATTGATCAGTACCATAAGATAGTAGTAGTCAGCCCCTTCGCCGCCAACTGTTTAAGCGACGCGTTGGATCGTTATTGGCCGCAGCTTCCCGTAGGGATTGATTACTACAGTGTAGGCAGCGCCACTGCTGAGACCCTGCATAACCTGCTGGGGGTGCGCGTCCACATTCCCTCACCGGCACGCGGTGAAGATACCAGTGAAGCGCTGCTGGCGCTGGCCTCGCTTAAAACGTTGCCCCATCAGCGGGTGCTGTTAGTAGCAGGTGAAGGCGGCCGCACGCTCCTCACTGAGACATTGGCTGCACGCGGCGCGCACGTTACCCGCATAGAAGTGTATCGGCGGGTTTATCAACCGCCCTCGGCGGCTATGCAGCAACATCTTAAAAATGGCGATTACCGGGCGTTAATCGTTACCAGCGGCGAACTGCTTGAACATCTGGCAAAATGGTGTGATCAAGCAGCGTTGAACCAACCGCTAATCGTTTCCAGTCACCGTTTAGCTACACTGGCCGGTAAACTGGGTTTTTGTGACCTCAAGGTGGCGTCGGGAGCAACGCCGGCTGCACTAGCAGCCGCGTTGGATCGGTCCTGCAACCCAAAGGGTGCCGATGTCGATCAAGGAACTTAATAAGGGCTAGCGACAGATGAGCAAACAACTAAACGATCAGGAAGGCGTACACAAGTCGCCTGCCGATGCATCCCAAGAGGGCGCGACGCAGAGCGATACCGCCGTATCCGCCTCTTCCAATAGCGAGCCTACGGGGTCAAGCACTAGCTCGGCATCCTCTTCTTACGCCGCTAAGAACAGCCGTTCCCGGCGACGCAATAGCAATAAAGGCGGCCACCCACCCGCCGATACTAAAAAAGACACCACCAGTGCCGCACCGGAAGCACACACCAGCAGCACTAAAAAAGACGAACCCGCCCCCAAGCAAGCGGCTGTGAGCAGTCCATCGAGCGCCAACAGCAGCGCCAAAGGCACCACCACCCAGTCCGCCTCGAACGGAGGAGGCCATGCGAGTCGCGCCTCAGGTAGCGGAAACGGCGGCAATGGCGGCGGAAACAGTCACGTTAACAACGGTAGCGGCAAAGGTGGCGTTCTCGCCATCGCGCTGGTGATTATCCTGGCAGTGGCCTTAGCCGTCGTTGCTTGGCAAGGTTGGCAGCGTCTGGATAGCCAGCAGCAGCGCATTGATGCACTTACCCAACAGACCCAAAGCAGCGCGTCACAGCAGGCTGTTAGCGAACTTGAGTCGCGGATCGAAAGTGGCGAAGCCGAGCGCAGCCAAGCGCTAGAAGGCACCCTGAGCGAGCTGCGCAGCGAGCTAGACAGCTATCGTAGCGAAATGAACAGCACCCTGGATGACGTGCTGGCACAGCTCTCCCAAGAGCAGGAAACCGACGAGCGCGACTGGCTACATGCCGAAGCCGCCTACCTGCTGCGCTTAGCGAATCAGCGCCTACAGCTGGAAGGCGATGTTGACGGTGCAGCGGCGCTGCTGCGTACCGCTGACGCCCGCCTGGTGGACGCCGATAACCCCGCACTGACCGCGGTGCGTCGTGAGATTGCCAACGAGCTGGCCGCGCTTGATGCGGTACCCCGTGTTGACCGTACCGGTATTTATTTAGCGCTAAACGCCCAGCAAGAACGCATCGCTGGCCTACGTCTTTCCCAGGAAGTGGAAGAGCGTGCCGTCACGTCGGGCATCGAACAACCGCCTAGCGGCAGCTTTCAGCGCCAGCTCGCACGCTTTGGCGAAGAGCTAAAAGATCTGGTTGTCATTCGTCACCACGACGAAGCGCTGGAAACGCTGATTACTCCAGAGCAAGAGACCTACCTGCGCCAAAGCCTGCGCCTCGTGCTTGAGCAGTCGCAGCTCGCCCTACTCAAAGAAGAGCAGGAACTTTATGAAGCAAGCCTTGATAAAGCCTTGGAACTGCTTAACGGCTACTACGATACCGAGCGTGAAGAGACACAGAGCGTCATGACTCGCCTAGAAGAGCTAAAGCAAACCGAGGTAACGCCAGAGCTACCCGATATCAGCGCGTCGCAGCAGGCACTCGCGAACTTCATTGAAAACCGCTTTGAGTCGCGCCGCCAAGGCGGAGGTGAAGCATGAGAAAACTCATCCTTCTTATTGTCGCAGGCCTTGCCGTAGGTGCCCTATTTGGGCACCTGATGATGGCGGTGCCCGGCTACTGGCTAATTCGTGTCGGTGAAACCTCAGTACAGACCTCGTTCTGGTTCGGCTTAGTCCTGCTGCTGGGTGCGTTTATCGTGCTGCACTTTACGCTGCGCCTGCTGACGGGGATTATTCGTCCGATGGGCCGCTTCCGTACCTGGAACAGCCGCGCCCGTAATCGCCGTGCCATGAAACGCACCGTGCGTGGTTTGGTGGCGCTCACCGAAGGCCGCTGGAAGAAAGCGGAGAAAACCCTAGTACACGCCGCTAACGACTCCAGCACGCCGCTGGTGAACTACCTATCGGCGGCGTTGGCCGCCCACTATCAGGGCCATCACGAGAAGTCCCAGGAGCATTTGAACCAAGCACAGCTCACAACCGAAGGTGCAGATACCGCGATAGGCCTAATGCAAGCGCAGCTAATGATCGACCGTCAGCAGCCCGAAGATGCGCTAGCGATCCTTAATCGTTTGGATAAGAAACTGTCCAACCACCCCCAAGTGCTCAAGATGCTTAAACAGGTGCATCTCAGCGTTAACGATTGGGAAGGGCTACGCCGCCTGATTCCACGTCTCGCCGCGCAAAAGCTGATTACCCAGCAAGAGCGTGAGCAGCTCGAGTTCAAAGCTTACCGTGAGCTGATCGTATTTGAAGCCAAGAACCCCACCAATATCGAGCGCGTGCGCGGGCTATGGGCCGATATGCCGGACTACCTGCGTGGGAATACCGAGCTGATCGTGCTCTATACCGAAGCACTGCTCCAGTCGAACGAAGAGCCTATCGCTGAGCGACTGCTCAATCACTCGCTGGATCATCACTGGGATGCGCGCCTGGTGAAACGTTACGGCCTGCTTAACGTCGATGCCGCACGTCAGCTGGTGAAAGCAGAGAAATGGCTGCAAGAGCGCCCCAACGACCCAGAACTGCTGTTGGCCTGCGGCCGCCTGTCGCTGCGTATTGGCCAGTGGGAAAAAGCGCTAGAATACTTTGAAGCCAGCCAGCGCCAGCGCCCCAATGGCGAAGTATGTGCTGAGCTTGCCCGCCTCTACGCCAGCATGGGTGAGCATAACAAGAGCCAACTCTACTACCGTCATAGCGTGGATATGCTGGCTAAGTCACTGCCTTCGCTGCCTCAGCCAAGCGATGCCAATGACAGCAAGCAAAGTGAGCCAAACAAAGCTGTTAAGAAAAGCGCTTAACGCTGTTAAAAAGCGACCACCGAAAAGGGTGCCTAACCGGCACCCTTTTTTGTTGCTCACGAAAGCTACTGGCTCGCGGTAATCACATGGCACTTAGCGAGGTGGCTCACTTTGTGTGACACACTGCCAATCACCACGCCGCCTAAATCACTTAGCCCGCGACTGCCCATGACGATGGCATCTGCATGGCACTCCTCAGCGGTGGCTAATATCACCCGTACCGGGTCGCCTTGTATCAACTGATTCTCCACATGCCGAGCGCCATACTCTGCGGCTGATTTTGCCGCTTGTTCTAACAGCTGCTTACCGAGCGCTTCGCGCTCACCATTAGAGGCCTCCGCATTGACAGCGCCAAGCCCCCAGACCAATGTCGCCGCATAGGTCAGCGCTTCGGGCACATGCAGTAGGTGAAGTGTTGAATCGTTGCCCTCTAAGAGCTGACAAGCGATACGTAGGGCGTGCTGAGAATGAGCAGAGCCATCAATCGGCACTAGGATACGGTTATACATTATTGGATCACTCCTATGGTGTCTGTTGTTATTACTAAAGTCGTAGAAAATATCTAATTTTCAAACGCTTAAATACTGATAGTGTTAGTGGACGTTATATAATGCTAACGACCTTCGCCTAGCTGGCCCAACGCCCTGTTACGCATCAAATAGCGCGACGGCAGCCACGATTGAGCGCTTGTACGGTGTCAATTACCCGCTGATCTCTAGACATTCTGGTTACTTTTGCGCTCTGTTAGCTTGTAAGTAACCTCACGACAAAACCAATATTGTTTAAGTAGCTGCTCATACCTAGGAGGTATCATGGAACTACGCCACCTGAGGTATTTTTGTGTTGTCGCCGAAGAACTTAACCTCACCTGCGCCGCTGAACGACTGCACATGTCGCAGCCGCCGCTTTCCCGCCAGATTAAACAGCTAGAGCAGGAAGTCGGCACCGAGCTATTTGAGCGTAGCTCCCGAGGTTTACGCCTGACACCCGCTGGGGTCTTTTTTCAGCAGCATGCGCTACAAATTTTAGAAAAAGTAGAGGCCACTACTGACGCGACAAGACGCATGGCACGCAGCCAGCGCACGCTGTTTGGCATCGGCTTTGTGCCGTCGGTGTTTTATGGGCAGCTCCCCACGCTGGTGCGCGATTTGCGCCAAAGAGATAACCTTGAACTCTCGCTGGCTGAGCTGACGTCAATTCAACAAATTCAAGCGCTGAAGGCAGGAAGAATCGATATCGGCTTTGGCCGGCTTCGCATCGACGACCCCGAAGTAGAGCAGGAAATCCTGTTTAACGAGCCCTTGGTCGCCGCCCTCCCCCTCGGCCACCCCCTTGAGGGCACCACCCCCAACTGCGAAGCGCTGGCGCACTACCCACTGATTATTTTCCCCTCAAAGCCGCGCCCCAGCATGGCCGATATGATACTGGGGATCTTTCGCCGTCAGCGGCTAAAAGTCGACGTTGTGCAAGAAGCGAATGAGCTACAAACAGCATTAAGCCTCGTGGCTTGCGGCATTGGGATTACGCTGGTACCCGAGCAGGTCAAACGCGTTCAGCGCGAAGGCATTACCTTCGTTTCGCTTGAGGATAAGTCACTGACCACCCCGGTGATCTGCAGCCGCCGACGCGGTGAAAAACCCTCGCCGATCATGCAAGAAGCCAATGCGATCTTAGAAGTGCTGGTCGAGAACCGCCGCACGGGGCGTTACCCCTAGCCTGTATGACGAAAGCGCCGGTGCAGCACATTATAGGCCAGCGCCCCCACGACCACGCCCCAAAAGGCGGAGCCCAGCCCTAAAAAGCTGCCCCCTGACGCCGTCGCGATAAAGGTCATCACCGAGGCTTCAAGATGGCTCTTTTCAGCGGCAAACGCGCTGACATTACTGGTAATGGCGCCAATCAGTGCAAGTCCTGCCAGCACCGCTATAAACTCCGCCGGTAATGAGGTAAACAGCGCCACAATGGTGCCCGCAAAAACACCGCCGATCAGGTAGAAAACCCCGTTCGCTACCCCCGCCACATAGCGTTTCTCCGGGTCTTCGTGGGCCTCTTTACTGGTGCAGATAGCCGCCGTTATCGCCGCAATCACCGTGGTAATACCGCCAAAAAAGGCGGTAATAAACGAGGTCAAACTCGCCACTGTGATAATCGGCTTAGCCGGGGTGGTGTAGCCTGCCGTACGCAGTATGGCCATGCCCGGTAAAAACTGCCCTGTCAGGCTGACCAGCACAAGGGGAATCGCTAAGCTTAGCGTGGCATTCCATGTCCACTCAGGGCGAATAAACTGCGGCTCAGCAAGCTGTAAGGAAACGCCCTCAAGGCTTGCACCTTCCAAACCCACCGCCAATGCAACGCCCGTCGCCAGTAGCAGCACCAAGCTATAGCGGGGCGTTAGCCGCTTAAACACGAGGTAGGCGATGATCATACCAACCGCCAGCGTAGGCACACTCTCTAATGCAACGAACACGCCCACACCGAACTGAAACAGAATGCCCGCCATCATGGCGCTGGCAATGCCCGGCGGAATTAAACGAATAATGCGGTCAAACGACCCGGTTACACCAATGACAAAAATAATCAGCGCCGCGGTCAAGTAAGCCCCCACCGCTTCATTTAGCGATAGCCCAGGGAACAGGGTGACCAGCAACGCAGTGCCCGGTGCTGACCACGCGGTGACCACCGGCACTTTCAACCATAGGCTAAGCACAATGCCCGACACAGCCGCACCGATTGAAATCGCCCAGACCCAGGAGGTCATCATCGCACTTGAAATGTCAGCACTCTGTGCCGCCTGGAAAAAGATAGCCAGTGGGCCGGAGTAAGAGACGAGCACCGCCACAAAACCAGCGGTAATGGCGGGTACCGACCAATCCTTATGAATACGCATACACAACGTCCCAGCGGGTTAAGGGTGAGTCATAGGTATCGAACAACACAGACGTAATAAGCCAAAAAGGCACCTTTAGTCGTTCTTTCAGAAGAGAGCACCACCGTCTAAAGCCGCTGAAAAAAGACCCGTACTACGTGAGCGGTACGGGCCAAGGAGAATCTCTCATCAATCGTCTAACAACGGCAGTGCTGACTAATCTCAACCGCTCTTCGTAAGCGCATTACGAGCAAACACAAACTCAAAGTCTTTGGTCTCGAAGATCCCCGAGACAACAACGCCCAGCACTAGCGCCCAGAACGTGGCACCGATACCTAAGATTTGCAGGCCCGAGGCGGCAATCAAAAATGCGAACAGCGCGCCTATTTCATGTTTTTTACCGGCAAAGGCAATCGACATTGACGAGGTAATAACCCGCATCAGCGCAAGCCCGGCGATAATGGCGATAAAGTAGCGCGGCGTGGCTTCCAACAGGCTGACCACATAGCCGTAAAAGGGCGCTGCCACGATAAAGATCGCCCCCGCTACTACGGCAGCAACCCAGCGTTTGTCGTGGGTGCCGGCCTCGGGCGACGAGCAGATGCCGGTCATCGGCGCAGCAATACAGGTGCTGTGCAGATTGAAAAACGCCGACACCATAGTGCCAAAGCCACCCACCGCGGTAATCGCATTGGCAGGCACCTCTTTATAGCCCATGCCTTTGACCAAGCCAACGCCTGCGGGGGTTTCCATTCCCACTAGAATAATCGCCAGCGGCAGGCCGTAGGTTAGAAAGGCACTGAGCGTGAACTGAGGAACAATAAACTCAGGGAAACGGATCGTTGCTTCAATGCCTGACAGGTCAACACCGGTCGCTATCAGATAAAGGATGCCTGCCAACATAGCGACGACTAGCGGTGGAATTTTACGGAAGAGGCGTGCGGAGATGAAAAACGCCAGGATCATAATAGAGGCGGGCACAATCGCGCTTTCCAACGGACGCACCATATTGAGGCCAAAGCTCAGCAGCATCCCCGCCACCATGCCCATCACAATCGGCATTGGGATCAGGCGCATGACGATGCCCATCACCCCCGTCAAACCCGCTACCAGCGCGATGGCTCCTGCGATCAGGCTGGCACCTAGGGCAGCTTCTAAGCCCACCACCGGAATCACCGCCGCAAACATCAGCGCGCCGGGAATCGAGTTAGCCATGGGCAGCGGCAAACGGTAATAGGCGGGCATAAATAGCCCAAACAGCCCGTTAATCATTAGGTAACTGATCACCCAAATCATAATGAAGGAAGAGTCTAGGCCTGCGGCGGTGCCTGCGCTGATGTGCACAACGCCCACGCTGAGGCCCAAGATGCCAGCCACTAAGCCGGTACTGGCGTTATCCACGTTGATGTCGCGCAGGAAGTCTCGGGGCGCATGCCTTAGGCTGACGCCTTTCTCGATATGTTTCACGGTGTGCTCCAGGATCGTTATATTTGACGTTATTGTTAGCGTTTAATGGTCTGAACACGGCGGTTTAGTTATTGAGTTTGCACAGCCAGTGGTTAGGCAGGTTTAGCCAAGGTCACCACCTGCCACAGGCACAACGCTGCCGGTGATGTAGCTCGCTTCATCAGAAGCCAGGAACAAAATGGGCGCGACCATTTCATCCAGCGTGCCGTAGCGCTTCATCAGGCAGCTCTGTTTGGTTTGGTCGATATGTGCTTGAAACCACGCCTGCTCGGTCGCGTTTTGCGGCTCCGGGGTACCCCGGGAGATACGCCGTGGTGGCGCTTCGGTGCCGCCCGGGGCCGTGGCCACCACGCGGATACCGTGCTCGGCAAACTCAAAGGCCAGCGAGGCCGTCAGCGCATTTACACCGCCTTTGGCCGCCGAATAGGGAATCCGGTGAATACCCCGCGTCGCCGCTGAAGAGACATTGACGATGACACCGCTGCCCTGCGCCACCATGGTGGGCAGCGCGGCGCGGCAGCACCATAACGTAGGCATTAACGAGCGCTGGATTTCGGCGCTAATTTGCGCCTCGGTAAACTCGGTGAACGGCTTGAAGTTAATCGCCCCGCCCACGTTGTTAATCAGAATATCGACCCGGCCAAAGGCTTCCTTGGCCGCCTGCATCACCTGCTCGGCACCGGCCCAGGTTTCGAGGTCGGCCTGCACCGCTATCACTTTGTTACCTTCAGCCTGCAGCCCGGCGACCACCTCGTGGAGATAGTCGGCGCGGTCAACCAGCACCAAGTGGGCACCTTCAGCAGCGGCACGCTCGGCAAGGCGTCGCCCAATCCCCTGAGCGGCACCGGTAATCACCATCACTCGGTCTTGAAAATGCGGGCCGTTAACGGCTGAGTTGCTCATGCGCTTTCTCCCACCTGGTTCGGGGTGAATTTTTCGTAGTGGAAGCTTTGGGGCTTAATGCCTTCGGCATTAAAATGCTTGAGTACCGCATCCACCATCGGCGGCGGGCCGCACAGGTAAACGTCCACATCGCCGTCGTGCATCACGCCCGCATCCATGTGATGGGTGACATACCCTTTACGCGGGTGAGCGCTGGCCTCGTCCACCACTACGGTGGCATAGGTGAAATTGGGCAGTTTGGCTGCAAAGGCCTCCAGCGCGTCCACTTTGACCAAATGATCGTCTTTATTAACGCCATAGATCAGGTGGATCGGGGCGTCGCAGCCCTTCTCGACCAATTGCGCCAACATGGAGAGAAACGGCGCTAACCCCGTCCCGCCTGCCAGCATCAGCACCGGACGGGTGACCTCACGGAGGTAGAAGCTGCCCAGTGGCCCGGTTAGGGTCAGGCGATCGCCCACGGCTGCCCGCCCTCCGAGATAGCCACTCATCACCCCGTTAGGGATATTGCGGATCAGGAAAGTGGCACGCTTTTCCCCCGGCAGGGAGCTAAACGAGTAGGAGCGATGCACTTCGGTGCCCGGCACGTCGATATGCACGTACTGGCCGGGCAGGAAGGTGATCTCAGTGCCTTCATCTAACGCCACTGCAAGCTCAATGCTGTCCTCGGAGAGCTGCTCGACCGCAGCAACCGTGCCCTCAACCTTACCTACCTGCGTTTTACACAGCGTAGAGGCGACCGGCACTTGGATAACGCAGTCCGACGAGGGCACCATTTGGCAGGTAAGAATCTGGCCTTCTGCCGCTTCTTCATCAGAAAGCGCGTCTTCCAGGTATTCGTCACCCATCTCAAATTCGCCCTGCTCGCAGTGGCCTTTGCAGGTGCCACATACGCCGTCAGAGCAGTCCATGGGTAGATTGACCTTTTGCCGGTAAGCGGCGTCCAGCACCGTTTCGCCTGCTTTACAGCCAATAAAACGGGTGACGCCGTCTTCAAAGTTGAGGGCAATGGTATAGCTCATGATTAACTCTCCTCTCCTATCAGGTCACACGTGATAAACGTCAATGACCTGATGGATATAGTCGTTATTGAGTTGCACGACTTTTCTTGTGATAAGCGGTGTGTCACCGGACACGTCTAGGGTGTAAAACGCGGCCCCAAAGAACTGATCGGTGACTTTGTAGCGGTGGCTCAGCGTGTGCCAGTTGAAGCGCAGCTCAACCTTATCGCCCTCTTGAGCGAGCACTTCGAGATTGCTGATTTGATGCGTAGTACGCGGCTCTGGCGTGCTCGCCCCGCTGCGCTCGGTCTTGATGCGGTAAACGCGGTCTTCTAACCCTTCGCGGTTGGGGTAGTAGATCAGCGAGATCTCGCTATGCGGGTCACGGGTCAGCTGGTCGTCGTCATCCCAAGCGGGCATCCAGAACTCAGCGTCTTTGCGGTAGCACTCAAGCCACTCATCCCACTGGCGGTCGTCCAGCAGGCGCGCTTCACGGTACAGAAAGGCTTGAATGTCGTGATAGGTGATGCTCATAGTGGTTTCTCCCCGGGTCACTCGGCGCTTAGGCGGATGCGGTGGCGATGAACTGGCTGCGCTCTTTGTCAATCGCGCGCAGCATTTCGTCGACCCAGTGCTTGTGGTGCAGCACGTAAAGGCCTTCGTCTTCCGGTGAGGCACCGCTGAGCAGGGGCTTCATATCGATGGCCTGGGCATTTTCGTCCGCACCTTCGATCCACTGTTTGGCGCCGCGAGAGAGGTCGTTCCACTCGGCTAATCCGCCGTGGTAGCCCTCTTGGCAGGCGCGGAACTCTTCAAGATCGTCAGGCGTGCCCATACCAGAGACGTTAAAGAAGTCTTCGTACTGGCGGATACGCACTTCTCGGTTTTCCGCCGACTCGCCTTTAGGGGCGAAGCAGTAAATCGTCACTTCAGTTTTATTCACGTCGATGGGACGCAGCACGCGGATTTGCGTGGAGAACTGATCCATCAGGTAGACGTTGGGGTAGAGGCAGAGGTTACGTGTTTGGTTGACGATAGAGTCGGCGCGGGCGTCGCCCAGCTGCTCTTGGATCCACTCTTTTTGCTGGTAAACCGGGCGTACTTCCGGGTTAAGCAGCCGGGTCCACAGCATCATGTGGCCGTTTTCATAGGAGTAGAAGCCGCCTTTGCTCTTCGACCAGCCGTCTGCGTCTACCGCTTTGGTGCCGCCAGCGTCGTAGTTGCGGCGCTCCATGGTGGAGGCGTAGTTCCAGTGCACGGAGCTTACGTGGTAGCCATCGGCGCCGTTTTCGGCCTGCAGCTTCCAGTTACCGTTGTAGGTGTACGACGAGGTACCGCGCAGGATCTCAAGACCTTCGGGGGCCTGGTCAACGATGTTGTCGATGATCTTGGTGGTTTCGCCTAGGTGCTGCTCCAGCGGCTGAACATCGTCGCTTAAGCTGCCAAACAGGAAGCCTTTGTAGTTTTCAAAACGCGGCAGACGCTTGAGATCGTGGGAACCGTCCTCTTTGAAGGCGTCTGGGTAGGCACCGTTCTTCTCGTTTTTGGCCTTCAGCAGCTTGCCGTCGTTTTTGAAGGTCCAGCCGTGGAACGGGCAGGTAAAGGTGCCCTTGTTACCGCGCTTACGGCGGCACAGGGTGGCGCCTCGGTGGGCACAGGCGTTAATCAGGCCGTGCAGTTCGCCCTGCTTATCGCGGGTGATAATCACCGGCTGGCGACCCATGGTGACGGTCATGTAGTCGCCCGGCTCAGCGATTTGGCTTTCATGAGCCAAGAACAGCCAGTTGCCTTCGAAGATGTGCTTTAGCTCAAGTTCGAAAAATTCAGGGTCGGTGAACATGCTGCGATGGCAGCGGAAGATGCCCTGGTCAGGGTCGTCTTGTACAGCGCCGCGGACGCGGTTTTCGAGTTGATCAAGTTTCGTGGTCATGATCGCGCTCCTCGTTATTGTGGGTCGTGCAAGGCGGGCCTAGGGGCAGGCCCGCTGACATCAAAGCGTGAGGCTTAAACCTTAGCGGTACCGGCCAGTTGGCTGGCGAGGTCATGCTCGTCTTCTTTGGCACGCGGACGGGCATGGCGAACTTGCAGCTCGGGGGCTTCGGTTTTGGCCAGCTCGATGTCGAACACCACCTCGGAGAACGGGCCGTCTAGCTCGCGCTTGGCGATGGCGTCTTGGTCGTCGACTTTGTTTGCCGGCACCACCAGCTCTTCACGGGTGGCAAATGCAAAATCGTCATAGGTGTAGGGGTCACCGGCGAGATTGATCTGGGTAGTCAGGTGCTGATGGCCCGGTGCAGAGACGAAGTAGTGAATATGCGCCGGACGCTCGCCGTGACGGCCAAGTGACTTGAGCACCACATCGGTGGGGGCACCTTCCGGCACGCCGTAGCCAGACGGGATAATGCTGCGTGCGGTGTAGCGGCCTTCGCTGTCCGCATAAATCGTGCGGCGCAGGTTGTACTCGCTCTGGGTTTGGTCAAAGAAGGAGTAGCCGCCTTTGGAGTTAGCGTGCCAAATCTCCACCTTGGCGCCGGCAATCGGCGTGCCGTTCACGTCGCGCACTTGGCCCGTTAGCCACATGGTGTCGCCATCGTTGTCCTGGCCATCGTCCATGCGCGCAAAGCCTTCGGCTTCCGGGGCGCCAGCCACATACAGCGGGCCTTCAATGGTGCGCGGCGTGCCACCGGTACGCTTGGCTTCCGCGTCAATAGCGTCTTGGCGCATGTCGAGAAAGTGGTCAAAGCCAAGCCCTGGCGAGAGCAGGCCAAACTGGGTCTGGCTACCCAGCGCGTTAAGCAGGTTAACGCCCGCCCAGTACTCCTCTTCGGTCACATCAAAATCGTCGATCAGCTTAAACAGATCAGACACTAGACGGTGTACGATCTGCTTGGCGCGGTCGTTGCCACCGGTTTGGTCAAGACCGGCGATGGTGTTTAGAAACTCTTGTACTTCTGGCGTGTTAAAAATCTTCACGGTCATGGTGATATCCTCATGTTGTTATGGGGTGTTGCACTTATGGGAGGTGGCGTGCGTGCTTAGCTATCGTCTTCACACACTGACGAGGGGTGGCGGCACAGCGGTTTAACGCTGATCTCCATGTAGGGAAACAGCGGAAGATTGCTGACTAACGCTTGAAGCTCGGCGTTGTCTTCCACATCAAAAATGCTGACGTTCGAATAGCTGCCTGCCACCCGCCACAGGTGGCGCCATTTGCCTTGGCGCTGCAGGTCTTGGGAATAGGCTTTTTCAGTCGCTTTAATCTCTGCCGCTTGCTCAGCGGGCATATCGGTTGGCAGCTTTACGGTCATTTCGACGTGATACAGCATGCTGTTCTCCTCCTCGGTACTTGCGTGACTTAGCTCTTTGACTCAGCGCTTGGGCGCGTTAATCGTTACGCGAATAGTGCGCAAGCTTGTCTTCATCCAGCGTGATACCCAGCCCTGGTCCAGTGGGCAGATCGACGCCAAATGCGTGGTAGTTGAGCGGCTTAACGACGATGTCGTCTTTGAGCAGCAGCGGGCCAAACATCTCGGTGCCCCATGCCATGTCCGGCAGCGTGGCCCAAGCGTGGAGGGATGCCGCAGTGCCGATAGTGCCTTCCAGCAAGGTGCCGCCGTATAAGCCAACGCCCGCCGCTTGAGCCACGTGGGCCAGCTCCAACACGCCGTACACGCCGCCGGATTTCGCAATCTTCAGGGCAAAGGCACCGCTAAAGCCGCCACTCACAAGGTCAAGCCCGTCGCGGGCATCCTGCACGGCTTCGTCAGCCAGCATCGGCACGTTAAAGCGGTTGGCGAGGCGGATCAGGCCAGCGTGTTCACGGGCGGGTATCGGCTGCTCGATCAGCTCAATCCCAGCGTCTTGCAGCGCCTGGATACCGCGTACCGCAGTGGATTCATCCCACGCCTGGTTAACGTCCACACGCACGCTGGCACGATCCCCCAATGCGTCTTTAATGGTCGCCACATGGCGAACATCCTGCTCGACTGGGTTAGCGCCGATTTTCAATTTGAAATCGCAGTGACGGCGCTGCTCTAAGCGCAGCAGCGCTTCGTCGATATCTTTCGCGGTATCGCCGCTGGCCAGCGTCCATAAAACCGGCAAGTGCTGTTGGCGCGCACCGCCGAGCAGCTCGGCAACGCTGAGCCCCAAGCGTTTGCCTTGGGCATCCAGCAGCGCAGTTTCCAACGCCGATTTAGCAATCATGTTGCCGCGGGCATGGCGATTAAGAAGGGAACGTAACTGGTGAATATTGCTAGAGGGCTGCCCCAGCAGCAGCGGGGCCAGGTAGGTATCAATATTGCGCTTAATGCTCTCGGGGCTTTCCGGGCCATAGGCCAAGCCACCGATGGTGGTGCCTTCGCCGACCCCTTCAATGCCATCGGAGTGGCGCATGCGCACGATCACCATCGTTTGGCAGGCCATAGTGGTCATTGAGAGCTTATGGGGGCGGATGGTCGGCAGATCGACCAGCAGCGTCTCAATGTGTTGGATGACGGTTGACATGGCGGCTCCAGCATCTAGCGATTAAGTAACTAGGCTGCAGTTTGGTGACCGCCGATGCTTGAAACCAATATTGTTTAAGTGCCTCTCCATACTTTAAAAGTATTGAAGGCCTCGGCATTCGTGTTACTCATTGACCTGACACAACACTTAATGAGTTCTAAAAAATATCAATAAATTATTATTTTTCAAATATTTAAAAAAATAGACCAGAGTTTCCTGTAGCAACAGACACAAAAACGGCGCAACGACACGCTGCACCGCAAAACACTAAATAAGTATGATCGCGACTGATGAGGCCTTGAAACGTCACCGCCTTTGACGCTGCTGCTGTCAGCCATTGACCGCAGCGTCACAATTTCTTGGCGCCATTACGCTAAGCATCGCTGTTGCGACAAAAGACTAATACGGACTCACTTAGGGGAAATTTACTGCAGCGCCTCAACCAAACTGCTCTTCCGCTAACTGGATAAAATTATCCAGCACGGGCGACACCTCACCCCCGCGCCACGCCAGCCACAGCGGCATAGCGCAGGTGGTTAACTCCTCTAGCTCGATAAAGCAGATGCCTGGCATTGGGTGGCAGCGGCTTGCCGCAGGCACAATCGCCACCCCTAAGCCTGCCGCCACCATACTCAAAATGGTGAGGTTATCCGCGCCATACTGCACCACTCGGGGTTCAAACTTCAGCCGGGCAAAATGCGCTACCACGCGGTCGTAATAAATCGGCGAGATACTGCGATACCCCCACACAAACTCAGCATCGGCCAGTGCCGCTAGACACGTGGGCGGCGAGTGCGCCCACGACGATGTATCGGGCACCGCCAGTAGCAGGTGGTCGCGCTGCAGTAAGCGCGCCTCAATACCCTGGGGGGCCTGCTCATCCAAGTAGAGAATACCGGCATCAAGCCCGCCCTGCTGAAGCCTCTCTAATTGCGGGCCGGAAAGCAGCGGGAAAACATCTAAGGCTACCTGGGGATAACGGCCGCGATAGCCGCCCATTAGCTTAGCAACCTCCGGTAGCCATAAATGGGTAACCGTGACCCCCAAGCTCAGCTTGCCGGTTTGTCCGCTGCCCAGTGCTAATAACCGCGCTTTGATCTCCGCCCGCTCGTCCAACAGCCGGGTAGCTTCACTGTAAAGTGCTCGACCCGCCACGGTTAAGCGAATACCTCGGGCGTGGCGATCCAGCAGCTGCGTGCCCACATCGTCTTCCAATAGCCGCATTTGACGCGTCAGCGCGGGTTGGGCAACGTGCACCCGACGGCTGGCCGCCGAGATTGAGCCGGTCTCCACCACGGCAATAAAGTACTCCAGCTGGCGAAACTCCATGGGCTAACTCGCTTGCGTTGTTTTTCAAAGTGGCTCACGTGGCATGCTTTATGAGGGCGCTTTTCCATACCAATATGATATGGCAAGCATCTAAAATCTATATTTCTGGTATCTGCCCGCTTGTTTCATAGTGAGTGAACAACCCATAAAAAGACTCGTAAGCGAGCAGGACTCCTGATGACCAAGACCTACCACCTACTAACCGGGCTGCACTTTACGCTGTGCACCCTGGCGATGATCTGGCCCGGCGCGTTAATCGCCAACCATATTGAGCCCACCGTGCTCGGCCTGCCCTTTCTATTTTTTTGGTACATCCTCTGGATGCTGATTCTCTTTATCGGCATGTGGGTCGCCTTTGTGGTTCGTCACGGAGGTAATCGCCATGACTGATTCTGTCATTGTGGTCGGCATCACCCTGACGTATTTGGCCCTGGTACTGTGGGTGGGGTTGCGCGCACGAGGCCAGCAAAACTCTAGCCTGGAAGGCTATGTGGCCGGTGGCCGACACGTCGGCGTCGTCATCCTGTTTTTCATTCTAGGGGCAGAGATTTTTTCAGCCTTTGCGTTTCTTGGCGCGCCGGGCTGGGCCTACCAGCACGGCGCTCCCGGCTTCTATATTCTGGCCTATTTATCGCTGGTGCCGATCACCATTTGGGCCATGGGCCCCCGCGTGGCCAAACTGGGCCGCGAGCGCGGCTACTTAACCCAAGGCGATATGATTGCCGACCACTACCAAAGCAAATCGCTGGGGTTACTGGCCGGGGTGATCGGTGTATTGGCGCTAGTGCCTTATCTGACCATTCAAATCGCCGGTGCCGGGCTGCTGTTTCAGGCGGCCACCGACGGCCTGATTCCCTTCTGGCTCGGCGCGCTGCTAGCCTTTTTAGTAGTAGCTGCGTACGTTTTTTGCAGCGGCCTTAACGGCATCGGTTGGACCAACCTCGTCCAGGGCATCATGATGATCGCCATCGCGTGGTTCCTGGGGCTGTCTATTTCCGAGCGCCTTTACGGCGGCGTCAGCGAGATGTTTAGCCAAATCCAGCTAACCATGCCCGAATACCTCACCATGCCCGGCGCTACCGGTATGAACTGGGGCTACTTCAGCACCGCAGTATTGGTCAGCGCCTTTGGCGGCGCCATGTGGCCGCACCTGTTTATGAAGTTCTATTCCGCCGACAGTGGCAAAACGCTGCGCAAAGTCAGCGTTTTCTATCCGCTTTATGCCTATCTGCTGGTGCCACTGCTGTTCATCGGCTTTGCCGGCATTCTCGCCTTTGCTGACACGCCCTTAGAGCGCTCAGATACGGTACTGCTTCGCATGGTGATGGACGTGGCTAACTTCTCGCCCTGGGTGATTGGCTTAATGCTTTCTGGGGCGCTAGCCGCGGCCATGTCGACCGGTGCCAACTTGGCCCACACCGCCGCCGTGGTGTTAGTGCGTGACGTGGTGGGCCCCACGCTAATGAAGGATGCCAGCGAGAAAGCCGTGGTCAGCGCGACCCGCTGGAGCGTGTTAGGGCTATCGTTGATTGCTTACCTATGCGCCCTGGCGAACCCCGCCTCGCTGGTGCTTTTGTTACTGGGTGCCTACGGGCTTATTGTGCAGCTGTTCCCGATGGTGATTGGCGCACTGTTTATGCCGCAGCTTAGGCGCGCCAGCGTGATGGCCGGGGCGCTGGT
The DNA here is from genome assembly GCF_025643255.1 of Halomonas sp. 7T. Classification (NCBI taxonomy): domain Bacteria; kingdom Pseudomonadati; phylum Pseudomonadota; class Gammaproteobacteria; order Oceanospirillales; family Halomonadaceae; genus Halomonas; species Halomonas sp. 7T. The sequence goes on along the minus strand of NZ_CP087112.1, from coordinate 3,159,393 downwards.
CGGCAGCCTTGCCTACCTGATGATGGACTTTGTCTGGAGTTCGCCGCTCAACTGGCACGCCGGGGTCTGGGCAATGCTGCTTAATGTCGGTGTGGTGGCTGCCTGCCAGTGGCTCGTCAAACCCGTCCTTGCTAAGCCAACGCCTACCCACCGCTAAGTGGCCTACGGAGAACACCATGACTACCCAGACTGATCGTATGAATGTAAAGGGCGCCGTGAGTGCCCAGGTTGACGCCGCCTTTGCAGAGGTGAAGGCGCTTTACCAACAGCTGCACCAAATGCCCGAACTACCCTTTCAGGAGTACAAAACCAGTGCGCGGCTGGCTAAATCCCTGGAAGCCCTTGGCTATGAGGTCAATCGCAACGTGGGCGGTACGGGCGTGGTCGCGCTGCTGCGAAACGGCGAGGGGCCAACGGTGATGCTGCGCGGCGACATGGATGCGCTGCCCATTAAAGAAGCGACAGGGCTCGATTATGCCAGCAACGAAACCGCTACCGCTGCAGATGGCAACAAAGTACCGCTGATGCACGCCTGCGGTCACGACCTGCACAGTAGCTGCATTGTGGGTACGGCAGCGGTTATGGCGGGGCTAACAGCGCAGTGGTCGGGCACCTTGATGCTGATTTGCCAGCCCGCCGAAGAGATTTTTGGCGGTGCCAAGGCCATGCTGGCGGATGGGCTTTACGAGCGCTTTCCACGCCCCGACATTATTCTTGGCCAGCATAATATGCCGGCACTAGCGGGCACCATCGGCCACCGTGCCAACAGCACCATGGCCGCCTGCACCAATTTGGCGGTGACTATTCACGGGGCCGGGGGACACGGCTCCATGCCCGCGCAAACGGTCGACCCGGTGGTGATTGCAGCTCACGTGGTCACCCGCCTACAGAGCATTGTCTCCCGCGAGGTGCCGCCGGAGGAGACTGTCGTGGTCACTGTGGGTAAACTCCATGCGGGCACCCAGGCCAATATCATTCCCCACACGGCCGAGCTTGAAATTAATATCCGCAGTTTTGACAACACGCTGCATCGCCAAGTCGTGGCGTCGATTGAGCGGATTATTCGCGCTGAGTGCGACGCCGGCCGTGCCCCCAAGCCACCAGCGTTCCAGGTGCTTAACGAAACCATTGCTCTGCACAACGATCCCATGGCCGTTGAACATGTTCGCAGCGCCCACGCCGAGTACTTTGGCGAGACCCACCTGTATGCCATGCCACGCCTTAACGGCAGCGAGGATTTCCCGTTTTTGGGCAATGCGCAAACGGGGGGGTTTGGCGGTGAAGATATCCCCTACGTTTACTGGTTTATCGGCGCGACCCCCGCTGAGCGCTGGGCAGAAACCCCAGGAGCGAGCGTCGCACAGAAAATGCGCCATCTGGAGATGCCGCATTCGCCCTATTACTTCCCCGGCAACGACGTAACGCTGCGCACCGGCATAGAAGCGATGGCTATAGGTGCCTTGGCGTATTTAGCTTAGCCTTACCGAGAAGCAAACGCCTCGCCCTGTGATCGAAGAGCCAAAGCATGCGGCTTTGATAAATACGCGCATGCCGGACAATCGAGCCAGCATTTATCTACTGCTCATAACGATAAGCGTTTAGCAAAAAAGGAGTCTCGCGATGTCATTAACTGCTGAGTCATTAACTGCCGGGTGCTTAACGACCGAGTCAACGCCTGCCGCCCAACCGGTGCTGTTTGTACCCCACGGCGCAGGCCCCTGCTTCTTTATGGAGTGGAACCCGCAAGATACCTGGCACGGCATGGCACACTTTCTGGAAAACGTAGCCGATTCATTGCCCACCCGGCCTAGCGCCATTGTGATGGTCTCTGGCCACTGGCAAACACCCTCCTTCAGTATTACCGCAGGTGAAACGCCCGAGCTTATCTATGATTACCACGGTTTTCCCGATCATACTTACGCGCTCAGCTATCCCGCGCCCGGCGCGCCAGCGCTTGCCAAGCGAATCGCAGCACTACTTGCCGAGGCAGGCTTACCCAGCCATCTCGATACAGCGCGCGGCTTCGATCACGGCACATTTATTCCACTGAAACTGATGTTCCCTGCGGCAGATATCCCGGTAGTGCAGCTTTCCCTACGGGATGACCTTGACCCTGCCGCGCACCTTGCCGCAGGCGAGGCGCTAGCTACCCTACGTGACGAAGGTGTGCTGATCATTGGCAGCGGGATGAGCTTTCACAATATGCGTGGCTATGGCGACGCCCGCTTTACCGCGCCTTCGCAAGCCTTCGACCACTGGCTGACCGACGCAGTAGAGGCCAACTCCGCTGCGCGCCATGCCAGCCTTTCCCAATGGTCGCAAGCGCCCCACGCGCATGAGTGCCACCCACCCGGCGATGAAGAGCACCTGATACCTCTACTGGTTGCTGCCGGTGCTGCGGGGCAAGACACCGGCCGCAAGATCTACTCAGAGCAAGTGCTCAAAACACAGCTTTCTGCCTATCGCTTTGGCTAATGGGGCCGCCGCTCTTCAATTCTGTTTGTTATAGCCCCAGCATTTCACGCGCCTGCTGCCAAGTGGCTACCGGGCGCTCATACTTTTCGCACAGCGCCACGGTGCGCTCTACCAACGCCGCGTTGGAGGGCGCCAGCGTGTTGCTGTCCAGCCGCACGTTATCTTCAAGCCCAGTGCGGGTATGCCCACCGGCGGCAATCGACCACTCGTTAAGCACGTATTGATTGGCGCCGATGCCCGCGCCACACCACTGGGCATCCGGCGCTAAGCGCTTGAGCGTCTCGATATAGAAATCAAAGGTGGGCTTATCCGCGGGCATGGAATTCTTCACGCCCATCACAAACTGCACGTAAAGCGGGGCCTTCAATTTACTCTGCTTAGAAAGCGCAACCGCTTGATGGATGTGCGACAAATCAAAGGCTTCGATTTCAGGCTTCACGTTATACGTCAGCATCTCATCGGCGAGCCACTCCACCAGCTGCGGTGGGTTCTCATAAACACGGTTAGGGAAGTTATTTGAACCCACCGAGAGACTGGCCATATCAGGCTTCAGCGACAACATGCCGCCCCGGGCTTCCCCTGCACCGGAACGCCCGCCGGTAGAGAGCTGAATAATCATGCCAGGACAGTGCTTCTTGAGCCCTTCCATCAAGCGGCCAAATTTTTCTGGGTCAGAGGAAGGCGTTTGGTCATCGTTACGCACATGACAGTGGGCGATTGTCGCGCCCGCTTCAAACGCTGCCTGGGTGCTTTCGATTTGCTCTTCCACAGTGATCGGTACGGCGGGATTGTTCTCTTTGCGGGGCAGGCTGCCGGTAATGGCGACGCAAATAATACAGGGCTGAGACATGGAAACTTCCTTTTTGTTCGTATTGCGAATATTAATTTGTATTACGAACAAAATAGTTCACCTCCTTCTAAGCGTCAAATTTAAATCCCCAAAGCTAAATAGCGGCCCACGAGAGTGATGCTAATTCACTCCAACAAGAGATACGTTAGCATCCAAAATAAATGACAACTGATTGACACAATTTTAAAGCTAACCTACTTTCTATTTGAACAAAGAAAAACGATAGAGCTTCTACCTAGTCCCTATAAAAACAAAATTAATAGTATTTTCTGGAGCTTAAGGAATGTCTATTACTACTAACATGACGATAGACCGCCGTAATAGCATGAAGCAATCAGTCGCTTGGAATGACATGCTCATTACAGAATATCTTGACAAAGCGGTAGCACAAGTACCTGACAAACCAGCTATTGTTACCTACACCATGGCCTCAGGGGAGCGCACACAGCTTAGCTATCGCGAACTCAATGAGCGGGTCACTCAAATAGCAGTTGGGCTTGTCTCGCTTGGCATTCAGGTCGGTGATGTGGTGTCGTGCCAACTGCCTAATTGGTGGCAAATGACTGCGCTACACTTAGCTTGCGTTCGAATTGGCGCGGTACTTAACCCGCTCATGCCGATTTTTCGCGAGCATGAGTTGCGCTTTATGCTCGCCCAAGCCGAAAGTAAGTTGCTAGTGGTACCCAAGGTATTTCGAGGCTTTGATCATGCTGCTATGGCAACAACTCTTAAGACAGAATTGGCGTCACTAACGCATGTACTGGTAATTGGCGGTGAAGGGGAGTGCAGCTTTGAAGCACGACTTCTTAACCACGGTGAGGAGAAGACGCGCGATACGGCCGCACTGTTTATGGAGCGCCGCCCATCTGGCGATGATGTTGTGCAGTTGCTTTACACATCGGGTACTACGGGTAAGCCGAAAGGGGTAATGCACACTTCAAATACGCTGCTTAGCCACATTTGCCCGCTTGCCGAACGCTTAGCGCTGGACACTACTGATACCACCTTAATGCCTTCGCCTCTGGCGCATCAATTAGGCTTTCTTTACGGCTTAATGATGCCCATTTACCTGCAGGCTACGGCTGTTCTTCAAGACACTTGGTTACCCAGTGAAGCAGTCAAAATCGTACGCTTTGAACAACCCAGTTTGATGCTTGGCTCTACTCCCTTTTTAGCAGATATTGCAGAGCAAGCGATTGCTCATGGAACCGACCTGCAATCACTAAAACTCTTTCTTTGTGCAGGCGCCCCTATACCTAGCCCGCTGGTAGAAAAAGCGGCGCGTAATTTGCCCACTAAAATCATCTCCGCCTGGGGTATGACCGAGAACGGCGCCGTTACCACTACCCGCTTGGATGACGCGCCTTCGTGTTCAGTCGAAACCGATGGCGTCCCCCTGCCCTTTATGGAACTTAAGGTGACGGATATTGAGGGCAACACCTTGCCATCAAATCAAGAAGGCAGTCTTTGGGTACGCGGCGCCAGCCTGTTTGTTGGGTACTTTAAACAACCTGAACTTTATGGCGTGGATGATGAAGGCTGGTTCCCGACGGGGGATTTGGCACGCCTGAATGAAGACGGCTATGTGCGTATCACGGGCCGCTCTAAAGATGTGGTCATTCGAGGTGGCGAGAATATCCCCATTGTGGATATCGAAAACACCCTTTATCAGCATCCCGCTATCCAAGCACTGGCTCTTGTTGGGCGGCCAGATGAGCGTTTAGGGGAGCGGTTGGTCGCTTACGTCGTGCTTAAAGAGGGCTACCCCAGCCTGAGCCTAGAAGAGATCACGCAGTTTCTTACCGAGCGGCATGTAACGCGCCAATACCATCCAGAGTTTCTTGAAGTGCTGGATGAGTTGCCACGTACGCCTTCTGGAAAAATTCAGAAATTTAAGCTTCGCGACCAAGCGCTTATCAATACCGATTCACGCGCTTGATGTGTCGTTATGCACCTCAAATGGCCAGTAATGGGAAAACAATATGCAAGGTTTAACGGGAAAAACCGTAATAGTGACCGGCGGCGGTGGCGGCATTGGCCGCGCAGTGTGTCAACGCTTTGCTCAGGAAGGCGCGCTGGTCGCTGTGCTTGATCGTGATGAGCAAGCCGCCCAAGTAAGTGTCGAAAGCATTATTAAAGCAGGCGGTAACGCTTGTGCTTACGCTGCTGACATCACCGATTACCGCGCTATCGAAGCGACCGTTGTTCGCATTGAAGCAGAGCTTGGCACGCCAACTGTTTTGATTAATAACGCGGGGTTCGACCGCTTTATGCCTTTTCTTAAAACCGACCCCGCGATGTGGGAGTCGCTGATTGCCGTCAATCTGACCGGCGCGCTCAATATGCACCACATCGTACTGCCAAGAATGGTTGAGGCTGGCGGGGGCAAGGTGGTCAACATTGCCTCGGATGCAGCCCGAGTAGGCTCTTCCGGTGAAGCCGTTTATGCCGCCTGCAAGGCAGGGCTGCTCGGTTTAAGTAAAACTCTCGCCCGGGAGCTGGCCACCAAAAATATTACGGTCAACGTTGTTTGCCCTGGCCCTACCGACACCGCCCTTTTAAAAGGCGTAGCCGATACCTCCCGCGACCCAGAAAAGCTATTGGAAGCCTTCCGCAACGCCGTGCCTATGCGCCGGATAGGTCAGCCTGAAGATTATCCTGGGATCATCGTGATGCTCGCGAGCGATGAAGCAAATTTCATTACCGGGCAGGTGATCAGCGTCTCCGGCGGGCTGACCATGGCGGGTTAACGCAATCCGCTTACAGCGACAAATTGCTTGCATCGCCAAGCCGCTTACAAAAACAAGGAGTTGCATTATGAGCCATACCACTCACTACGAAGACATCTTGTATGAGGTAGACGACGGTGTCGCGACGATCACTATTAACCGCCCCGAGCGCTATAACGCCTTCCGTGGGCAAACCTGTATGGAACTGCTGGATGCGTTTAATCGTGCCGGCTGGGATAAATCGATTGGCGTCATTGTGCTCACCGGCGCGGGCGACAAAGCATTCTGTACCGGGGGCGACCAGGGTGCACATGAGGGCCAATACGATGGCCGTGGCATCATCGGCCTACCCGTAGAGGAGCTGCAAACGCTCATCCGCCAAGTGCCTAAACCGGTCATTGCACGAGTGAATGGGTTTGCCATTGGCGGTGGACACGTTTTACACGTGATCTGCGATCTAAGCATTGCGTCAGAAACGGCCATTTTCGGTCAGGTGGGGCCAAAAGTGGGATCGGTTGACCCTGGCTTTGGCACCGCTTATCTCGCCCGCGTCATTGGCGAGAAACGAGCCCGTGAAATCTGGTACCTGTGCCGAAAATATACGGCTCAGCAAGCGCTCGACTGGGGGCTGCTCAATGCGGTGGTGCCGCCTGAACGGCTGGACGAGGAAGTGCGTAAATGGTGTGACGAAATTATTGAGAAAAGTCCTACCGCCCTCTCCATCGCCAAGCGCTCTTTCAATGCAGACAGCGAAAATATCGCCGGCATTGGTGCACTCGGTATGCAGGCCCTAAGCCTCTACTACAACACCCAGGAGTCGCAGGAAGGTGTTGCCGCGTTTAAGGAAAAGCGTAAGCCCGAATTTCGCAAATATTATTAGTTATCAATCATTAGCCATAAATCATCAGTCATAACCGTTGCTCCCCTTTACAAAAATTAGTCTCAAGAGAGCGAGTGAAGCGTCATGAATTTTGCATTTACTGAACAGCAAGAAGCCATTCGCGACACCATTGCACGGTTTGCCAGCGAACGATTAGCCCCTCGCTATCGTCAGCGCGAGCAGGCGGCATACATTGAGCGCGAGATCGTCTCCGAGTTAGGCCAGATGGGCTGCCTGGGCGGCGAGCTACCCGAAGAGTTCGGTGGCAGTGGTCTGGACTGCATTACCACTGGCGTGATTGTTGAGGAGATCGCCAGGGGTGACTTTAATGTCGGCTATTTACCCCTGCTCGCTTCTCTTAATGGTCAAATCATCGCCCATCACGCCCAGCCGGAATTGGCCCAAGAGTGGTTATCAGGCATTACGGCTGGCCGTAAGATCTGCTGTATTGCGCTTACCGAGCCGCACGGCGGCTCAGATGCTGCCAACCTTAAGCTCAAAGCGACCCGTGACGGCGATAGCTTTCTGCTAAATGGTGAAAAAACCTCCATTTCCATGGCCGATCAGGCGGATGTAGCGGTGGTCTTTGCTCGTACCGGCACACAAGAGCAGCGCGCCAACGGCATCAGCGCGTTTTTAGTGCCAATGGAGAGCCAAGGTATATCTACCAGTCGCTTTGAGGATTCAGGTCAACGTGCCATTGGCCGCGGCTCTATTTTCTTCGACAATGTGCGCGTGCCTACCGACCACATGCTCGGCATCGAGGGACAGGGCTTTAAGCAGGTGATGCAGGGATTTGACTATAGCCGTGCGCTGATTGGTTTGCAGTGTTTGGCCGTCGCTCAGCAGTCGCTGGATGAAACCTGGCAGTGGCTCACCCAGCGTGAAGCCTTTGGCCAGCCGTTAGCCGCCTTCCAAGGCTTGACCCATCCACTGGCGGAATACCAGACCTACGTACAGGCGGCGCGGCTGCAGTGTTATTACGCGCTGTGGCTAAAAGACAACCAGCGCCCTCATACCGCTGAAGCGGCAATGAACAAGTGGTGGGGACCGAAGTTAGCCTTTGACGTGATCAAACAGTGCATGCTGGCCCACGGGCATACGGGCTGGGGGGAAGATTTGCCGTTTTCCCAGCGCATGCGCGATGTACTTGGGCTACAGATTGGTGATGGCACGGCTCAGATTATGAAAAATATTATTGCGCGTCAGTCGGTCTCTGCGTGAACGCTGGCTTCTTGCTTGTCTCACTTGATCGTCTGGGCGCTGATTCTATCGACCCAGTCAAGGATATGCCGATGGCGAGTGAAGACGACAAAAGCGTAGCAAACCGACTATTTTTTAGGCTTTTTCAAGTCAGCAACATTCTGCAAAAGCAGACGATAAGCGAAGTGGGCCTGACCACCGTACAGTGGGCAGTGCTGGGGGCCCTGTCACGCAAAGGCTTTGAAGAGGGTATTTCGTTTAATGCGCTTACCGAGTATTTGGTGGTTAGCCGTCAAAGCCTGGATGGCGTGCTCAAGCGTTTGGAGCGCGATGCCCATGTTGAACGTATTCCTCATCCCGATGACAAGCGCGCGCGGATTATTTTACTGACCAGCCAAGGTCGCGCCTTTTGGGAGAGTTTACAGCCCCGTATTCATGAGTTTTACCGTGATGGGCTTGGCAGTTTTTCCTTCGATGAGACCGTCAGCTTATTGCACTACCTCAATAAACTTCAGCACGATTTAGAAAATACCGCGCTAAACGCCAAGGAGGAAACGACCGAAACACGATAACCAACCTAACAAATGGCGCTTTTAAAGCGTACCCAGCGTTACTACCCATACCGATAACAACAATTTGCCTCGTCTTGCACGGGGTTGGGGGTTCTATGTTTGCTCTAAAGAAACAACCATTAGTCATTGCGTTAAGCATCGCGTTTGCCAGTGGGTTCAGCAGCGCTCAGGCAAGCATCAGCGATAATGAAATTCGCATCGGCTATTTATCCGATATGTCAGGGCCCTACCGCGATTTGGCCGGCCCTGGTGGCTTAGAAGCGCTTAACATGGCGGTCGAAGATTACGGCGGTGAGATTAACGGCGCACCGATAGTGGTGTTTAGTGGTGATGACCGAAACAGCGCTGATGTGGGTGCCAATACCGTACGTGAATGGATTGACCAACGTAATGTCGATATGGTCGCAGGCATGGTGGCCTCGTCGGTGACTATCGCTGCCACGCAGCTTCTGGCTGAAAACGATAAGCTTGCCATGGTGGCGGGTGCCGCTGCACTGAGCATCACCAATGAGTACTGCACCCCCAACCATGTGCAGTGGGTCTACGATACTTACGCCATGTCTAATGGTGCCGCTAAAGCGATACTCGAAGAAGGGGGTGATAGCTGGTACATGATTACCGCTGACTACGCCTTCGGTCACTCGCTGGAAAGTGACGTTACCGCCGTCGTGGAAGCGCATGGAGGCGAAGTATTGGGTAGCGTGCGCCACCCGCTAAATACCAGCGACTTCTCCTCGTATGTCCTTCAAGCGCAAAGCTCAGGCGCTAAGATCGTAGGGCTGGCGAATGCGGGGGCCGACACCGTTAATGCTATCAGCACAGCGGGGCAATTTGGCTTGGCGCAGTCCGGTCAATCACTCGCAGGGTTAATGGTGTTTTTAAACGATATTCACGCGCTGGGCTTAGAAAGCACTCAAGGTATGCAGCTAACGACAGGTTGGTACTGGGATTTGAATGAGGCTTCACGTGAGTGGGCAGAGCGCTATCATGAGCGCACTGGCCGAATGCCAACCATGGTACAGGCAGGCGTTTACTCCAGTGTTATGCACTATTTAAATGCTGTTGAAGCGAGTGGCACGGACGACTCAGCCACCGTTCGCGCCATGATGCAAAACACCCCCATTAACGACATGTTCGCCACGAACGGCTACATTCGTGACGATGGTCGCATGGTGCATGATATGTACCTAGCCAGAGTGAAAACGCCTGAGGCCTCCACTAGCGAGTGGGATCTTTACGAAATACTACGCACGATTCCGGGTGAAGAAGCCTTCCAATCGCTGGAAGAAAGCCGCTGTCACTTGGTCGCCCAATAACGCCATTCCAATTCGCGCGGCATGCAAGTGTCAAAGCGCCGCGCGACTCTTTTAGGGAGTGCCCGCATGCATGTAGATACCGCCATCACCAGCCGAAAATCGGTGCGCCGCTTTCTCGACACCCCCATCGACCGCGCAACGATTATGCATATTTTGCAGGTTGCGAGCCGAGCGCCCAGCGGTAGTAATATCCAGCCTTGGCAAGTGCATGTGGTGGCGGGTAGCGCTAAAGACCAGCTATGCCAGCGGCTCTTAGATGCCGTTGATCAAGGCCAAAGCGATCCCCCCGAGTATCACTACTACCCGCAAAACTGGTTAGAACCCTATCTGGAACGCCGCCGTCGCTGTGGCTTTGGGCTCTATGAAACGCTGGGCATTGGACGCGACGATAAAGCTAAGCGCGAAGCTCAGGCGCGGCGGAATTTTCACTTTTTCGATGCACCCGTGGGGCTTTTCATCACCATGGATCGCCGCCTGGAAACCGGCAGCTTTATGGACTGCGGCATGTTTATCCAAAGTGTGATGTTGGCCGGACGTGGCCAGGGGCTGCATACCTGCCCACAGGCTGCCTTTGCTTGGTACCACACCATTATTCGAGAGGAGCTGAAACTGGATAAAAACGCTCTGCTACTTTGCGGTATAGCACTGGGCTATGAAGACACTGAAGCACCTGAAAACGGCTTTATTACTGAGCGTGAAGATATTCAGCACTTCACAACTTTTTATGGCGTGTAAGCAATAAAAAAGCGCTGTGGGTTAATTCCGCAGCGCTTTTCAGTTGTTAAAGATTGTATAAAACCTGGTCAAAAATCAAAAAACACCGTCTCGCCCTGCCCTTGCAGGCGGATATCAAAGCGATAACGCACCTTGCCATCAGTTTCTTCTCGTTTGGCGATCAAGGTTTGGCGGCGGGCCGGTGACTCAATGCGGGAAAGCACCGGGCACTTGGCGTTAGCATCGGTTTCATCGTCAAAATAGAGCCGCGTTTGCAGGTGAATATTCACCCCGCGGGCGAACAGCGTCAGGTTGATATGCGGCGCCATTGGTTGACCGCTGGAGTGCTTCACCGCGCCGGGCTTGATGGTGGTTAACGACCACTCGCTGCCATGATCGAAGGTGGTGGCAGTGCGGCCGAAGCTGTTAAACGCTTTGCTCAGGTCGTAATCGGCTTGGTAGTCGCCGTTAGCATCGGCTTGCCACGCTTCCACGAAAGCATCGCGGACTAGATCGCCGTTGCCGTCGATAACGATCCCTACGACTTCAATATGCTCGCCCTCGGCTTCAGGCTTGGCCATCTGGTTCCAGATCTCTTCATCCCGCACCGGGTTGCCAGCCGCAGCGAGGGCAAGGCCAATGTGCACATAGGGGCCGGCCGTTTGCGAGGCGGTTTCACGCAGCATCAGGTCGCTGGTCGGCTGGCTGTTAGGCTGATTCATGATGTATCCCCTGCCCTTATTGGTTTTCGGCTATTGGTTTTCAAAATAGGTCTGCAGCTCGCCGCGCACCACCACGTCAAAGCGATAGGCGAGGCAATCCATTGGTTTGCTGTGGGCCATATCAAGCCGCCCAATCATCGTCTCAACCGCAAGCGGATCTTTGAGCGTGTGCACGATGGGGCACAGGGGAATCAACGGATCGCACTCAAAATACATCTGAGTGATCAGACGAGTAGAGATCGAAGGGCCGGTGACCGAGACGTGAATATGCGCAGGCCGCCAGCTATTCATATCGTTGGGCCACGGGTAGGGGCCGGGCTTGATAGTACGGAAACGGTAAAAGCCCTGCTCATCGGTCAAACAGCGCCCTACGCCGCCGAAGTTGGGGTCTAGTGGTGCCAGATACTTATCGTTTTTATGGCGATAGCGCCCGCCCGCGTTGGCCTGCCACATTTCCACCAGAGTGTGTGGAATAGGCTTGCCGAACTGATCGACCACCCGGCCAAACATGATAATCCGCTCACCCTGGGGTAGCCCGCCCTGGCTTGGGTCCTGGCGAAAGTTCAGCAGCAGGTCGTTATCGTGGGGGCCCATGCGCAGGTGGCTGAAATCTGGGCCGGTCAGCTCTGATGCCGTGGGTTGTTGCATGCTCACCAGTGCCTGCTGGGGCGAGCGCGCTACCGAGGTTTTATAACCCGGCGCGCAGGCAGGTGGGTGCCCGTTGCGGTCGCGGGGTACAAAGCGTTTATTGTCATTTTGCATACGAATATCTCGTTAAGTGAAACAGGTCGACGTCGTGCCTTATTGAAAGAGTGTCCTGTTTAACGCCCGAGCTGCCTATTGATAACTTATCCCACCTTCATAACCTATGGGTTATGGCTTTTATCCCGATGCCCTACCACTACGTCAGCCGCGACTTCACGCAACGCTTCGCAAAACGCCTCAGCGGCAAGCGTGGGAAGCAGTGAGCGATTGCTACATAACCCAACGGAGCCGCCATGCAGTTCCAAGGGCAGCGCCAGTTCGCACAGCTCACCGCGGTCTATTGCGATGCGTACTGCTTCTTCAGGCGCTATCCAAATAGCATCGCCGCTCAGCGCATAGCGTTGGCCAAGTGCCAGTGAAAGCGTCTCAATGCGCTGAGCGGGCACTGCAATGGCGTGGCGAACACAGAAACTATCGACTTGATGGCGCAGCGTGGTTTGCGGCGGCGGGACAACCCAAGGGTAGTTGCTGATGCTCTCGGCAGTGAGCGTTGGCAACGCCAAGAGGGGATGATCATGGCGGACGACCAGTTGGAGGCGTTCGTAGTAGAGGTGCTCAAAGCTCAGGTCGTTGATCTCTCGGGCCTCGGTCATTCGTCCGACCACGATATCCAGCTCCCCACGGCGCAAGCGGGAAAGCAAAAAGGCGCTGGTACCCGTCACTACCTGCGCGCCCCGTTCGGTCATGGTATTGGCTTGCCAGCGCCGCAGCGCCTCAGGCACTAACTGGCTCTCCACGGTAGAAAGTGCCCCAATACGCAGCCAGTCGGCACCTTTTTGCTGTGACTGGAGGGCATCTACGCCCTCTTCCAGGGCACGTACTGCCGGACCCGCATGGCGCAGTAGCGTAAGCCCTGCTTGGCTGAGGGAAACGCCAAGCGGCGTGCGCTCAAACAGTGAAACGGCAAGCGTATCTTCCAGTTCGCGGATAGTTTTAGAGATACCCGGTTGGCTGATGGAGAGCCGCTCAGCGGCGCGGGCAAAACTGCGCAGGCGCGCCACCTCAAGAAACGCCTGTAGATGACGCAGCTTAATCCGTGCGTTCAGCATAAAAAAATCCTCATAACCTTAAGGTTATGAGGATAGCGTGTCAGTACACCCGCCGCGAGGGTTAGCGAAACGACTCGCCCCAGCCCAGCTCTTTGGCGAGGGCAAAGGCATGATTGGCTGCCGGAACGCCGCCGTAAATCGCTACGTGCATCAGCACTTGGCGCAGCTCAGCTTCTGACAGCCCAATCCGTTGAGCGGTTTTTAGGTGCAGTGTTAGCTCTTCACGGCCGAGGGCGGCGAGAATCCCGGTGGTGATCATGCTGCGCTCGCGGCGGGTTAAGTCGTCGTTGCTCCACAGCTCGCCCCAGGCCAGGCGGGTGATCATCTGCTGGAAAGGCGCATCCAGGCTGTTGGCATTGGCGGTGGAGCGCGCTACATGCTCCTCTCCCAATACCTGTTTGCGGGTCTCAAGGCCGGTGGCGTAAGCCACGCCGTGGTTCGCCACATCACCTAAATCAGTTGCCAACACCGCAAGAAGCTTTTGCGCGAACAGCACCGGGGCTTCCACGGAAGGCACGTGCCCTACGCCGTCAACAATCTCCAGCGGTGCGCCGTCCAGTTCAGCAGCCAGTGCTTCCAGGGTCGCTGGCGGCGTTGCCATATCTTCGCTACCGCCAAACAGCTGTACCTTGGCGTTCTTCGCCGCTAATTTGCCCGTGAAGGTATCGCGGCCCAGCATTTCACACAGCTGAGCGTAGGACTCATCGTCACCTCGGCCCATCTGTGTACACCAGCCCGCTTTCAGCGCGGGGCTTTCCTCAAAGGCTGCTGGGGCAAACCAGCGCGGCACGATCTCTTGAGACATCGCCATCAAGCCTTCATGGCGCACGCGATCGGCACGGGTATTCCATAGATCCGGGTTGCCGATCACCGCGCCGGTATTGGTCAACGTAGCGGAGAGCAGGCGATCGCTATGCTCGGCTATAAGCTGTTGGCCCACCACACCGCCAATCGATGTACCGGCGAAATGAAAGCGCTGCGCGCCTGCAAGCTCGACCAGCGCCAATGCCTCCGCCGCTAGATCAGCAGGGGTGATTTGCTCCCCACTAACCGCCTGGCTGGCACCGTGGCCGGGAAGATCCCAGGTCAGCACCCGGTAGCGGGGCAGCAGCGCGGGAATCACGTCATCCCATACGGCCTGACTCATCCCCAACGGGTGCGCCAGTACGACCAGCGGGTTCACTTCTGCGCCGAGCAGGCGGTAAGCCACACTGCGCCCATTGATGCTATAAAATGCCATAAAGCCTCCGTTAAACCCGCTCAATCAGCGTGGCGATACCTTGGCCCACACCCACGCACATGGTACATAGCGCGTAGCGCTTGCCGCTGTTTTGCAGCTCATGAGCGGCGGTCATTAACAGACGCGCACCGGACATGCCTAGCGGGTGGCCTAGCGCAATCGCGCCGCCGTTGGGGTTCACGCGGGGGTCATCGTCTTTAAGGCCCAAGTCGCGCATACAGGCCAGCGCCTGGGCGGCAAACGCTTCGTTGAACTCAAATACGTCGATATCATCCATGGAAATGCCGGTACGCTTAAGCAGCTTCTGCACGGCCGGTACCGGGCCATAGCCCATAATGCGCGGCTCAACGCCTGCCGTAGCCATGCCGATGACTTTCGCCATCGGTTTAAGACCATGCTGCTTAACCGCCGCTTCGCTGGCCACCAGCATCGCCGCCGCCCCGTCGTTGACACCCGAGGCGTTGCCCGCGGTTACGCTACCGCCTGCGCGGAAAGGCGTGGGCAAACCCGCCAGCTTCTCAAGGGTGGTTTCCCGCAGGTGCTCATCGGTATCAAAGATCAGCGCTTCCTGCTTGCGGCGCGGGATCTCAATCGCCGTAATCTCTTGGGCAAAACGCCCGGCCTTTTGGGCAGCCGCTGCTTTCTGCTGGGAGCGCAGCGCAAAGGCGTCCTGGTCTTCGCGGGAAATGCTGAACTGCTCGGCGACGTTTTCTGCCGTTTCCGGCATGGAGTCGACCCCAAAGGCTTTCTTCATTAGCGGGTTGATCAAGCGCCAGCCAATGGTGGTGTCTTCGATTTTTTGTGTGCGGGCAAAGGCGCTATCGGCCTTGCCCATTACGTAGGGCGCACGGGACATGGATTCCACGCCGCCCGCCAGCGCCAGTTCCATCTCACCGGCTTTAATGGCGCGAAACGCCGTGCCGACTGCATCCATACCCGAACCGCACAGGCGGTTCATGGTGGTGCCGGGCACCGAGGTGGGAAGGCCCGCCAGCAGCGACGACATACGCGCTACGTTGCGGTTATCTTCACCGGCCTGGTTGGCGCAGCCCATAAACACTTCTTCAATGGCCGCGGGGTCGAGATCCGGTGCTTCCGCCAGTACGGCTTTAAAGATGCTCGCGGCGAAATCGTCCGGGCGAACGCTGGCCAGGGTGCCGCCGAAACGACCCACCGCCGTGCGGCGGGGATGACAAAGAAAGACGTCTCTCATAACAACATCACTCATAACAGAATCCTTATGCGCCCGCGTGGGCCCGCTCGGTGCGCGCTTTTAGCTCACGCAGAATTTCAAGCTCATTGGCACTTGGTTCAGGCGTGCTTTCAAGCTGCTCGGCAAAGCGCACTTCCCAACCGGTCGCGTCAATGACGTCTTCGCGGGTTACGCCCGGGTGCAGCGATACCACCACCAGTTCTTTGGTCTCAGGATCGGGCTTCATCACGCACAGGTCGGTGATCACCCGGGTGGGGCCTTTGCCGATATTGGGCACGTTATCGCGCCCTTTGCCGTCGCGGCCAAAGCCTAGCGTGGTGACGAAGTCGACATCTTTTACAAAGGCGCGCTTGGAGTGCTTCAGGGTGATAAAGACTTCACCGGCGTTGGTGGCGATTTCCGGTGCGCCGCCGCCGCCCGGCAGGCGAACTTTAGGCGCTTTGTAATCACCAATCAGCGTGGTATTCAAATTAGCAAAACGGTCGATTTGCGCGGTGCCTAAAAAGCCGACGTTGATTTTGCCGCCCTGCAGCCAGTAGCGGAACATCTCCGGCACCGCCACGGTGGTCAGCGCCGACTCACACAGTTCACCGTCGCCGATGGAAAGCGGCAGAATCGCAGGTTTGGTTTGCAGCGTGCCTGACTCATAAATCAGCACCACATCCGGGGCGTGGGTCAGACGTGCCAGATTGGCGGCTTCCGAGGGCAGGCCAATACCCACAAAGCAGGTCATGCCATTTTCCAGTGCCCGTGCAGCGGTCACCGACATCATTTCAGAAGAGGTATATTCGAAACTCATTAGCTGTTCTCCCCTGCATGATTTTGGACAGCGTTAAAGACGTTATCGTCAAGCCACTGGGTGAAGGTGTCGCGGTCGCGAGCGATGGCGTCCCACTCTTTATAGAATCGGTTGCTGCGGCCGTAGTAGCCGTGGGTGTAGGAAGGCAGCGCGCCTTTCTCGGCGACCGCAATGGCGCTGATCGCCCAGCTGGGAATCACACAGGCGTTAGGGTGGGCGTTGAGGTCATCGACGATCTCCTCCACCGTCACGATACTGTGCTTGGCCGCCAGCACCGCCTCTTTCTGTACACCAACAATACCTTCTACCAACACGTTGCCTTGGCGATCTGCGCGCTGGGCGTGGATGATCGAGACGTCCGGGCGCACCGAGGGCACAGCGGCTAAGCGCTCGCCGGTAAACGGGCACTCGATAAATTTGATTTGATCGTTAACGCTGGGCAGCTCACTGCCGATGTAGCCGCGAAAAACCGCCATGGGCAATCCCGCAGCGCCTGCTTCAAAAGCGCAGGCCATGGCCGCGTGGCTATGCTCAAGAATCTCGACTTTTTGCGGCCAGCCCTTCTCAACCGCATCGCGCAGGCGGTGCAGTGAGCCTACGCCAGGGTTACCGCCCCAGGAGAAGATAACTTTTTTCGCGCAACCCGCACCGATCATCTGATCGTAGATGATATCGGGGGTCATGCGGATCAGCGTCAGATCACGCTTTTGCTGACGGATCACTTCGTGACCCGCGGCGAAGGGAATCAGGTGGGTAAAGCCTTCCATAGCAACGGTGGCGCCGTCTTGGACGTAGCGCGCTACCGCGTCATGCAAGCTGAGAAACTCGGCCATGATGGGTGCCTCTTAGCTGGTCGTTGCCGACGTCGTTAGCATTTGTTCGTAAAACGAACATATATTCTTAATGCGAACAAGTTACTGCCAATCGCTAATGAGGTCAAATGCCTAGCCGCTAATGGAGTGCCACGATGGCCTATCCCCGGAACTGAGTAGCGCGCTTTAACGATATTTTTTTCAGCTACTTATTCACTTTCCAGCCATTTCTTGGCACGCGCCACCTGGGCAGTGCTGCTACCAAGGTATAAAGCGGGATTGCATGCATCGCGCAACGCCGTGACGCCTACCACGCCAAGTACATCAGGGTGCTCAGCCAAAACGTCGGCATAGGGTCTCACTTCACGGCGTGAGGTTTCTGCAGCGGCAGCACTGACGGCCTTCGCTTTATCTGGCCCCAGTACAGGGGTAAGCAACCGTGCCACCGGCTCGGCCATAATGCCGCCGCCAGTAGCTGCAAGATTGCGCTGCATGTGATCAGGGTAGACCTCAAGCCCCTCCAGCAGCGCGGCTACTTGCTCAAGCGCTCCCTCTACCAGCAGAGCGCTTTCCATCATCGGCGCCCATTCCGCGTGCCATTCGCCCAACCCGCGCTCAAGGGGCTGGGCGGCAGCATTGATCAAAACGCTTGTATGGCCATGCACCTGCCGGGCTGCCCCGCGAATCAGCGCACTGCGCACCGGGTTACGCTTATGGGGCATAGAAGAGGACTCCCCCATGCCGGGTGCCGAGGGCTCCGCCACTTCACCGACTTCGGTTTGTGTCAGCAGCGCTACATCCAGGGCGATTTTTTCAGCGGCCCCCGCAACGGCATCTAACGCCGTGCCGAGGGCATGAATGGGGTAGCGGTCGGTATGCCAGGGCAGCACTGGCGCCACCAAGCCTAGCCTCGCAGCCAAGGCGTCCATCCACTCAAGCCCGAGCGTATCCCAACCCGAGTGCACGCCCACCGCGCCACCAAACTGAACGGGCAGTTCCACCTCACCCAAACGGCGGCGGCTCTGCTCCAAGCCGATGGCCCAGTGAGCCACCTTCACCCCAAAGGTTATCGGCAGCGCCTGTTGCATCAGGGTGCGGCCCACCATGGGCGTGTCGACATGAGTATCCATAAGTGCTGCTGCTGCCGAACGGCAGCGCCGTAGCAAATTATCCATCGCCACTAAGCGGGGTTTAAGCAGCAGCATCAGCGCGGAGTCGACCACATCTTGGCTCGTTGCGCCTTGATGCCAGTAGCCCTTAAGCGCTTCAGGCAGCAGCGCGCGGCTCTGTTTGACAAAGGGGATCGCTACATTGCCGCCGCTGGCGATGCCTTCGGCAATCTCAGCGACATTAAAAGAAGCATGTTCGAGCTGCTCGCGCATTTGCTGGCTGGCACCGTTTGGCACCGCCCCGCTGGCTTCCTGAACCTCGGCCAGGGCCAACTCGAAGGCCAACATGGCGTTGAGCATAGCGCCCTCATTACACGCGTTTAGTGCGGGCTGGCTCATAAACGGGTGCTTTAGAAAGGCAGAAAGCATGGCTAGCAGGCTCCTTTTAACGGGGCTCAGAAAGGCAGGGGGCAACGGCAACCAAAAAACCGCACAGTTGTTCGCCATTCGAACTATACGCTAAAAATAGCTCAGCACTAACCCTACAGAGCTTACCGCCGTGGGCTCACTCAGAAGGTAAAGCCTCGTCAGTGCGCACGTAGCGCAGCACCATATCGGTAACGTGGTCTTCTAATTTCTGCTGATTTTCCGGCGCCGCCTGCTGCCAATCAAAAATGCGTGAAAAGGTGTGTTGGTTGGAGACATTAAAAAACGACAGCGCACTAATCAGCCAGTGCAACTCTCTTGGATCTAGACCACCACGAAAGCAGCTCTCTTCCACACCGCGAAGGTAGACATTGGTCAGCACATCAATCACCCCGGCATTGAGCGATTGAATCAACTCTGACTGCGCCAAAAAGCGCCCATGATGAATATTTTCGATCATCACAAGACGGATAAAATCGGGGTTTTTGGCGTGGTGGCAAAAGGTAAACCGCACTAACCGACTTAGCGCCTCTAGCGGTGCTAAGTGATCAAGATTTAACTCAGCCTCCTGAAGGCGCACTTTCTTGTAGGCGGCTTCCAGCGTATGCAGATAGAGCGTTTCTTTATCATTAAAGTAATAATAAATCATCCGCTTAGATGCGCGGGTTTTCTCGGCAATTTCATCGATCCGAGCGCCTGATAGCCCTTTTTCCGAGAACTCCCGAGTGGCCACTGCGAGGATATCGGCCTGCACAGATTCAGGGTCGTTTTTGCGGCGACGTCGCGCAGATGATGGGGAAGCGGACGTTTTAGAAGTGGCTACCATCGATTGACCTTTTATTATCGTGATCGTCTTTTGTCTAGTATGCCACAGCTTGACTGAACGTACCATTTCGTACATTGTTGATTTGGACAGGACGAAACAGCCAATTACACCATTGGCTTTTTACCCCTCACTCCCATGAAAAGTGCCCGATAAGAGGACAACAACAATGTCGATTAAGCGTACTCTCACACTCGCCGTTACCGCGGCAACGCTAGCTGTAGCCACGACCGCCTCTGCCCAAACACTACGCTTTGCGCACGTCGATCCAGACGACTGGACCACCTCGAAAAAAGGTGCGGCCGGACAGGTGTTTAAAAATCTAGTAGAAGCCGAAACCAATCTCACCGTAGAGCTATATCCCGCCGGCTCACTGGGTGGTGAAACCGAGCTGATCGAAGGCGCGCAGGATGGCATCATCAGCATTGCAATGGTCTCCGGTGCCTATGCCAATTTCTGCCCGGCGGTTGCGGTGACCGATATCCCTTACACGTTCCCTTCAGCGCCTGTGGCGTGGCAAGTGATGGACGGCGAGTTTGGTACCTCGCTTGCTGAGCACTGCTTGCAGCAAACCGGCTTACGTACCCTAGCTTACGGCGAGACGGGTTTCCGCCACTTCACCAACTCTGTGCGCCCGATCCACTCCCCGGAGGATATGCGTGGCCTGAAATTCCGCGTGCAAACCATTCCGCTTTACCTGGAAATGGTGCGCGGCCTAGGGGCTGAGCCTCAGGGTATCGCTTGGGGTGAAGTGCCTACGGCGCTGGCTACCGGCGTAGTAGATGGCCAAGAGAATCCTATCTCGGTGATCTACGGCAATAACTTCTACGAGTTCCAGGACTACCTCACGCTGGATCGCCACGTATACGGGGTTGACCACCTGCTGATCAACGATGAGATATTCCAGTCACTCACCGAGGAAGAGCAGGCCGCCGTGAAGCGCGCCGCTGTGGTTGCTGGTACCACTGGCCGTGCTATTCAGCAGTTCAACTCGGCTGAGGGTATTGCCAAGTTAGAAGCAGCAGGCATGGAAGTGACTCAGCCCAATGCTGAACAGATGGACGCCTTCCGTGAAGCGGCCCAACCGCCGGTGCAAGCCTATCTGCGCGATGAGCTGGGCGATGATGCTGCATGGATCGACCGTCTTTCTTCTGCAGTCGACGAGGCGTCCGCACGCTTCTAGCTCTTCATGAGAACTTTTCATGATAACCCTGCCTGACCAAAACGCTTGCGAGTGGGCCAACGATGGCCCACTTGCGACCTTGCGTGCCTGACTATCGATTGAAGGTGCTCTTATGTCTGCTCTTCTCGCCCAGTTACACCGCGGCCTGATCCTGTTCAATGGCAGCTTGGCCGGGCTTGCCATGATGCTGATTTTTCTGCTGGTCGCAGGCAATGCCTTTGCGCGCTACACCTATGGCGGCTCCATTACCTGGGGAGAAGACACCGCTATTTACCTGATGATTTACGGTCTGATGTTTGGCATGTCTTGGGCATATTTACAGGATAAGCACATCGGCTTTGACCTTATTCGCCGCCTGCTACCCCTACGCTGGTTGCGCTGGCAGGCGGTTGTCATCGATTTGGTGGTACTAGCAGTAGGCATTGGTTTGATGATGTCAGCACTTGAGTTCATTTCTGCCCGTGGCGGGCGCACCTCGTCAAGCACC
This sequence comes from Halomonas sp. 7T, assembly GCF_025643255.1. NCBI lineage: Bacteria > Pseudomonadati > Pseudomonadota > Gammaproteobacteria > Oceanospirillales > Halomonadaceae > Halomonas > Halomonas sp. 7T. Next base: position 3,138,026 of record NZ_CP087112.1, on the reverse strand, counting down.
GGCATGCCCATGTGGCTCTTTCAAGCCTCTATGCTTGTGGGTGGCGGCCTGCTCAGCCTCTCTGCCCTGGTGATGGGCGCGCTGCGTTTGAGTGAGCAGCATGGCGAGGAGGCCTCATCATGATTTTTGTGCTGCTGATAGCGCTGGTATTGCTCGGCGTGCCGTTTGCCTTTGCCATTCTGGGTACGCTGACGGTGCTGATGAGTACCGGCGACTTGCCTTACCACATCCGTATTGTGTCGCAGCAGTTTTTCGGCGGCATGGAATCTTTCCCACTGCTGGCGATACCGCTGTTTATTTTAGCCGGCGAGCTGATGAATGAAGCGGGCATTACCCACCGCATTATTAACCTGGCCACTGCGATTGTCGGCCGCATGAAAGCAGGTCTGGCGCATGTGAATATCTGGGCGTCGGTGATTTTTGCCGGCCTTTCCGGCTCAGCGATTGCCGATACCTCAGCACTTGGGCGGGTATTTATTCCGTCAATGGAAAAAGAGGGCTACCCGCGCGATTTTGCCGCTGCGCTTACCGCTGCCTCCTCCGTGATTGGCCCGATTATTCCGCCGAGTATCCCGGTGATTATCTACGCGCTGACGGTGTCGGGCGTGTCAGTGCCGGGGCTATTTTTGGCGGGGATTGTGCCGGGACTACTGCTGGCACTGGGGCTTTCCATTTACGTCTACTTTTTCGCGGGTGATTTGGGCGCGGCACAGACAAGAAAGCAGTCTCGCCGCCATGCCCTCCTCCACGGCCTGCTGCCCGCGTTAATGCCAGTATTTGTCGTCGGCGCGATTCTCGCCGGTATCGTTACGCCCACCGAAGCGGCAGCGTTTGCCGTAGTCTACGCGCTGATTTTAGGGGTAGTGCTTTACCGTAATATCAAACTGGTCAACCTGCCCGGCATCTTCGCCCGCGCCATGCGCGACAGCGCGGTAATCATGGTCATCATGGGCGCGGTCGCTGCGGCCAACTGGGTGCTCACGTTCGAGCGCGTGCCCAACATGCTGACCGAATGGGCATTGATGAGCATCGATACCCAGTGGACCTTCCTGATTGCCGTCATTCTGCTACTGCTGGTGGTGGGGCTGTTTTTAGAAGGTATTGCGGCCATTTTGGTGCTGGTGCCGATTCTTCACCCCATCGCCATGGCGCTAGGCATCGACCCGCTGCATTTCGGCATTCTCGTAATCTTCAATCTAATGATGGGGCTGATCACGCCACCGATGGGGCTGTGCTTGTTTGTCGCGGATTCGGTCTCCGGTGTGGGGATGGGGGCGATTATCCGCCGCATTCTGCCGATGCTGGCCGTGCAGTTCTTAATTCTACTGCTGATTACCTTCGTACCGGCGCTCGTCACCTTCCTGCCGCGCTTAGCTGGCTACTGATCTTCATCATTTATAAAGGAGCATGATGCCATGTATTCATCCATTGCTACCGTTTGCCTAAGCGGCTCGCTGGAAGAGAAGGTAGATGCCATTGCCAATGCCGGTTTTGAAGGGCTTGAGCTATTTGAAAACGATTTAACAGCGTTTAGCGGAACGCCTCGCGAAGCGGGAGAGTTAATTCGCTCCCGCGGCCTTAAGCTGGTCACGCTTCAGCCGTTTCGTGACTTTGAAGGGCTGCAAGGCCGCGCCCGAGAGCGGGCGTTCGACCGCGCCGAACACAAGTTTGATCTGATGGAAGAGCTCGGCACGGACCTGCTGATGGCGTGCAGTACCGTCCACCCCGATTCATTGCCGGGCTTAAGCCGCGCCGCCGATGACTTTTATGAGTTGGGCGAGCGCGCTGCGCGGCGCAATCTGCGCGTGGCCTATGAAGCGCTGGCCTGGGGGCGTCATATTCACGACTACCGCGACAGCTGGGAAGTGGTACGCCGCGCCGCGCATCCCAATGTCGGCCTGGTACTGGACACCTTCCATATCTTCTCTCGTCAGACGGAGCTGGGCACCATTGGCCGTATTCCGGGGGACCGCATCTTTTTGGTACAAACGGCCGATGCGCCGCGTCTCTCCATGGACCACCTGTCGTGGAGCCGTCACTACCGCTGCTTCCCTGGCCAGGGCGAACTGCAGATGGATAAATTTATGGCCATGCTGGAAGAGACCCGCTATGACGGCCCGCTCTCCCACGAAATTTTTAACGATGTCTTCCGTATGGGCCACAGCGACCAAACCGCTCGGGATGGCCTTCGCTCGTATAATTTACTGCGCAGCATGCAGGCCGACAGCGGTATACCTGCGCAGCAACCGATTGAGTCGGTCGCCTTTCTCGAGATTGCCGTCGAGCCAGACGATTTAGCATCGCTGCGCGAACTGCTCAACGCACTCGGCATGGCCTGCGTAGGGCGCCACCATACGCTGAGCGCTGAGCGCTGGGCAGCAGGCGACGTTAACTTGGTGCTTAACACCGAGGCGAGTTTTACCGGCCGCACGCCAGGGCGCGACGCCACCGCGGTTACCGCCATTGGCCTACGTGTCGCTAATGCCTATGAAGCCTTCAAGCGCGCCGACAAACTGGGCTACGATATTGTCGAACCCGAAGAAGTCGGTGCTTCCCACCGCATGAGCGCGCTGCGCAATGTGGATGGCAGCCTCTCGTATATTATTGATGACTCGCAGCTAAGCCGTACCTGGGATAGGGAGTTCCCCGTGGACGTGCAGCCGATTCCCCAGGGGGCGCTGGGCGATATCGACCATATCAGCGTCGCGCTCTCCTACCATGATTACCTCTCGCTGATGCTGCAGTACCGGGCGATCTTCCAGCTAGCGCCAACGCCTTCGTTCGATGTGGCCGACCCCCGCGGATTAATCCAAAGCCAGGTACTACAAAACCACAACGGCCGTTTCCGTCTGGCGCTTAACGCCAGCGCTTCGCCAGATACCGCCAGCAATCGTTTTGTTCGTCAGTACGGCGGCTCGGGGGTTCACCACGTTGCGCTGCGCACTCACTCTATGCGCGAGACCAGCTCAGCACTAAGCCAGGCAGGCACGCCGGTGCTGCCAATTCCCGGTAACTACTATCGCGACTTGGCCGCGCGCTTTGATCTACCCGCCCAAACCCAAGCGTGGATGCAGGCGCACCATATTCTCTTTGACCAAGATAGCAGCGGTGACTTCCACCAGCTGTATACCCAGCCTAGCCAAAAGGCGTTCTTTTTTGAGCTGGTACAGCGCGATGGCTACCAAGGGCTGGGCGCGCCGAATGCGTTTGTGCGGGTCACGGCGCAGCAGCGCTTAGAAGCAGGCATAGGCAAAACCGCTGATCAAACACCAAACCACGGTAAGGGAGAGAGCCAAGCATGATCAAACTCGGACTGGTTGGGGAAGGCATCGCCAAGTCGCAATCTCCCGATTTGCATGAACGCCTGGGGGCGTCGTTAGGGCTGCCCGTGCGCTATGACTTAGTCGATAGCTTGGGAATTGAAGCTTTCGATTTCCCAAGCGCTATACAGGCGCTGCGCGAAAGGGGCTACCGAGGCACCAACGTCACCTTCCCTTTTAAAGAGAACGCCGCAAAGCTTGCCGATATTTGCGGTGAAGGCGTTCGCCGCGTGGGTACCGCCAACACACTGCTGTTTGATGAGGGCGGCCTGCGCGCAGAAAACACCGACTACACCGGCTTTATCAGCGCCTACCGACATTCATTTGGCGATCAGCCAGCGGGCGATGTGCTGTTGATCGGTGCTGGCGGCGTAGGCCGTGCGGTGGCCTGCGCCTTAGGCGAATTGGCCGCCAGCTGCGTCTATATTCTTGAACGTGATAGTGCTCGCGGGGAATGCCTCAGCCATGACCTTAACGCCATGGGCATAACGGCAGAATGCATCACGCCAGAGCAAGCTCAGCGTGAGTTGCCTAGCTGGCAGGGCGTCGTGAACTGCACGCCCATCGGCCACATTAACCACCCCGGCTGCCCCATCGACACATCAGGACTTGGCCCCCAGCACTGGGTGTTTGATGCTGTCTACATTCCTGCCCATACCGAGCTGTTAAATGCCGCCCACCAGGCGGGCGCTAAAACGCTTTCAGGCGTCGACCTGTTTGTTTTCCAAGGAGTGGATGCGTTTCGCTTCTTTACCACTGGGCATATTGGCACCGAACAAATTGACGCCCACGTGATACCGCTGCGTACTCACTACATTCAACAGCTCGTTTCGCCCGCTAATCCGCGCATGACCTGATAGTCTAAAAATAGCGTACACTTATTCGTCTAACGAACAAAAATTTTGTCGCCATGCGCTAAAGAGGCTGCGATGCTCGCTATTCTTAGTATTACCACCCCTATCTTTCTACTAATCGGTTTAGGTTACGTAGCAAGATGGAGCGGCATTATCATGCGCGAGCAGATGCAAGGGGTGGGGATCTTTGTGATGTACTGCGCCCTGCCCGCGCTGGTCATTCGGGCATTGACCCAGCAGCCTCTGGAAGAAATTTTTAAGCTGAACTACCTGATCGCTTATGGCTTAGGCTCTATCGCTGTCTTCGGTGGTGGGCTGCTGCTGTGCCTGAAGCGACAGCGTCAGCCGCTCAATATCAGCGCGATGCAAGCGTTAGGCATGGCCGCCGCTAACAGTGGTTTTGTGGGTTACCCCGTCGCAGCGATGGTGATTGGCTCCCCAGCGGCGGTGCTTTTAGCGCTCAACATGGTGATTGAAACGCTGATTATTATTCCCGCCGCGCTGATTCTAGCTGAAATGGGGAACCAAAAAGGGGCAAGCCTTGGCAAAACCGTAAAGCAAACGGCACTCAACCTAGCCAAAAACCCGATACTTATCGGGCTGCTCATCGGGATTTCCCTGGCGATAACAGGGTTAAACGTACCCGGCCCTGTATATAAAGCGATCACTTTACTGGCCGACGCCGCAGGCCCTGCGGCGTTATTTGTGATAGGCGGTGCACTCTTTGGCTTACAGGTAAAAGGCATGGCCCAGGATGTGGGCCAGATCGTCATTGGCAAGCTCCTCATACACCCGCTAGCCATTTTCATCGCTTTCTTTTTTGTCCCCGGCATTGAGCCACTTTATATGGCAGGGGCGCTGCTCTTTGCCGCCGCGCCGATGATCAGCATTTACCCACTGTTCGGCCAGCGCTATGGTTTAGGCGGTGTCAGTGCCGCTGCCATGCTCGTGGCGACAGTCGCCTCCTTCTTTACACTCAGCCTGACGATCTGGCTGATGACGCTTTTCGGATTATTAGCGTTCTAATGAACGCAGATTTAGGCCAGCGAAGGACAATAACAATGAGCCAACATTCTGAACACAACCAAAGTAATCAACACGCCTGTGCGGTGGTCACCGGCGGCGCAAGAAACATCGGCCAAGCCATTGCTTTACGCCTTCAGCAGGACGGCTATCGCGTTATTGTGGTGGATATCGTTAAGCCGGAAGCGGACTCTTTGCAAGCAGACGCCTATCAGGTTGATCTTGCCGATGCGGATTCCACTAAGCGGGTAATGGAGGCAATCGCCGAGCGTTATACGGTGAGCCGGCTGATCAACAATGTGGGTATCGTCGCCCCCGCCCTGCTCGAAGAGGCAACGCTTGAAGACTTCGATACATTAATGCACCTGAACGTACGCTCGGCGCTGATCTGCACACAAGCCCTCTTACCCACCATGAAAGCACAAGGCATGGGCCGCATTGTGATGAATGCCAGCCGCGTGGTGCTCGGCAAGGAAGCGCGCACTATTTACAGCGCAACGAAAGGCGCGCTGCAGTCCATGGCCCGCACCTGGGCGCTGGAGCTTGCTGAACACGGCATTACGGTCAACTGCGTTGCCCCCGGCCCCATCGCTACCAGCGCCTTTTGGGAAAATAACCCGCCTGATTCAGAACGTGCCCGCCGCATCATCGATAATATCCCGCTACAGCGTATGGGCCAGCCAGAAGATGTGGCCCAGGCGGTTAGTTTTTTCTGCGACGAGCGTAGCGGTTTTATGACCGGCCAGACGCTGTTTGTTTGCGGCGGTGTGACGGTCGGTTAGAGGGCTTATTTTACTACGCCCTTTTGACGCAAGGCGCTTATTTCCTCAGCGCCTTTGTGCAATAGGCGCTGCAACACGCTGTCGGTATCTTCCCCCAGTCGCGGCGGTGGCTTGTTATACGCCAACGGCGTTTTGGAGTATTTAATAGGGTTAGCCACACCGGGCACAGAACCGGTGTCGCTTTCTAGCTCAATTTGCATGTTTCGCGCTTGCACCTGTGGGTCATCAAAAACCTGGGCAATATTCTGAATCGGCCCGCAGGGAACGCTAATCGCCCCCAGCATCGCTATCCATTCGTGGCTGGTGCGGGACCGAGTGATCTCAACCATCAGTGGTATCAGCGCCAGGCGGTGCTTCACCCGCTCAGGATTGGTACTAAAGCGGGGGTCGGTGGCTAACTCGGGTCGCCCAACCGCCTCACAAAAGCGCTTGAACTGCCCATCGTTGCCAATGGCGATGATGACTTTTTCGCCATCAGCCGTAGGAAACGGCTGGTAAGGCACTAAGTTAGGGTGGTACTCGCCGGTGCGGGTTGGCGGTGTGCCGCTGCAGAAGTAATTAAGCGCTTGATTGGCTAACCAGCTGACCTGAACATCCAGCAGCGCCATATCGATATATTGGCCCTCCCCGGTGCTATGTCGGTGATGCAAAGCGCCCAGGATGGCGATGGTGGCATTCATCCCCGTGGTTAGGTCAGAGACCGCCATGCCCACACGCTGCGGCCCAGCCCCCGGCTCACCGTCGGCGGCACCGGTAATACTCATTAACCCGGATTGGGCTTGGATCAGGTAGTCATAGCCTGCCATTGCTGCCATTGGCCCGGTTTGGCCAAACCCGGTGATTGAGCAGTAAATCAACCCAGGGTTAATCGCCTCTAAGGTGGCGTAATCGAGGCCTTTTCGGGCTAGGCCGCCGCTCTTAAAGTTTTCCACCAGAATATCGCTTTCAGCCGCTAGCTCACGCACCAGCCCTTGGCCCTCCGGCTGGCTAATATCCACCGTTACCGAATGCTTGCCGCGATTAGCAGAAAGGTAGTAAGCCGACTCTTGGGACTCCTTGCCCTGTTTATCTTTTAACCAGGGAGGCCCCCAATGGCGCGTATCGTCACCAAGGGTTGGGTGCTCAATTTTGATCACCTCAGCGCCCATATCGGCCAGTATTTGCGTACACCAGGGACCCGCCATGACGCGGCTTAAATCCAACACTCGAAGCCCTGTTAGCGGTCCTGCCATCACCATTCTCCGGTAGCCTTACTTACTGCGATTTACCGACGGCGTTGCGTGCTTCACGGCGTGATGAAATAAAGCGATAAAGGGCTAACGCAATGGAGCCCACCGTCAACGCAATAAAGACCCAGGTAATGGGGCCACGCACGAAAATTGACAGATCGTTATGGCCGATTAATAGCGAACGGCGCAGGTTATCTTCAAACATTGGCCCGAGGATAAAGCCGATCAAAAAGGGCGCTGCCGGTATCGCGGCGCGGTTGAAGATATAGCCAACGACGCCAAAGGCCAGCATGAGCCACACATCAAAGGTGTCATTATTAACTGCATACGCCCCATAAACGCAGAACATCAACACAAGGGGAAAAAGGATCGATTTAGGGATGTCGGCAATTAACGAGAAGTACTTAATAGCGACATTGCCCACCAGCAGCAATACCAAGGAGCTAAACATAATGCCCATGAACAAGGCATAAATGAGCGGCAGATTTTCTTGGAACATCAGCGGGCCGGGCGTCAGCCCATGCACCATAAACGCCCCCAGAATAATCGCCGTGATAACATCCCCCGGAATACCCAGCGATAGCAGGGGAATCATCGTCGCCCCGGCAACGCCGTTATTTCCCGCCTCGGCAGCGGCAACGCCCTCTACCTCCCCCTTACCGAAATTCGCCTTATTGGGGGAGCGCCTGCGCGCATCGCTATAGGAAATAAACGCGGCGGCAGTCGCGCCCGTACCGGGGATGGCCCCAATAATCACGCCAATCAAACTGCCCCGCACAATAGTCGTCAAGCAGCGCTTCAATTCAGAAAATGCCAGACCAGCACCGCTCGCCTTCGCCTTGATATGTGGAAGCGCCTTTTTGCGATAGAACTCGATAATTTCTGGGATCGCAAAGAGGCCAATTAACAAGGGAATAAAGGAGATGCTGTCCATTAAGTTATAGCTGCCAAAGGTAAACCGCTGGGAGCCAAAAACTTCATCCAGCCCCACTAGGGAAAGCAAAATACCTAACAGCGCTGCCATCAAGCCTTTGATCATTGAGCCGCTGGCCAAAGAAATAATGATGGTGAGCGAAAAACAGATCAGCCAAAAAAACTCCGGCGCGCCGAAATTCAGCGCAATTTTTGCCAAATAGGCGGCAAAAAAGATCAGCGCGATATTGGAGATAAAGTCGGCAATGACCGACGAGTAGAGCGCGGCCTTGAGTGCTTTTTTGGCATGCCCCTGCTGGGCCATAGGGTAGCCATCCAACAAGGTGCACGCGGAAGCGGGTGAGCCGGGCGTTCTGATTAAAATGGCCGTGATTGAGCCACCGTACATGCCACCTTTATAAATACCCACCAACAGCAGGATAGCGGCCACCGGCTGCATGGAGAACGTGAAGGGCAGCGCCAGTGCCACCGCCATGGTGGCGGTCAACCCCGGAATTGACCCCACCACCACCCCGATGACCACGCCCATCGCGATCGCTATAAAGTTATCTAAACTAAAAAATATCGCGATGACTTCCGAAAAATGTTCCATAGATCACCCAGAAGATGAAGTAGCCAATTAGAAACCGATTGGTGATATCGGAAGCGGTACATTCATCACTTTTACAAAGATAAATGTCACCGCGATAGGAAAAACGAAGGCCAGACTATAAACCCACCAGGTGCGAACAGGATGCGCCACAAAAAGCACCAGGGTCGCCAAAATACCGGTAAATACCGCCCCCATGGATTCAAATAGAGAGACATATATGACCAGGGCGGCCACCATCAATATGAAACGCCGGGTCGTCCCTTTCTCAATATTTCGTTCATCCTCCTCGCTGCTTCTGTCCAACAGGAAGCCTTGCAGGATCAGCAGAATAGAAAAGAGCAGGATCAACCAGCCAACAATCCCCGGCAGCCAGCGCGGCGACATCATAGGGTTTTGCAGAATAGGCGGTTCATTGATGTAGTTAGGCACCAGATAAAAAACCAGTACCAGTGAGAAGCTCAGCAGGATAACTCCCGCGACTACGTCACTTGGGTCTTTTACCCTGCGCTTAAAATCCGAGGGTGTCATCGCTGCCTTCTCCTGGGAAAACAATAAAGGCGAGAACGCATGTCCTCGCCTCAGTGCTTGGTGAGAGACTGCCTAGCTCACTGGCTGATGCCAGCTTGCTGGGCGACGCCGTCCCAACGCTCCACTTCTTCAACGATGAACTGCTTGAACGCGTCACCCGACACTTGGCCCGGCTCAGCCCCTAATTGCTCTGCGAAGTCTAAAAACTCCTCACGTTCCATCACGTTGGCTAAGGCTTCTTGCATGACGCTTTGTGCTTCTTCTGGGAAGGAGCTATGCGCAATCAGTCCAAACCAAGCCGTGGTAATAAACTGGTCAAGGTTATGCTCGCCTACCTCTGAAAGTGTCGGGACATCAGGCAGGTACTCGGAGCGTTCCGCCGAGGTAACCGCTAGTGCACGTAAATCCCCCGAACGGATGTGTGAAAGGACTGTTGGCATATTTTCAAACGACACGTCCACATCACCACCTAACAGCGCAGGTAGTGCCGCACCGCTACCTGCAAAAGGCACCGCGGTCATGTTGGTCTCTGTCAGCGTTTTAAATAGCTCGCCAGACATGTGAATAGAGCTGCCGACGCCGCTGTGACTAAACGTCATATTTTGTTCTTTTGCGGCTTCGACGAACTCAATAACGTTTTCATAGGGGCTGTCGGCGGGCACGACCATCACGTTCGGGATGTCGATCATGTTTTGCAAAAAGACGAAATCATCAACCGGGTCGTAGCTAAGATCAGGGTAGATGGCGGCACCGATGGTGTGACCCGGCGACGCCATAAGAATGGTGTGGTCCGCATCGCGTCCACCGCGCGCAAGGCGCCCGGTGCCGACGGTAGACCCCGCGCCGGGCCGGTTCTCTACCACCACATTCGTATCAAGCTCTTGCTGGAGGAGGTCAGCAACACGCCGCGACAAAACATCCGTCGTGCCACCCGGGGCATAAGGCACCACTAAACGGATATCGTCTGTCGGCCACTCATTGGCGCTGGCAGAGGAGACGGTCAGGCCAAGAGCGAGCGCGCTGCTACAAGCAGCCAGGCATGTTGCGCTGAGGAGTTTGTTCATTGTTATCTTCCTGTGCGTTAGTTAATTATTGTTCGCATCGCGTACACGTATTCGTAGTGTATGCCTTGAGATTACGTTGTTGCTAACACTTTAAAAAACACAACTTTAGTAGCATTGTAGTAAATACACAGCCCACAGGAACTTGTAGCGCAATCTCACAAGTTCGTATGGCGAACATTTCTGCGTTATTCTTGTTGAGTGGCTTCAAAACAATGGATAGCGAAGATGCAAGAAGAGATGCTGAGTACAGAGAGTCGTGACTTTGTAACGGCCTTAGCGAGCGGCTTGGAGGTTATACAGGCATTTGATGCTGAGCACCCACGCATGACATTGAGCGAAGTGGCGACGCGCACAGGCATGAATAGAGCAAAAGCGAGGCGCTTCTTACTGACGTTGCATGCCCTGGGGTATGTGCGCAAGGAACAACGCTACTTTGAGTTAGCGCCTCGGGTTCTGCAGTTAGGCTACGCGTTTCTATCCGCCAATAACTATCAAGGCGTTATTCAACAGTACTTGGAAGAAATAACCGCCGAGACGGGAGAGTCTTCATCGCTGGGCGTACTAGACGGGAGCGATGTAATTTACGTGGCGCGCTCTGCAGCCAAACATCGCTTGATGGCGATTACGCTGTCGGTAGGCACGCGGCTTCCAGCAGCACACACCTCTATGGGTCGCATCCTATTGGCGCAGCTAAGCGATGAAGACCTTGATCACTTTTTGACGACCATTTCACTTGAGCGCTACACCGAGAAAACCGTGACCGATGTTAAAGAGCTGCGTGACCGGATAATAAAGGCGCGTCAACAAGGCTATGCGATTTCTGACCAAGAGCTAGATTCAGGCCTTCGCTCAATCGCTGTGCCTGTTTTTGACGCTAAGCAGCACTTAATGGGGGCAATCAATATTAGCACCAACGCGGCTCGGGTCGACCTCGACACGCTGGTGAATGTTTACCTACCCGTGCTGCAAAGCAAAGTCGCGCACATACGCGCGCATATTAACTAGCCATTACTGCATCTAACGCGGCCCGGTACCCTTGCACGCCCAACCCGGCAATCACGCCATCGGCGCGTAGCGACACGTAGGAGTGGTGTCGAAAGGCTTCGCGTTTATGCACATTCGACAGGTGCACTTCAATCACTTTGCCATCAAAGGCATTGAGCGCATCGAGAATCGCCACCGAGGTGTGGGTATAGGCCGCCGGGTTAATAATAATCGCCTGGGTGCCATCAAGCCGGGCAGCGTGGATCGCATCAATCAAAGCGCCTTCATGATTACTTTGAAAGCAGGTGATGTCCCAGTCGGCCAGCACCGCTTTCTCACGTAAGAGGTTATTCACATCTTCTAGCGTCTCATACCCGTAAATCTCTGGCTGTCGGCTGCCCAGCAAATTTAGGTTGGGACCATGTAGTACCAATACTTTTCCCTGACTCATTCTCTCTTCCACCCTGCGCGCTAGCGCATAAATTGACGATGATGCTTGTTCTAGCATCTAGCGCGTCAATTGCGCCAGCGACTTTTCAATCGACGCCGACGCTACTGCTCGGCATAGGCACCGCTCTCCAGCTCTAAATGCGCGGCCCAGGACACGATATCGGGCGTTCCCACAGCAGCCTCTATTCTAGGACTCATATCCGGTAGTTCGTGGGCAATGCCTTTGTGACAGTCGATGCAGGTTGCTTCACCTGTGGCGAGATTAGTCGAGTGAGCGCGCGCTGCACGCGGGCCTTGCAAGGTGAAATCCATCGAGTCGAATTCGTGGCAGTTGCGGCATTCAAGTGAGTCATTGGCCTGAAGCCGCGACCATTCGCGTTCGGCAAGCTCGCGGCGCTTTGCCTCAAACTGCTCTTCAGTGCGGATAGAGCCAAATACCCAGCCCCAAACTTCTTTAGAGGCTTCCATCTTGCGCGCTACTTTATGCGTCCAGCCGTGCGGAACATGGCAGTCTGAGCACGTCGCCCGCACCCCAGAGCGGTTAGAGTAGTGAATGGTGGTTTTGAGCTCCTGCATCGGGTTGCGCTCCATCTCATGGCAGGAGATACAAAACTGCTCGGTATTGGTTGCTTCCATGGCGGTATTAAAACCGCCCCAAAAGATAATGCCGGCAATAAACCCACCCAGGGTTAAAAACCCCAGGCTAAAGTGAACGCTGGGGCGACTTAAAATACGCCAGTAACGGGTGAAAAAGCGCTTCATTGCTCACCCTCCTGGCGCTCACGTAGCGCCTCGTTAATCACCTCTTCCACCGACTTAAAGCGATTTGGAACTAGCGGGTCGGCGTTAGTTTTAGGCACATGGCACTGAGTGCAGAAGTAGCGATCAGGTGATACGGCGGCTAGCACCTGCTTATGCCGATCCATAAAGTGGGTAATGCTCACCATTGGCGCGCCCGCGCTGACGGCCTGCTCCCGGCTATGGCAGTTTAGGCACTGATTAACCCGCATATCGACTTGATAATCACGGATCGAGTGGGGAATCACCGGCGGCTGCTCTGGGTAATTACGCACTTCTCGGCCGCTATCCCGCGGCTCACCGGCGATGGGTGCTGCGGGTAAGGTTTGACTAACGGTTCCCCCAGGCCGCAAACCATCGGGGGCGGTCGCGTCGCGTGTATCATCTGCACCCACCGTTGTGCCTAGCAGAGCAACGAATAAACAGAGAGGAAAAAGCCATTTCATTGTTGTTCTCCTTATCCTGTTTAGGCCAGATTGACGAGTTCAAGGCGCACCGCACACTTTTTAAAATCGGTTTGCTTGGAAATCGGGTCGGTGGCGTCCAGGGTGACTTTATTGATCAGATACGAGGCGTCAAAAAAGGGCGCGTACACCAGGCCGCGGGGCGGCTTAACCCGACCGCGGGTTTCTACCCGCAAGTTCACATCACCACGGCGGCTAGCCACCTTGACCTCGCTTCCTCGCCTGAAGCCTTCGGCGCGGGCATCTTCCGGGTGCATATACAACAGCGCAGCGGGCACGGCCCGGTGCAGCTCGGGCACGCGACGGGTCATAGAGCCGGTGTGCCAGTGCTCCAAAACCCGCCCTGTACAGAGCCAATAAGGAAAGTCATTGTCAGGGGCCTCGGCGGGTGGCTCGGCCGGTAGTGCAAAAATCACGGCGCGATTATCCGGCTTGCCGTAAAACTGCCAGCCGCTGCCCGGCTCTACATACGGGTCTAGCCCCTCTCTGTAACGCCAGAGGGTCTCTTGGCCATCGACCACTGGCCAGCGCTTGCCCCGGCTGGCGTGGTACGCGTCGAAGCTGTCTAAATCTTTGCCTTTGCCACGGCCAAAGCGCGCGTACTCTTCAAACAGCCCTTTTTGGATATAGAAGCCGAAATCGTCTGCCTCGGCGTTGGCGTAACCCTCTTCCATATCGGAGGTGGGGTACTGGTCGACCTGACCATTGGCAAACAGTAAATCAAACAGGGTTTTATCACGCATCTCTGGGGCGGCTTCTAGCAACTCCTCGGGCCAGACATCAGCCACGCGGATGCGCTGGGAGAGGGCCACGGTCTGCCATAAATCCGAGCGCGCCTCGCCGGGGGCATTGACCAACTGATGGAAAAACTGGGTGCGCCGTTCGGAGTTACCAAAGGCGCCCTCTTTTTCCACCCAGGACGCTGCGGGCAAAATCAGATCCGCCGACTGCGCTGACACGGTGGGGTAGATATCCGAGACCACCACAAAGGCTTCGGGATTACGCCAGCCAGGCAGAATCTCCTGCATGACGTTAGGCCCGGCCTGCATGTTGTTGGTCACCTGGGTCCAGTAAACCTTGATGTCGCCATCTTTAAGACGACGGCTTTGGGCCACCGCATCAAAGCCTACCCATGAAGGGATAGTGCCTTCGGGCAGTTTCCAAATTTTCTCCGCATCGCGGCGATGTTCTGGATTGGTAACCACGCGGTCGGCAGGTAGACGGTGAGCAAAGGTGCCCACTTCCCGCGCGGTACCACAGGCAGAGGGCTGGCCAGTAAGCGAGAAAGGACTGTTGCCCGGCTCCGAAATTTTGCCAGTAAGCAAATGGAGGTTGTAAATCAGGTTATTAATCCACACCCCACGGGTGTGCTGATTGACCCCCATGGTCCAGAACGTCATCACCTTTTTATCGGGGTCGGCATAAAGCTCTGCTAGCGCTTCAAGGCGGCTTTCAGAAACGCCCGATTCACGCGCGGCCCGCTCTAGGGTGTAGGGCGCAACATAGTCCGCGAACGCCTCGAAGCTCATATCCGTCCAGCTATTAGCGTTATTGGCGTTTTCTGCGGCTTGCTGTAGCGGGTGCTCGTCGCGCAGGCCATAGCCGATATCGTCAGTGCCGAGCGCGAAGTTGACATGCTGGTCGACGAATGAGCGATTGACGCGGTCGGTTTGAATAATATGGTTGGCGATGTAGTTGAGGATCACGATATCCGCATTGGGCGACATAACCATGGGGATATCGGCCAATTCAAAGCTGCGGTGCTCAAAGGTAGAAAGCACCGCCACCTGGGTGTCCGGGAAGGAGAGACGACGATCAGTCACGCGAGTCCAGAGCACTGGGTGCATCTCGGCCATGTTAGAGCCCCACAGCACAAAGGCATCCGCATGCTCGATATCGTCATACACACCCATGGGCTCATCCGAGCCAAAGCTGCGCATAAAGCCAAATACCGCCGAGGCCATACAGTGGCGAGCGTTGGGGTCGATATTGTTCGAGCGCAGACCCGCTTTAAATAGCTTACTCGCCGCGTAACCTTCCCAAATAGTCCACTGGCCAGAGCCAAACAGCGCGATGCTTTCGGGTCCATGTTCACGAATGGCGCTGGTAAACTTTTCCGCCATGAGATCAAGCGCTTCGTCCCAGGAGACCGGCTCGAAATCGCCATCTTTAGCGTACTGGCCGTTGCGCTTACGCAGCAGCGGCTGAGTTAAGCGGTCCTCGCCGTAGAGAATTTTGGAAAGAAAGTAGCCCTTAACACAGTTAAGGCCACGGTTTACTTCAGACTGGTTATCACCATGAGTCGCCACGATTTGGCCGTCATAGGTGCCAACCATGACGCTACAGCCGGTTCCGCAAAAGCGGCATGGGGCTTTATCCCACTGCAAGCGGTTCATATCCGCCTGGGTGATCAGGTTGCTGGCGCCAGCAGGTATGGTCATCCCTGCCGTGGCAGCGGCCACCGCTGCGGCATTCGCCTTTACAAACGCTCGACGTGTGAGTTTCATTGCTCCCCCTCCTATACGTGCGGCTCGTCCGCTGTCAGGGCATCAACCACTTCGTGATACACAAAAGCGGCGTCAATAACCCCAGGCTGCTCGCGTACGTGATCCATCAAAGCCAATAGTTGTTGTTCGTCAGTGTGCTCGGCGACCACCACGAGCTTTCCAGCCGCGTCTTCGCCCATCACTTCCCCAGCGCTATGCTGGGTAATCCACTCCGCTGTCTGTTTCAGCGCCTCGGGCCGCGCATGAACGATAAAGCTAATGATGTGCAGCAGTTGATCAGACATAGGCGGTATCTTTTGTTATCAGTGAGATTGCCTGGTTAGGGCAGGCGGAATAGCAAGCACCACAGCCGGTGCACTTTTCTACGTTGATATCAGGTTGTGGCGGCCGGCCGCCGGGTCGCAGCGGAAAGCGGATCGCATTCCACTCACAGGCGTCCTGGCAGCTTTGGCAATGGATGCCAGCCAGTGCTAAGCAGTGCGGCTGAACCTCGGCTTGCCAAGGAAAGGCTTCGCTAACGCCCCCTGCGGGCTGTATCGCTTGTGGCTCGCATACCGTTGCGCAATCACCGCACAGTGAGCAGCCCTCGTGGGCAACGCTAAGCTCGGGATAACCGCCACCACCGCGGGTCAAAATGCCTTCCGGGCAAGCATCGATACAGGCATTGCAACCCGTACAGCGGTCGAGAAAATCAGCACTGTGCCACGGCGGTCGACGTACATCGCCCCGCCCTGACAAGCGACGAAAAAGATTGCGCCGATGATTGTTATTATCCGTGCGCGTCATGAGCATTCCTGAGTTAAAAGAGTATTACCCACTTTATTTAACAGTGGTTAACACCTTTAAAGTGATCAGATAGAAGCATTTAGACGCTGCTATAGCGGAGGCCCTGGGGGGCCTGCAAACATTTGAAAAATCCATACTGAAAAGCCATACCCCCCTACCACCGCTACTGCCAAAATGGGAAATAACAGCACTACGATAAATAGAAACAGCCCCAGCTCCTGACGTTTCCCAGGCGTTTCTTCGGTGAGTATGGAATGAGATTTTTTAGCCATGCCTAACTCCACAGGGGAAAACACACCGCTGTAGATGTGTATTAAAATAGTTATAAATAAAGCGTAGTAACTAAGCCTGATTTGTCACTTGATCCAGATCAATTTATTCCATAGTTAACCACCTATCGCTTGCCACTCAGTGACTTGGGTACGGATTGAACACCCTTAAAGGCCCTTTAATATGACGTTTCCGCTGTATTTAGGCTTACCCATGTGGGCCAACCAGGATTGGCTGGGTAGCCTATACCCGCGCCACGCCAAAACGGGGCTTTTAAGTGACTATGCGGCGGTTTTTTCAAGTGTCGAGGGCAACACTACCTTTTATAGCGGTGCGCCCAAGCCTGAGACAATTGCGGCTTGGGCTCGTCAGGCCCCCCCTTACTTTCGCTTTTGCTTTAAATTGCCGGCTAGCGTCACCCATGATCAACGGCTAACGCGTTTGGAAGAAGCCTGGGCATTTTTAGCCGCGCTGGAGCCACTGCATGACCGCCTTGGCCCCACTATGGTGCAACTGCCAAGGGATTTTGGTCCTCAAGAGCTATGTAAACTTGAAGCGCTACTCGCCCAGTGGCCCGCTCACTTGCCGTGTGCGGTTGAAGTGCGCCATCCAGCATTTTTTCAAAAAGGCGTCGCTGAAAAAGCCCTTAATCAATTGTTGATAACTTATGCGGCGAACCGTGTAATGCTTGACGTGCGCCCCGTATTTTCCACCCCGGCGAATGGCCATGCTGGGCTTGCCCATGCCCAACAGGAAAAACCGAAAGTCCCATTACACGTGCTTTCCACGGCACAGCAGCCGGTTATTCGCTTCATTGGCCATATTGACAAAGCCATTAATAGCCGCTACTTCGGCCCGTGGAAATCCCGCCTTGCCCTGTGGATAAGTCAGGGGAAAACCCCTTTCTTATTTGTGCATACTGCTGATAACCGAGAGTCGCCTGAGATGGCACGCAGCCTCTATAGAGAATTACAGGCGCTAACACCGCTGCCCACCCTGCCAGCGTTTGCAGGCGATAAGCAGAGCCAACTGTTTTAAACAGCCTTTTTAGCTGTGTTTACTGGCATGCGCTCTTTCTATCGGATAAATTGCGTCTTCTTTCGGAAAATAACGCTGGAAAATAACTTTTTCTTATCGTTCAGTTTTCTGAAAATTAGCATTTTACGATAGCAGCACCTTATTAATTACAATTGAACCTATATAGAAGGTGAAACATGGCAAAACTTGCACATGCGCAGTGGTCATCGAAGATGGCCTTTGTGCTCGCAGCCGCAGGGTCGGCAGTCGGTTTAGGGAACATCTGGCGCTTCTCTTACATGGTCGGCGATAGCGGCGGCGCCGCGTTCGTACTGGTCTACCTCGCCTGTGTTGCACTGGTGGGCCTGCCGATTCTTGTCGCCGAGTGGATGATTGGCCGTCGTGGCCAGAAAAACCCGATTAACACCATGGCTGAGCTGGCGGCTAACCACGGAAAATCAAAAGCCTGGGCGCTGATTGGCGTTAGCGGCGTATTAGCCGCGTTTTTGATTTTGTCGTTTTACAGTGTGATTGGTGGCTGGTCGCTTAACTATACGCTCAGCTCGGTCATTGGCACCTTTAACGGCCAAGATGCCGACGGTATTAGCGGCTTGTTTGGCGGCATGCTGGGAAGCCCTGTCACACTGCTGCTTTGGCATACCGCCTTTATGGTGCTGGTGGTTGGTATCGTGGCACGCGGGGTTACCAAAGGGCTTGAGAGCGCTGCGCGTTTGTTAATGCCTGCGCTTATCATATTAATGCTGATACTCGTAGGTTACGGCGTGGCTAGCGGTTATTTTGGCGAAGCACTGGCCTTTATGTTCCGCCCTGATTGGAGCGCCCTAAACGGTGGCGTAGTACTTGCCGCTATGGGCCAAGCGTTTTTCACGCTGTCGCTGGGCATGGGCATCATGATGGCTTACGGCTCGTACCTAGGAGAAGATGTTAACTTGATTAGCACTGCGCGAACGGTGATCATTCTAGATACCGTCATCGCGCTGCTGGCCGGTTTAGCCATCTTCCCAATTGTGTTCGCCAATGGCTTAAGCGCCGGTGAAGGTCCAGGTTTGATCTTCGTCACGCTGCCGCTCGCATTTGGTAACATGGCAGGCGGCACCATTTTAGGCCTGATGTTCTTCCTACTGCTCACCTTTGCCGCTTTAACCTCCGCCATTTCCTTACTTGAACCCACGGTAGAAATGCTGGAAGAGCGCACAGCAATGACGCGTGTCACTGCGACTTTAGCAAGCGGTGCGGGCGTATGGTTATTGGGTGTCGCGGCGCTGCTGTCGTTTAACGTGTGGTCAGAGGTACTGTTCTTTGGCCTGAATATTTTCGACCTGTTGGATACCTTTACCAGCAAAATTCTGCTGCCGTTAACGGGCCTAGGCGCGATTGTATTTGTGGCATGGTGCTTGAAGCGTGAAAGCGTGGAAGCCGAGCTGGGCCTCTCTGCAACCGGGGTCAGCCTATGGAACATCATCGCACGCTATGTAGCGCCGATTGGCGTTATCATTGTGTTTGTAACGGGTCTTATGTAAGCCGCTAAGGCAAGATCCGTTATCCAAGCAAACAGCCGCCCTGCTTTATAGCGGGGCGGTATCGTTTAAACGCTAGTGCAATTCGCTCTCTTGCTCATACTCTGGCAAGGGGGCGATATCCCGCGATAACTGCTGGAACTCCCGATGTAATTCTATTCCCCGACGCGCCCTTAGGCTGCGTTGGGCAGAGCTACGCTGTTGTTGGGCGTGCTCATCGACTTGCATGCTCATAAAAATGTCGAGCAATTCGTTTTTAACCGAGGTGATTCGTTCGACGTTTCTCATAATCGACGTTCCTCCAGGTGAATATGCCTACGTCCACCTGCATCCGTGACGACTGATTTTTTAAATGATGCAGTGCGGCACTTCACTTCTTACTATAACCTACTTGACAAAATGATGACGAATTCTGCTCAAATGCCTTAACGGCATTTAAACGCCTTTAGGTTAGGCTTGGCCTCAGACATAGGCATGCCATCTTGGATCGTCTGCCGCAGCGCTGAGCCAAATGATGAAGCGCTATTAAAAACGAACGTTTTAAACAGATATATTTTGTCGTACTGTAATCCTTTGTTTTTGAGCACCCAAGGAGCTGACTGTGAGCCGCGCCCTGTTCGATGAAATGAGACGCCGCATGGAGCACTTTCGTCGCTCCGAACAAAAGGTCGCGCGGTTTGTGCTGCGCAATCCTGACGAAGTGATCCATATGCGAATTGTGGATCTCGCCACGGAAGCCAAAGTGAGCGAACCCACCGTGGTGCGTTTCTGCCGCGCATTGGGCTGCAATGGCTTCCAGGACTTCAAACTGCAGCTGGCGCAAATGCTGGCTAGCGGCAGCCAGTTCGCCCAGTTCTCCATGAATGATAGCGACTCGGTCGCGGAGTTCTCACACAGCATCTTCGACTCGACTGTGGGCACACTATTATCGGTGCGTGACCGGCTTGATAACGACGCGCTAGGTAAAGCCGTTAACGCTCTGGCCATGGCCAACCGAGTTGAGTTCTACGGCTTTGGAGCTTCTGGCGCGGTGGCCTTCGATGCCCAACACAAATTCTTCCGCCTGCAGATCTCCACCTCGGCCTATGCCGATCCGCACATGCAAAATATGTCCGCAGTGACCCTAAAAGAGGGTGACGTGGTCGTGGCCATCTCCCAAACGGGCCGCACCAAAGCGCTGGTGGCTAGCGTGCGCTTAGCCCGCGATGCAGGCGCCACGGTCATTGGCCTCTGCCCCAGCGACTCCCCGCTGGCCAGTGAAGTGAGCTTGCCGCTGTACATTGACGTTCATGAAGACACCGAGATCTATACGCCGCTAAGCTCGCGTATTGCCCACCTCGTGCTTATCGACGTATTAGCGGTTGGCGTTGCCAAAACCCGTGGGCCGAAACTTGCCGAACAGTTGAAGGCGGTTAAAAAGAGCCTAAACACCCTGCGCTACCCCGAAGATAGCTAAGCACTTGTCCTGTATGCACAGCCAGTTCCATGGCTGTGCTAAACTGGCTGCCCATTTTTGAACCGGCAGCGGCTACTATGGATGACGTCACGGCGATTCTTGATCAGCTCAACCCCGCCCAGCGGGAGGCGGTTAGCGCCCCCCAGGGCAACCTACTGGTACTGGCTGGGGCTGGCTCCGGTAAAACCCGCGTGCTGGTTCATCGCATTGCCTGGCTGATGCAGGCCGAAGGGCTTTCGCCCTACGCGCTGCTGGCGGTCACGTTTACCAATAAAGCGGCGCGGGAAATGCGCACGCGCCTTGAGGCGCTGCTGGGTATTTCCATGCGCCATGTGTGGGTCGGCACGTTCCACTCCATTGCGCACCGGCTGCTGCGCACCCACTGGCAAGACGCCCGCCTGCCTCAGCACTTTCAAATTATTGATTCCGACGACCAGCTCCGTCTAATCAAGCGGCTGCTCAAAGATTACTCGATTGACGATGAGCGCTTCCCGCCCCGCCAGGTGCAGGGGTTTATCTCTGGCTGCAAAGAAGAGGGCTTACGCCCTTTCCAGGTCAATGTCGACGGCGATGCGTACCTGGGCCAGATGGTTGAACTTTACGAACGCTACCAGCTCACCTGCGAGCGCGGCGGGCTGGTGGATTTCGGTGAACTGCTGCTGAGAAGCCTGGAGTTACTGCGCGATAACCCAGCGCTGTTACGGCACTACCAGGAACGCTTTGGCCATGTCCTAGTGGACGAGTTTCAGGACACCAACACGCTACAGTATGCGTGGCTGAAGCTACTCACCGGCATGAAAACGCCGATGACTGCCGTCGGTGATGACGATCAGTCCATCTACGGCTGGCGCGGTGCCAAAGTGGAGAATATCCGTCGCTTTGAAGAAGAGTTCCCTAACACCCACACCGTGCGTCTAGAGCAGAACTATCGCTCTACCAGCGCAATTCTAGAAGCCGCTAATACGCTGATTAGCCATAACAGCGAGCGGCTAGGTAAAAACCTGTGGACCGATGGCGTCGAGGGCGAACCGATTTCCGTCTATGCCGGGTTTAACGACCTGGAAGAAGCTCGCTATATCGTCGATACCATCAAAGAGAAGGTCGATGACGGTTTTAATCGCCGAGACGTGGCGATTCTTTATCGCTCTAACGCCCAGTCGCGGCTGCTAGAAGAGACGCTAATACGCCAAGGCATGCCCTACCGTATCTACGGCGGCCACCGCTTCTACGAGCGCTTAGAGATCAAAAATGCCCTGGCGTATTTACGTCTGTTGCTCAACCGCGACGACGATGCCTCCCTAGAGCGGGTGATCAACGTACCTACCCGGGGCATCGGCACCCGCACAGTGGAAATTGTTCGCCACCGTGCCCGGGAGCAAAGCGTGCCGCTTTGGCAGGCACTCCATGATGCGATCAACGACGGTACGTTAAAGGGCCGTGCCGCCAATGCGGTGCAAGCCTTCGCCAACCTGATCGAGCAGTTGGATAACGATGCCGCCGGGCTGCCCCTGCACGAAATTATCGACCATGTCACCGCACACACCGGCTTAATCGAGCACCATAAAAGCGAGCGTGGCGAGAAAGGCCAGGCGCGGGTGGAAAACTTAGAAGAGCTGGTCACCGCCGCTCGCGCCTTTACCCACGGCGACGCCTTTGAAACCCCGGAAGCGGGCGAAGGTATGGCAGCGCTGGAAGCGTTTCTTTCTGAAGCAGCACTCAACGCAGGCGACCACGAAGCGGAGGAGTTTGAGGATAGCGTTCAGCTCATGACGCTGCACTCGGCAAAAGGGCTGGAGTTTCCGGTGGTGTTTATCGCGGGCGTGGAGGAGGGACTGTTCCCACATAAGATGTCGCTGGAAGAGCCTGGCAGACTCGAAGAAGAGCGGCGTCTCTGCTACGTGGGCGTTACCCGTGCCATGCAAAAGCTCTACCTCACCCACGCCGAAACCCGCCGCCTGCACGGCAAAGAGGTGTTTCCGCGCCCGTCGCGCTTTTTACGCGAACTTCCCCCCCACTTGCTGGAAGAAGTACGCCTGCGCGGGCATATTTCCCGCCCCGTCACCGCCTCCCGCCCCTCCTTTGCCCAACAAAGCATTGAGAGTGACGGTGACCTGCCCAGCCTGCACGTCGGCCAACGGGTGGAACACCCAGTATTCGGCGAAGGGATTATTTTAAACGCCGAAGGCGAAGGCGCCCGCGCCCGGGTGCAGGTCAGCTTTGAAGGCAATGGCATTAAGTGGTTAGTGCTGGGGTTTGCGAAGCTAACGCCGCTTTAAGCGCAAGCGCCCCTTCCGTCGTTGAGGGCAATGGCTTGCCGATTAAAACGGGGTTAGCGCATACTGGCAAACGGACACGGTGCTTTTAGCACGTTGACAAAAATATCCTATAATTTCCGGAGTCTTGCTCATTATGCAACGCCGCAACTTTCTTAAAGCCGCCGGCCTTGGTGCCGCCGGTGTCGCTGCCGCCCCGTTTGTTTCCACCGCCAGCGCTAACGAAACCTACACCTGGGATATGGTGACCTCCTGGCCGAAAAACTTTCCCGCACTCGGTACCGGCGCGAACGACTTCGCCCGTCGGGTAGAACAGCTCTCTAATGGCCGTATGCGTATCCGCGTACATGGTGCGGGTGAGCTTGTGCCAGCGCTGGAAGTGTTTGATGCTGTCGCTGCAGGCACCGCTGAAATGGGCCACTCCGCCGCTTATTACTGGCGCGGAAAAGTCGCTGCCTCGCAGTTTTTCACTGCTGTGCCGTTCGGCATGAATACCACTGAAATGAATGCCTGGTTATACCACGGCGGCGGCCAAGAACTGTGGGATGAGATTTACGCCAACCACAACCTTAAGCCCTTTGCAGTCGGTAATACAGGCACCCAGATGGCGGGCTGGTTTAAAAAAGAAATTAACTCCCTGGCCGATATGCAGGGCCTACGCCTGCGTTTGCCGGGGCTGGCGGGCGAAGCAATGAACGGCATTGGGGTCACTACCGTTAACATGCCCGGTTCAGAAATCTTTACCTCGCTACAAACCGGCGTACTGGACGCTGCCGACTGGGTAGGCCCTTATAACGATATGGCGTTTGGCCTGCACCAAGTGGCGGATTACTACTACACATCGGTGTGGAACGAGCCGACCGCCGTACTAGAAGGCACCGTTAACCTGGACGCCTGGAACGCCCTACCCGAAGATCTTCAGGACGTTATCCGCGAAGCGGCACGCGCTTCTAACCTTGCCATGATCAGCGAATTCGCCTATCGCAACGCGCAAGCGCTGGAAACACTGGTTGACGAGCATGGTGTGCAGCTGCGCACCTTCCCCGAGGACGTCATGGCTGCACTTTATGAATCCTCCAAAGAAGCGATTCAGCGCCAGGTAGACGGCGACGAGGAGTCGCGCCGTGTTTGGGAGTCGTATTCAGCGTTCCAGGAAGTGCTGCGCCCGTTTAGCGATGTGGGTGAATACGCTTACTTGAGAAGCCGCGCAGAGCTCAATACGTAGTCGCTTTCAACAAGCGAGGACACCTTAAGCGGGCATTGCCTTCTTAAGCATAAAGGGCGCCACGGCGCCCTTTTCGATATGCAGCGGCGGACGCTTAGCTGTGTACTGCGCGAATCCGGCCGTTTTCATCCAGCGCCACCATCACAAAGCGCGCTTCGGTGACTTTCTGACGCTCTTCAATATGGCGGCCATGGGGCGGACGCACCCATACCTCCACATCAATTTTGATTGAGCTGTGGCCAATGTCCTGAACTTGGGTATACACACTCACCATCGACCCGACGCGTACCGGGCTTAAAAAATCCATCGCTTCAATGGCAACGGTTGCGTTTCGCCCTCCGGCTTCACGACCTGCGGCAAGCTCTGCGGCTTGATCCATCAGATTAACGAGCCAGCCACCAGGAATATCGCCGTAGAGATTGGTATCTTGTCGAGAAGCCAGTAGCTTTAACGTGAGCTGCCCTTGGGGCGCAGGCACGTCATCCAAATCAGAATCCAACGGTGTCATAAGGTCGTCGCTTTGTAAGTTTATTGTTGTGATGTTGCTGCATCGCAACAGAGTGGTATTAGTTAATCACAAGAGGAAAGACGTTTGAAGGGTAACGCTTTATGTCTTGGGAAGAAATATCGCCTGCGCTTAGCATTGCTAGGAACACTCCTCATGGCCGTCCAGATAGCCTGGGGGCAGCCTACAGCGCCCACCCTTACCAGCGGTACGCTAGGGGCAGTGGGGTCTGACACCATGGCGGGGCTGGTGTTACGCTGGGGAGAAGCGCTCACCGCTCGCCACCCTGAAATCAACCTGCAGTTTCAAGCGGGCGGTTCGGCCAGTGCGCCCACGGCGCTGATCGCAGGCACTACGCGCCTTGGCCCCATGTCCAGACCAATGTCTGCGACTGAACGCCAGCAGTTTATCGACCGCTATGGCTACCCGCCCCTAGAGCTTCGCGTAGCGCGGGATGCACTGGTGGTGGTGGTGCATCGCCATAACCCGCTTGACGCGTTAACCCGCCAACAGGTCGATGCTATTTTTTCGACCAGCCTCGCGTGTGGGGCCACACGCCCGATCAGGCGTTGGGAAACGTTACTTGAGACCGCGCAATGGCCTTATGGTCACATTGCGTTGCATGGGCGCAATCTTGCCTCAGGCACCCATGGGTTGTTTCAACAGCAAGCGCTGTGTAACGGACGGTTCCGGGTCGATATCAGCGAGCACCCTGGCTCATCCGCCGTGGTTGCCGCCGTGGGCGAGTCACCTAATGCCATGGGCTATGCGGGCTACAACCACCTCACCCCGATGGTAAAGGCACTCCCGCTTGCCGACCAGCATGGCAACACGCTGGCACCGACTGAATCATCGATTCAGCGCGACGATTACCCCTTCTCTCGCGATCTTTATCTCTACGTTAATTTACCGCCGGGGGAGTCATTACCCGCCGCTGAGCAGGCGTTTATCGCGCTGATTATGTCGCCAGAGGGTCAGGCAATTGTCCGCGCCTCGGGGTTTGTACCGCTGCCGCCGGAGGATCTGAATGCCCAACAGCCGTGGTAGCTACTGTCATTTAACTGTCATAAAAATGTTTTAGGGTAAGGAAACTCCACCATGCATGTTTATTTTAGCGATGGCACCCGCTGCTCTATGATGTCGACATGACTCCTCCTCGGCTACCCCGTGTTTATCTGCCGCTGCGCCAGCTTCAAGACCGTATTGCCACCGGGCTCATCACCGCCGGGGGCATTGGGGTGCTATTGGCGATTCTCGCCATTGGCGTTTTCCTACTATGGGAAACGCTGCCGCTGCTAGCGCTAGGCGATACGTTCGCGCTTAGTAAACTGTCGCCGCTGGCATGGGGCACCTTAAAAGCCGCGCTCGCCGCGATGCTGTTTGCCACACCGATTGCGTTGGGCGCCGCGATCTACTCAGCGCTGTTTATGTCGGTACGATTGCGCAGTCGGCTAAAACCCGCATTAGAGCTTATGGAGGCCGTGCCGGGTGTCGTAGTGGGCTTTATTGCGGGGTTAGTGCTAGCCCCCTGGGTAGAGCGCCACTTAGCGAGCGCTCTGCTGCTCATCGCATGGCTGCCCTTTAGCGCTCTATTAGCGGGCGCTTTGTGGCACGTTGCCGCCGCTCGGCTGCGCCAGCGTTTGCCGCACTCCTGGGCAGGGTTATGGTTAATTCCATGGCTTGTGAGCATGGTCGCCGTAGCGCTATGGCTCGCGCCACTGCTGGAACAGCACCTGTTAGGGGGCGACCTACGCCGCTTGCTCGACCAGCGCTACGGCATGGATTACGCCACACGCAACGCGCTTATCGTCGGTATCGCCATGGGGTTTGCCGTCATACCAAGTATTTATGCGCTAGCCGAAGATGCGCTCGCTGACATCCCGCCGACTCTGATGGAGGGCGCGCAAGCACTGGGCGCAAGCCGATGGCAGGCGCTCTGGAAAGTAGCGCTGCCCACCGCGAGTCCCGGCATTTTTTCAGCGGTGATGATTGGCGCAGGCCGCGCCGTGGGTGAAACCATGATCGTACTCATGGCGAGCGGTAATACGGCGCTGTTTAGCGCCAGTCCCTTTGAGGGATTGCGCTCGCTCTCCGCCGCCATTGCCATTGAACTGCCCGAGGCAACCCCCGGGGGGCTTACCTACCATCTGCTGATTTTGGCAGCGCTTGCGCTATTCATCTTTACATTTTTAGTGAATACCCTGGCAGAAACAGTGCGCCAGCGCCTACGCCGCCGTTACCACCGGCTGGGAGGCAAGCAATGACGCCACTTTCCGAACAGAGTAAGCGGCCGGTGAGCTGGTTAAACGATGGGCTTTGGCCATGGTTATGTGCCGCCTGCGTGGCGCTTTCACTACTCATGTTAGCGGCGCTGCTGACCCTGCTTGCTACACGCGGCTTGGGCCACTTCTGGCCCGCCGCCTTGGAGGAGGTCACGCTCTCCTCAGGTGAAACCGTTATCGGCCAGCCAGTACGCGAAACGCCACTGCCGCTAAACGCAGGCATGGAGCGGCTCTATTTCACCGGCAACAGTGATATCACCGGGGCTAACTGGCGCTGGATAAATATTGAGGAGATCGTCGAACAAGCGACGCCAAACGATCTGATCCGCCTGGAGCGCACCCCGTGGGGCGATTTTATTGGCCGTTTAGTGGCCGTAGAGAGTGATGACCAGCGCTTAACTGGACAGGCGGCTGAGGACTACATCCTTGCGTCGCTTTCACAACCCGCGAGCCAGCGAAGCAGCAGCGAGTTACTGCTGATAACCGCAGGTGGCCAAACGCTGCGCCAGCCGCTTGCCAGTGTTCGTCATATTCAGGCCCCTAACGCGATGAGCTGGGGGCAAAAAACCACTGCCTGGGGGCAAAATGTTTGGCGCTTTTTAAGCGAAGGGCCGCGGGCTGCCAACACTGGCGGCGGCGTGTGGCCGGCTATTTTTGGCACTGTGCTGATGGTGATTTTAATGTCAGTGATTGTGACCCCATTTGGCGTGCTCGCGGCGATTTATCTCAATGAGATCGCTCACCAAAATCGGCTTACTCACCTCGTGCGCATTGGCGTGCGCAACCTGGCCGGTGTGCCGTCTATTGTGTATGGGGTCTTTGGTCTTGGGGTATTCGTTTACGGCATTGGCGGCTCTATTGATCAGTGGTTCTTTAGTGACGAATTACCCTCGCCCACCTTCGGCACCGGCGGGCTGTTATGGGCTTCTCTGACCCTCGCGCTATTAACTCTGCCGGTGGTGATTGTGGCAACGGAAGAGGGGTTAGCGCGCATCCCCGACGCCCAGCGCGAAGGTGCCGTGGCGCTCGGTGCGACACGCCTGGAAATGTTAACCCGAGTGGTGCTGCCTATGGCTACCCCGGCGATGCTCACCGGGGTGATATTAGCCATCGCCCGGGCCGCCGGGGAAGTAGCCCCCTTAATGCTGGTAGGCGTTGCCAAACTAGCGCCGCAAATGCCGCTGGATGGTGATTTCCCCTATTTACACCTTGAGCGCAAGTTTATGCACCTTGGCTATCATTTATTTGATACGGCGTTTCACGGGGAAGATGTTCAAGCCGCCATCCCGCTGGTTTACGCCACGGCGTTACTGTTAGTACTGATTGTGCTGGTGCTTAACCTAACTGCCATATTTCTGCGTCATTATTTAAGGCGTCAACGAGGAAACGAATGCTAGCGTCCTTAACGTCTGCCCAAGCAACACACGCTCCAGTGACTACGTTTGCGCCTGAGCAGTGCTGCCTAAGCATTAACCAGTTTAACCTCGCCTATGCGGGGAAGCCTGCATTGCGACAGTTGACGCTCGACGTGCCTCGCCATCGTGTGACCGCGTTTATCGGCCCCTCTGGTTGTGGCAAATCCACCCTGCTCAGGGCAATTAATCGACTCCATGACCTCAACGAATCCGTTTCTCATAGCGGGCATATCTCGCTTGAAGGGCAGGATATTCATGCTCCTCAAATGAACGTCACTGAGCTGAGGCGGCGAGTGGGCATGGTATTTCAAACGCCTAACCCGTTTCCAATGTCGATTTATGAAAATGTCGCCTTTGGGCTGCGTTTGCAGCGCCGTTTACCTAAGCGTAAGCGGGACGACATTATTGAGTGGGCGTTGACGTCTGCCGCGCTATGGGACGAGGTGAAAGACCAGCTGCACCGCTCAGCGTGGCAGCTCTCCGGCGGGCAGCAGCAGCGTTTAGTGATTGCCCGCACGCTGGCCGTACAGCCCGACGTATTACTCTTGGATGAGCCAGCCTCGGCGCTGGACCCCATCTCAACACTTAAAGTAGAAGAGCTGATCCGTAATCTTAAATCGCAGCTTACCTTGGTGCTGGTTACTCATAATATGCAGCAGGCCGCGCGGGTTTCCGACTACACGGCGTTTATGCAGCACGGCGAACTGGTTGAGTTCGGCTTAACCGACCAAGTGTTCACTAACCCGCGTTTACAACGCACTGAAAATTACATCACCGGCCGCATCACCTAGGCCCCAACGACATCCCGTCAGGAGTGCGCAATGGACATTAATAGCGAAACCCACAGCCAGCATATTTCTCGTCAGTTCAACCAAGAACTTGAAGAGCTAAAAACCCACCTGATGGCCATGGGCGGTTTGGTGGAGAAGCAGGTGCAAGATGCGGTTTATGCGCTGCTTGAAGGCGACAGTCATCTCGCCGAAAAAGTGCGTGATAACGACCGCCAGGTCAACGACCTGCAGCTACAAATAGATGACGAATGCACCCGCGTACTGGCACGCCGTCAACCAGCAGCTTCTGATCTTCGCTTGGTGCTGGCGGTTATTCGCGCTACCTCAGACCTTGAACGGATCGGCGATGAAGCCAGCAAAATTGCCCGTAACGCGATGCTATTAAGTGAAAGCAATGGCAGTGTTCGCGGCCTGGTAGAAGTGCGCCACATCAGTGAACACGTGCGTAAGATGCTGCGCGATGCATTAACAGCCTTTGCTCGCTTTGATACCGAGCTTGCCATGCAGGTCGTGCGTGAAGACGAACTTGTTGATGACGAGTACGGTAGCGCCATGCGTTCGTTAATGACCTTTATGATGGAAGATTCCCGCTCAATTAGCTCAGTGCTTAGCATTATGTGGGTGCTACGTGCCCTAGAGCGCGTAGGCGACCACGCCAACAACCTCGCCGAGTATGTCGTCTACCTTGTTAAAGGGCTGGATATTCGCCATACCGACCTCGATAGCATCGACCAGGAAGCGCTTAAAAAGTCTTGACCTCCCCCTAAATACCTCCTGCAATACGCCCAAATGCTCTGTTTGGGCGCATTGTTAAGGAGTCAACAGGTTGAATGCATTAACCGCACTACGTCGAGGCACCTATTTGGTGTATCAAAAGGGTCTACGGCGCTATATTTTCCTTCCTCTTCTGGTCAATCTGGCGGTGTATGCCAGTATGCTTAGCTGGGTGGTTAACCGCTTTTCTGGCTGGCTAAATAGCGCAATGACCATGGTGCCTAGCTGGCTTGAGTGGTTATCTTGGTTAATTTGGCCATTGTTTTTCGTCAGCCTGCTATTAGTCGTATTTTTCACCTTCACGCTCGTCACTCACCTGATCGCTGCGCCGTTTTACGGCTTTTTGGCCGCCAAGGTAGAGCAGCAAGTCACTGGCCGCGCACCGTTAGATGACCGCGGGCTGGCAAAAACGGCGATTGATGCCGTGGGACGCGAGCTGGTGAAGTTAGGCTACATCCTGCCCCGCGCAGCAGCGCTGTTCGTCGTGAGCTGGGTTCCTGGGCTTAACCTACTGTCGCCTCTCTTATGGGCACTTTTTTCCGCCTGGATAATGGCCATCACCTATTTGGATTACCCAATGGACAACAATAAGATAACGTTTCGAGATATGCGCCACCGGCTTTCGCAGCGCTGGTGGCCAAGCCTGACCTATGGCGGATGGGTAACCGTTGTCACCTGGATTCCCTTGGCAAACTTATTCTTAATTCCCGGCGCAGTCGCAGGCGCCGTTTTGATGTGGGACCACCACTACCGTGGCTCACTCACTGCTGGATAAGTAAGAGTTGAACCATCCACACTTTTTAGATACCCACAAAAACGAGACCCCGCCGTGGCGGGGTCTTGATAACTCTTAATTCGAGCGATACCTGACGTTAGCTTCCTATCCTTTTGCGGGACTCCAACCTTGGAATTAACCCTGACTAACGTATTAATCGTCGCTAGATTCACTCCTTGAACCAGTGAGCATCCTTGCTTAGGACATCCTTGCCCCTTATATGCTCATTCCTTAGCGTAAGAGTTATCTACAACTTTGTAAAACAATGTTATTGATTAAAATTATCAATTACGACGCACTATTTTCTTCAACAAGCTCTTCTGGCGTGTACTCTTCATCACCGCTCATGTCGTCAGAATCAGGCTCATCAACAACGTCTGGACCTTGAGTGCCGTGATCGGTCGTTAGATCTTCAGTGTCGTAGTTGCCTGCATTCGCATTGTCTTGTGAATGATTATCTAATGGCTGCTCATCAGCTGTAATGCCTTGGTTCTGATCAATTGATGAATTTTCAGTAGTGTCGGCGAATGCTAGCGGGCTAGCCATCAAGCCAAAAGATACACCTAAAATACCAGCTTTCTTGAGTAGTTCCATGGACATCATATTCCGTCTCCTCGATCGCTGTTTGATACCGCTAAATTTAAGGAAGAGTGCCATATAGGCTTACCAGTTCCAGCGGTTATCTTCCTTACCAAGATAACTGCATCACCTGTGCCACTTTGCCAAAAAAAATAATAAAATCATAAAATACAAATACTTATTATTTTTTATAATGTCTTTTTGACCGCTCGGAAAGCACGCTTAAAACCGCAAAAGTGACTAAAAATGACACATGCGCAGGGTTTGACCATTCTTAGCAGTCAAACTGACACACTTATACAAAAATTGTTCATCAAGGCGGGGCGACTGTGAAAGCAAATAGACGATGAGGGTAAATAGCGTGGCAAGCACCGTCGAATTAGCGGGCCAAGACCCGAGTGGCAGGAAATACGCAGCGAAACCTCGCGCCCTCACCAGGCCGGGAGACGATGTGCAGCTGGGCGTCATGGCGTAGCAGCACATGCTTAACAATGGCTAGACCCAAGCCAGTGCCGCCAGTCGCCGTGCTGCGCCCTTTATCAACCCGGTAGAAACGTTCGGTCAGCCGAGGGATATGGACAGGGTCAATCCCCTCACCATTATCTTCCACCGCGATGCAGGCGCATCCATTCTCTTGTGTGGTCCAGCTTAGGGTTATTTGACTCCCTGTCGGTGTGTAGCGAACAGCATTAAACGCAAGATTAGAAATAGCGCTGCGAATTTCCTGCTCACTGCCCACTAGCTGCGCCTCTCCCTCAATGCGCACGTCGATATTATGCAGCAGGCTACTTGCAGCATGCCCCCCTTGCTGCTGGCTGGAAAGCGCCACGGCATCCTGACGAATGCTCTCAAGTAACGGCCCAACGGCAAACGGCTGGTGATCTTTTCCACCTTGGTCAATTTCTAACCGTGAGAGCAGCAGCAAATCATTGACCAAGCTCTGCATGCGTTTGGTTTGCGCCTCCATTTGCCCAATTCCACGGCCTAAGCGCGGTGGTAACTGGTCGCTTAAATCACTGTATGTTTCCAAATAGCCGGAAAGTACGGTTAGCGGTGTGCGTAACTCATGGGAGACGTTGGCGACAAAGTCGCGACGCATCTGCTCCAGGCGATGCAGGCGGGTAATGTCTCGCGCCATGACGAGCCGCTCATCGTCGCCATAAAGGGTAATTTGATACTGTAAAATTCGGCGCTCATCAATGGGCGAGGTCAGTGTCAAGGGTTCGCCATACTCATTGGCATTGAAATAGCTGATAAAGCGCGGGTCACGTAGCAAGTTCGTAATATGTTGCCCACGGTCATGGGCGGTTTGTAGACCCAGCATTTCTGCAGCGGCGCTATTCCACCACTCTAAGTCACCGTGGCGGTCCAGCATGACAACGCTGTCACGCATCGCTTCTGAGGATTCTTGAATACGCGCAAGGGTCGCCCGCAGGCGTGCCTGCGTAATACGCTGGCTCTTTTGGTAGCGGTAGAGACGATCAAATAGCTCGCCCCACATACCGCGTGCCGAGGGTGGCTCATCTTGGGGATGCAACGTTAGCCATTGAAACAGCGCCCGCAGCTGGCGAAGGTGATAAAACAAACACACCGCCAGCCCTGTAGCCAGCCCCAGCCCGGGCGCGCCTAACGCCCAGCCTAGCAAAACCCCTAGAGTCGCCAGCCAAGCAATTCGCCACAGTTCTCGCCCCCAGAGTCGCACGCGTTACACCCGTGCGGAGAAGCGATACCCAGTACCTCGCACTGTTTGGATAAGGTTTTGGTGGGCTTCGCCCAGGGCTTTACGCAAACGGCGGATGTGTACATCAACGGTGCGCTCTTCAACGTACACATTGCCACCCCAAACCTGATCAAGCAGCTGGCTGCGGGTATAGGCGCGCTCTTGGTGGGTCATAAAAAACTGCAACAGGCGATACTCGGTGGGACCCATTTCTAGCGCTTCACCATGCGCACTGACTCGGTGACTCACCGGGTCGAGCAGCAGGCCGTTAATTTCAATAGGGTCTTCAACACCCCTGGGGGTCGTGCGTCGCAGTACGGCTTTTAAGCGGGCCACCAGCTCACGCGGTGAAAACGGCTTGGTGATGTAGTCGTCAGCGCCCGCTTCAAGACCTTGAATCTTATTATCCTCTTCCCCCTTGGCAGTGAGCATAATAATCGGGATTTCAGCGGTTGCTTCTTCGCGTTTGAGCCGCCTTGCAAGCTCGATACCGCTGGTGCCGGGCATCATCCAATCCAGTAGCAGCAGATCGGGTTGATGGTCGACCACCATTGCATGGGCATCTTGGGCGTTATCCGCTTCAAGCACGTGATAGTCAGCCATTTCCAGCGCCACTGCGATCATTTCGCGAATCGGCGCCTCATCATCGACAATCAAAACGGTCTTGGCGGTCATTCCTAGGCCTCACGGTGTGCAATGGAACTAGCTCATAGAAAACAGTTCAATGAAATATCTGTGACGATAACACCATGACTTGGTGACAATTTTATGACAAGCACCATATTTAGCCAGTGATTGGCCACCAGCTCAGGGCAATACCGGCAAAAATAAGCAGCCCCGACCAGTAATTATTCAGAAATGCCTGGAAGCAGCCATCACGCTCACGGTGCGCAATTAGCCGCTGCTGATGGGCAAACGTCGCTGCCATCGCGACTAGCCCCAGCCAGAAAAAACCGCCTAACCCTACGCGTAGCCCGACCCAGGCTAACAGCGCCAGCGTGGCGAGTTGTAGCAAGCCAATGATTAATCGATCAGCATCTCCGAACAGCACCGCTGTTGATTTAATACCGATTTTTAAGTCATCGTCGCGGTCAACCATGGCGTACTGGGTATCGTAGGCCACGGTCCACAATACGTTGGCGAAAAACAGCAACCACGCCTCAAGGGGCACGCTCCCCAGCACGGCGCCAAACGCCATGGGTATCGCCCAGGAGAAAGCCGCCCCTAGCACCACTTGGGGAAAGTGGGTGTAGCGCTTCATAAAGGGGTAAATAAACGCCAGTGCTAAGCCGCCAATAGAGAGCAAGACGGTAAACCCGTTGGTAAGCAGCACCAGAATAAACGCAGCCGCTACTAGCCCAACGAACAGCAGCTGCGCTTCGGTTTCGCTGATGCGACCGGTGGCAAGCGGCCGGTGCTTAGTGCGCTTCACATGGCCATCAAAATGGCGATCCGCGTAATCGTTTACCACGCAGCCCGCCGCGCGCATCACGTAAACACCAGCAATAAAGATCAGCAATACATCGCGCCCAGGCACCCCCTCTGCCGCAATCCACAGCGCCCATAGGGTTGGCCACATCAATAGCCAGGTGCCAATCGGCCTATCCAGGCGCATCAGCTGTAAAAAATCCGCCACCCGAGCCCACCCCGTTGGCCGCAACAGAGAACGATCCATGCTTACCTCACGAAAAAAGATGCCGTCTTAGCCTAGCGCGAAGGCAGGCCAAGATCATCCGCCATAGTGGATAAAAAATACTCTTGAACCAGTAGTGAAAGCCCGCTGTGCTGAAAAACCGAGCGCCGCCCCCAAACGCCGGCCACCGTAGGCGCACAGAGGTGATGGGCAAAGCGGGGCCAGTGTTTAGTGGCATACAAAGGGCCGCGCACTAAATCAGGCTGGCGAAACAGCCAACTGCCTAACGAACGCTCGCCAAGCCCCTCTAGGCCTTTCCCCTGCAGTTGGGTGAGCGGTGCCACCGAGCGGGCAACGACCCAAGGTGTATCGTCCACACAGAGCGCGACTTCCCTCAGCCATGCATAGCGGCGTGGTTCAATACCCAAGGCCAGCGCCTCATCCCGCTGGGGCAAACCAATGGTTTGGCGTACTAAACGCACTCGAAACGGCTTGTCGCCTGCCGCCGCCGTGAGACGCGCCGTTAACGAGTCAGTAGACGCCACCCAGTGCTGCCAGGGCGCACTCATCGAAGGGCGCAGCGCATTAACGGGTAGCCAGTGCACAAACGGCTGGGTTTGCCGTAAAACTGGAGCCTTCACCGGATTCTCCAAGGCAGTCAAAAAAGTGGGCGGTAGTGTAACATGGTGCTCTCACAGGCTTTTGTTCCACCGACTTTTGGTGACTGCATGCCCCCATCGTCTCAACAAGGTACCGCTCCCCCCCACGCAGCGCTGGTGATTATTGGCACCGGCATGGCGGGCGTTGGCTTAGCCCGCGCGCTGCGCCGCCAGGGAGATACGCGCACTATCACGCTAGTTAGCGCTGACAGCGGCGATGACTACAGCAAGCCGCTGCTCTCCACCGGCTTTGCTAAGCGCTTAAGCCCCGATAAACTCGCCCAGCGCAACGCGCATGCGCTTGCCGATGAGCTAAACGCCCAGGTAGTTACCCACACCCAGGTCACACAACTGGATGTGGATAACCAAACGATACGGCTGAGTAACGGCCAAGCGCTTGGCTATGACGACGTGGTATTAGCCACAGGCGCGGCTCCACGTACGCCGTTTCGTATACCTAACGCGCTGGCTGAGCGTTGTTTTACCGTCAATGACTTAGATGACTATCGCCGCCTCCACGGGACGCTCACAAAACCTACCCGCGTCGCGATTATTGGCGCTGGCCTCGTAGGCTGTGAATTCGCCAATGACCTCCGCGCGGGCGGGCATCACGTCACTATCATTGCGCCTGAGAGCGCCCCGCTGCCGCGCCTGCTTCCCGAGCCGTTAGGTGTTGCACTGGCCGATGCTTTTCAAGCAGCGGGCATTCACTTAGCGCTGGGGCGCACCTTAGAAACCCTGTCTCCAGATGCCTACAACGCGCTGGCGCTGCAACTGGACAATGGCGAGCGCCACACGGTGGATATTGCGCTGTTAGCCACCGGCTTGGCGCCCCGCACTCAGCTTGCCGAAGCGGCAGGGTTGAACGTTAGCTCCAGCGGCATTCACGTTGACCGGCAGCTACGCACGAACCGCCCACACGTATTCGCGCTGGGCGATGTGGCCTGTATCGACGGCGTTAACGCCATGTATGTACAGCCGCTGCAGGCTAGCGTGAAAGCCCTGGCTGCAACGCTGGTAGGCTCGCCAACATCAGTGAGCTTTGGCGCTTGGCCGGTAATCGTCAAAACACCGCTACTGCCGGTCGTGGCTTACCCTCCAGCTCAGCCTCCGGAGCGCTGGCGAATCGAGGGCGATGGCGACGATTTTACGGCGCTTGCCGAA
Source organism: Halomonas sp. 7T (assembly GCF_025643255.1). Classification (NCBI taxonomy): domain Bacteria; kingdom Pseudomonadati; phylum Pseudomonadota; class Gammaproteobacteria; order Oceanospirillales; family Halomonadaceae; genus Halomonas; species Halomonas sp. 7T. Next base: position 3,101,636 of record NZ_CP087112.1, on the reverse strand, counting down.
GATAAAGACGGACGTTTGATTGGTTTTGCGTTGACAGGCGGCTGCGTGAGAAGGAAAGTGGAGCTTTCCAGAGCAGCCCCTGCGCTGCTAGGCTGATTTTCGCCGCATTCACGACTAGTCTAAAGAAGCTAGACCAGCCGGGTAATGCTTTAAACAATACTGTTTTTACACATCACAAGCGTACGCTTGATTTTGTTACAAGGGAGTTTCCTCTATGCGTAAACCTGAACTCGCCGCTGCCATTGCTGAAGGTGCCGATCTTTCCAAAGACAAAGCGGGCCAAGTCCTCAACGTCATTCTGGATGAGATCACCAACAGCGTCGCTAAAGGTGAAGATGTTGCCCTGATCGGTTTTGGTACCTTTACCGTGCGTGAACGCGCTGCTCGTACCGGAAAGAACCCACAAACCGGCGCGCCGCTGCAAATTCCCGCCAGCAAAAATGTGGCCTTTAAGCCAGGCAAAGCGCTCAAGGACGCCGTTTCCTAATGAAGCTTAAGCTGACGTTGTGGCTGCTGAGTTTTATGCTCAAACGCGCCCTGCGCCGCAAGCCGCGCTTTAAAGAGCAGCTGGAACGCATGCGCGGTCTGGATTGGGGAATTGCCACGGAAGATTTAAGCATTGCCCGCTACTACCGGATGACGCCCCACGGGGTGACCACCGGCAAAGGCCTACCCGTGGATCTCGATCTTGAGCTACGCTTTCGCGATCAAGATGCCGCACTACGCATTCTCAAGAAGCCTACTCAGCAGGCATTTTTAGACGGCATGGTGGCAGGAGATGTTCGCCTCGTCGGCGATTCTGCCGATATGAACAAGCTGCAAAAGCTACTGAAATATTTGTAACCCTGTTCGGCCAGTCGCTGATGCCTAATGCCCCGTAGCCCGTCGCGCTGCGGGGCTTTTTGTTGGTTGCCCATCGCCGCCACTTTTATAGGGAACGCCTAGCCACTCGCTACAACAGAATATAAACTAAAGTCTAACACGAGACGCAGCAAAGAGACTCTATGCCACTTTCATCGCCTCTACGGCGTCTTTGGACACTGGATAAGTTCGCCTACAGCCTGCGGGTGTTTATCGCCTTTAGCGGGGCGCTGCTGTTTAGCGGGCTAGCGGGGGATGTGGCGCTCGTCATTCCGCTCTTTTTAGGCATTATCGCAAGCGCGCTTTCCGAAACCGACGACAGCTGGCAAGGCCGTTTGCAGGCGTTGGCGGTCACCCTGTTATGTTTTGCTTCAGCGTCGTTTGTGGTGCAGTGGCTGTTTCCGTGGCCGTGGCTGTTTGCGGTGGGCTTGGCGGTTTCCACCTTCACACTGATTATGCTCGGGGCGATTGGTCAGCGTTACGCCACTATAGCCTCTGGCACGCTGATTCTCTCGATCTACTCGATGATCAATATCGAGCAGCATGGCGGCGCGGATGAAGACGTCGCCACGCGTCAGCTGCTGCTGTTAGCCGGCGCGGCATGGTACGGGGCGATTTCAGTGGTATGGTGCGCGCTGTTCTCCCGCCAGCCGGTCAAACAGAGCATGGCACGGGTATATAAAGCCCTAAGCGCGTTTTTGATTCTCAAATCTGCGCTGTTCGAACCCGTGCGTGGCGTGGATATAGAGGCCCGCCGCGTGGCGCTGGCGCGACAAAACGGCCAAGTGGTGGATGCGCTAAACCAGGCAAAAGAGATCATTTTTCGCCGCCTGGAGGGGCAACGGGGCAGCCGTAAGCTGAACCGCTATCTGCAAATTTACTTTATCGCCCAGGATATCCACGAGCGGGCAAGCTCCACCCACTACCCCTACAGCGCGCTCACCGAGGCGTTTTTTCACCACGACGTGCTGTTTCGCTGCCAGCGTCTTTTAGACCAACAGGGCCGTGCCTGCCGCCAGCTGGCAAAGTCGCTGCTGCTTAACCGCCCCTTCAGCCATGAGCAGAGCGAGCAAGCGCTGGCAGATCTACGCGCCTCTATCGATAACCTAAGCGAGCGCGGCAAGCCCGAGTGGCGACCTTTAATACACCCCCTCAACGCCTTAGCCGATAACCTCTCAACGCTGGAGGCGCAGATTGCCAGTGCCCACAATCCCGATAACGTGGACCCGCGACGGGATAGCACGCTCTTCGACCGCTCGCCCTCCAGCCTACTGGAAGCCTGGCGCCGGGTGCGGCTGAATTTTACCCTAGGCTCGCCGACATTTCGGCACGCGGTGCGTTTATCCACGGCCTTAGTCGTCGGCTACGGGCTACTGCAGTGGCTTGACCCGGAACAGGGGTTCTGGATTTTGCTGACCACGCTGTTTGTTTGCCGCCCAAACTTCGCCACCACGCGACGCTTTCTATCGCAGCGAATTGTCGGGACAGTATTAGGGTTAGTCGCGGGGTGGGTATCCATTAGCCTATTTCCTCATCCCTTGGTGCAAAGCATGATTGCAGTGGCCGCAGGCGTCTCGTTTTTTGCTAACCGTGAGAAACACTACGTCATTGCCACAGCCTCCATCACCCTGCTGATACTGTGCAGCTTTAATCAGGTGGGTGATGGATTTGATCTGATATGGCCGCGCCTGTTTGATACGTTGATTGGCTCGTTAATCGCAGGACTCGCGGTGTTTTTTATTCTGCCCGACTGGCAAGGCCGGAGGCTCTACCGGGAAGCCGCTAACGTGCTAAACAATCACCGCCGCTATTTAGACGAAATTATTCATCAGTATGAAGAGGGCAAACAGGACGACTTAGCCTATCGACTCGCGCGCCGTAATGCCCACAATGCCGATGCAGCGCTCTCAACGCTGTTGACCAATATGCTCCACGAACCGGGCCACTATCGAAAGCAGGATGCTGACAACGGGCTGCGTTTTTTAGTGCTTTCTAATACGCTGTTAAGCCATCTCTCGGCGCTAGGTGCCCACCGCCACCGGCTGGCAGAAGATGAAGACGATGCCGAACTGGTGCCCCTCGCTAAGCGCATCAGTGCCCTTTTAGAACAGCTGGCAGAACAGCTGCACAAACGTTTACCCATCGAGCCACTCGATGAGCACGCCAAAGAGCTATTAGCGCAACTGGAAGAGCCGCCGGCTACCCTAGAAGAGAACGCAGTGGCGCTTTACCGGCCGATTCAGAGCCAACTACGTTTAATCGCACAACAGCTGGCACCTCTCGGCAATGCCTCTAGCCGTTTAGCCAGCGCACCTACTGTAGAGCCAACGCACAGCCCTGCTTAGCAATACGTTGCTACACCTGCCCATAGCGCCCTGCGGCCTCGCCCAGCCAACGGCGTATCAGCACAGCGGTGACGTCAGCATTGCCCTGAAGCGCCTGGGCCAGGGCGGTGACTCGCTCTAGCTGGTCGGCATCGCGCTCTAAATCCGCGATCTTCATTTGGGCAAGGCCGGTTTGGCGAGTGCCCAGCACTTCGCCAGGGCCACGAATTTCCAGGTCTTTTTCGGCAATGCGGAAGCCGTCAGTGGTTTCCCGCATCACGCCGAGTCGCTCACGAGAGCTTTTGGAGAGCGGCGGATGGTAAAGCAGCACACAGAAGCTTTCAGTGCTGCCCCGCCCGACCCGACCGCGCAGTTGGTGCAGCTGAGAAAGCCCCAAGCGCTCTGGGTTTTCGATGATCATCAGGCTGGCATTGGGCACATCCACGCCTACTTCGATCACCGTGGTGGCGACCAAGAGGTCTAACTCGCCGGTTTTGAAAGCGTCCATCACGTCGGCTTTTTCCGCTGCTTTCATGCGACCGTGAATCAGCCCAATGGCCAGCTCCGGCAGCGCCTGGGTGAGCTCATCCCGCGTCACCTCAGCAGCTTGGCACTGCAACACCTCGGACTCTTCGATCAGCGTACACACCCAGTAGGCTTGGCGGCCGTCGCTACAGGCATTACGGATGCGTTCCACCACTTCCGAACGACGCTCGTCAGAGACCACCACGGTTTTTACCGGCGTGCGCCCCGGCGGCAATTCGTCAATCACCGAGACATCGAGATCCGCATAGGCGCTCATGGCCAGCGTGCGGGGAATCGGCGTGGCCGTCATGATCAGCTGGTGGGGCGTTAACCCACCGGCTTCGCCCTTTTCTCGCAAGGCGAGGCGCTGGTGCACGCCAAAACGGTGCTGTTCGTCGATAATCGCCAGCCCCAGGCACTGGAAATGAACGTCATCTTGAAACAGTGCGTGAGTCCCCACCACCATTCGCGCTCGGCCATCGGCAATGGCGGCTTTAGCATCCAACCGCGCCTTGCCTTTTAGCTTACCCGCCAGCCACGCCACTTCAATGCCCAGCGGCTCAAACCAGGCTTTAAACGAGCGGTAGTGCTGCTCCGCCAGGATCTCCGTGGGCGCCATCATCGCCGCTTGGCAGTTGCCCGCCAGCGCTGAGAGCGCCGCCATTGCCGCTACCACCGTTTTCCCTGAACCGACATCGCCTTGCACCAGCCGCAGCATGGGTGCGGGACGCGCTAAATCGAGGGCAATCTCTTCCAGCACGCGCTGCTGGGCACCGGTGAGTGCAAACGGTAGCTGCGCTAAAAAGCGGGTTTGCAGGCCACGTCCCGACGGCAGAACCGGCGCGCCATCCGCCTGAATGCGCAGACGCACTTCCCGCAGGCTAAGCTGGTGGGCCAACAGCTCTTCCAAGGCGAGCCGCCGCGTAGCGGGGTGAAGGCCGTGAGCTAACTGCTCTAAATCCACATCCGGTGGGGGCTGGTGTAAAAGCTGCAGGCTGGCGTGTAGCCCCGGCAGCTGGAAGCGCTGACGCAAGGTATCGGGAATCACTTCAGGTAACGCTTCAGGGGCTTGTTCTAACAGACGCAGCGCTTGCTGGGTCAGTGCGCGCAAGCGGGTTTGGTGAAGCCCTTCGGTAGTGGGGTAAATCGGCGTGTAATACTCCTCTACCGGCGTCTCACTGCCGCCGCTGAGGCGGTACTCCGGGTGATAGATCTCAAGCCCCGTCGCTCCCGCACGCGCTTCGCCAAACGCCCGCACGGTCACGCCAGGGCGAAGCTGCTGCTGTTGCGCCGGCGAAAAATGGAAAAAGCGCAGGCTCAAGATGCCGCTACCGTCGCGCAAGCGAACCAATAAACTGCGCCGGCGCCCTTTCACCACGTCATTGGCGGTCACCTCACCTTCTACCACCGCTTCGTACCCCGCCCGCAGCTGGCCAATCGGGGTGAGACGTGTGCGATCCTGGTAGCGTAGCGGCAGGTGAAACAGCAGATCGCTGACGCGCTCAATGCCGAGTCGGGCGAGCTTGATCGCCAGCGCTTCGCCGACGCCTTTCAACGCCGTCACCGGTGCGGAAAGCTCACTCATGAGGCGCTATTCACCTTATGCACCGGCTGCCTGCACTGGCTAATCGCTTGGGAAAGCGCGTCAATGGCCTTCGGCCTTGGAAAGCTTGCCCGCCAAGCGATGGCAACCGTACGTGAGGGTGCTGGGTCAGCAAACGGGCGACTGACCAGCATGGCGTTTTCATATTGGTCGGTTCCGAGTGCTGACTGTGGCAATACCGTGATCCCCAACTTTGACGCCACCATATGCCGAATGGTTTCCAGTGAACCGCCCTCTGCAATCAGCGTATTATTAGGGCTGTTAAGCTTCTGGGTGATCGCCGGACAGGCCTCTAAAATCTGATCGCGGAAGCAGTGGCCCTCGCCCAGCAGCAGCAGCCGCTCTTCTAATAAGTCCTCTTTGTAAATGACATCACGCTCCACCCAACGGTGGTTAGCGGGCATCAGTACTTCAAAGTGCTCATCATAGATCGGCTTGGTGACTACGTCGGTTTCGGTAAACGGCAGCGCAACGATAATCACATCCAGCTCGCCACTGCGCAGCTTGGCCCGCAGCGTGCCGGTCATCCCCTCTTCAATATACAGCGGCATTTGTGGCGCGGCGTGGGCCAGTGCAGGTACGAGGTGCGGAAACAGGTAAGGCCCAATGGTGTAAATAGCGCCAATCCGCAGAGGATTCGCTAGCTGGTCTTTCCCCGCGCTGGCCATTTCATAAATCAAGCTGCTCTGCTCTAGCACCCGCTGTGCCTGGGCAATAATTTTTTCGCCTAGCGGCGTCACTTGCACAGTAGATTTCGAGCGCTCGAAGAGTGGGCTATCAAGCTCCTCTTCCAACTTTTTCACGGCCACGGAGAGCGTTGGTTGGGAAACATGGCAGCGTTCTGCTGCCCGGCCAAAGTGGCGCTCTTGAGCAAGGGTTACGATATAGCGAAGTTCTGTTAAAGTCATAACGGTGCCAGTGGGCATCCTCTCGTTGCTGCTTGTGACTAATAATCGTGACAGTTAGCGGGATGGCAAGGACAAGCAAGTCCTATTGACGATGTCACATCTCATAGAGACTTTGTATCTGATAGGGAATATTTATCAAGAGGAGTGAGCCAGGTGAAGCTAACTGTATTGATTATCGGCTGTGGCGATATCGGCATTACCTTAGGTCGTGAGCTGCTCAGCGAGGGGCATCGCGTCATTGGTTTACGCCGCCACGCTGATGCCTTACAGGGTAGTGGCATTGAGCCGCTAGCGCTGGATCTCAATAATCTTGAAGGCGCCGATGCGAAAGCACTGCCTCAAGCTGACTACGTGATTTACACCGTCAGCGCCGACCGCTTTGAAGAGAGCGCCTATCAAAGCGCTTACCCCGATGGCCTTAAACGCGTCCTAAGCGTGCTGGAACAGCACAAAAAGCCGCCAAAGCGTATTTTCTTCGTCTCGTCGACCAGCGTGTATGGCCAGCAAGAGGGCGAGGTGGTCAACGAGGCCAGCCCCACTGAATCCACCAGCTTCTCCGGCAATCTGATGTGTGAAGCGGAACAGGCGCTGCTCAACCATTCGCTCCCCGGTACCGTCGTGCGCTTTTCGGGCATTTACGGCCCAGGGCGAGATCGCCTGATTCATCAGGTAGCAGAAGGCCGTATCTCCCCGGTAACGCCGGTGATTTACTCCAACCGTATTCACCGGGACGACTGCACCGGTATTTTGGCCCATTTAATTCGCTGCCAAGAGAAGGGCCAGCCTCTTTCCGACCTCTACCTGGGAAGCGACTGCGAACCGGTTACCATGCACAACGTGATGGCGTGGCTAGCCAAACAGTTGAAAGTAGAATCGTCTGAGACCATGCAGTCACCGCTGCGCCGCCGTACCAGCAAGCGCTGCGATAACAGCCGGCTTCTTGAGACTGGCTATGAGTTTCGCTACCCAAGCTACAAAGAGGGCTATGCCCAAGTGCTTAAAGAGGGCGGCTTTTTAGAAGCGCAAAAGGCGTAACATCTAAACGCGCTATTTAGCGTGTTAATGCCACCACAATGCAAAGAGCGGGCTGTTTGAAACAGCCCGCTCTTTTTTTATCCCTGCCTATTAAACGTCACATTGAACCGTGACGTTTAGTCACCAATGACCATCACGGCCTCGGCTTCTACTTGGCTACCTTTGGGCAGCGCTTTCACGCCTACCGCTGCGCGGGCGGGGAACGGCTGGGAGAAGAACTCCTCCATCACCTTGTTTACAATGGCAAAATTATCTAGATCAACAAGGTATAGATTAAGCTTAACGATATCGCCCAGCGAACCAGCCGCTTCTTCACACACCGCTTGCAGGTTGGTGAACACCTGACGTGCCTGGGCTTCGAAATCCTCAGAAACGATCTCCATTGTCTCTGGATTGAGGGGGATCTGCCCCGACATATACACCGTATTGCCTGCTTTAATCGCCTGTGAATAGGGGCCAATGGCAGCGGGTGCTTTTTCGGTATTGATAACGGCTTTATTGCTCATGGGTGATCGTGCTCCTTAATGGTTTAAACATGATTATTTTTACCCATCACCCGTGCTGCCGCCTTTTGCCGGCAGCACGCAGGTATGGGCTATTAATTCGCCATTCGGGTAATTTTGCCTACGTTTGGCAAGTTACGGATACGCTTGATAATACGAGCGAGATGAACGCGCCCTTTCACCGATAGGGTTAAATTAATCGTAGAGAGGCGTGCATCACGCTCCTCAATGCCAATGCGCTCAATATTCGCATCCGCATCGGTCACCAGCCCGGCCAGTTCGGCCACCAGCCCACGACGGCTTTCAATTTCAATGCGCAGCGCAACAGGGAAGTCATCGTCAATCGTTTCAGACCACTCAAGCGCGAATAGCTTTTCAGGATCATTTTTCAAATCGGCGAGGTTACGACACTCGCTGCGATGCACCACTAGCCCCTTGCCTACCGAGAGATGGCCCACTACCGGGTCACCGGGCAGCGGGTGGCAACAGCGGGCAAAGTTGATCACCATGCCTTCACTGCCGCTAATCACGACGGCTTTATCGTTGCCTTCCGTCAGGGGTCGGTCGCGACGGTCGCCGTGGGCGACATCGGCTAACCGCCGCGCCACCACGTGGGCCATTCGGTTACCTAACCCCAACGACTCCAGCAGCGAATCCAGCGAGGTGACATCCAGTTCTTTAAACGCTTGGCTGAAAACACCTTCATCCAGCTCTTCTAAACTGGTTTCAAACGGCGTCAGCGCCTTATTCAGCAATCGGCGGCCCAGCATAATGGCCTCAGCCTGCTGCTGGTGTTTAAGCGCGTGACGAATGGCCGAGCGCGCTTTAGCTGTCGTTACAAAATTCAGCCACGCTAGATTAGGCTTAGCCCCGGGGGCGGTGATAATTTCCAGCGTTTGGCCGCTTTCTAACCGGGTGGAAAGCGGCGCGAGGTGGCGATCAATCCGGCAGGCAATGCAGTTATTGCCAATATCAGTATGCACACTGTAAGCGAAGTCGATCACCGTAGCACCCTGAGGCAACTCCATAATGTCGCCTTTGGGGGTAAACACGTAGATATCATCAGGGAACAGGTCATTTTTGACGTGTTCAATAAACTCTAGCGAGTCACCCGCGTGGCGCTGCATCTCCAGCAGCCCTTTCACCCAGGCGCGAGCGCGGGCGTGGCTACCTTCGGCAATCGGGTGATCAGTTTGCCCCGCTTTATAGAGCCAGTGGGCAGCAATCCCGTTATTGGCCATGGCTTCCATCTCACGGGTGCGAATCTGCACCTCAATCGGCATACCTCGCTGGCCAAACAGCGTGGTGTGCAGGCTCTGGTAGCCGTTCGCTTTGGGTATGGCGATATAGTCTTTGAAGCGCCCTGGTACCGGCTTGTAGAGATTATGCACCACGCCAAGAATGCGGTAACAGCTGGCCACGTCTTCGGTAATGATGCGAAACCCGAACACGTCCATAATTTCTGCAAACGGCTTACGCTGGTCGCGCATTTTTTTATAAATCGACAGTAAATGCTTCTGACGACCAACAACCGTTCCCGGCAGTGCCTCGTCATCCAGGCTCTGCTGTAGTGACGACTGGATTTCCCGCATGGCACTACGACGATTACCCCGCGCACTGGCCACAGCGCGCTTAATACGCTCGGCCCGCATAGGGTGAATCGCTTGAAACGAGAGGTCTTCCAGCTCAATACGGATGGTATTGATGCCCAGACGCCCGGCAATGCGCGCGTAAATTTCCAGCGTTTCGCGGGCAATACGGCGCTTTTTATCGGGCCGCAGCGCGCCTAAGGTGCGCATATTGTGCAGCCGGTCGGCTAGTTTAACGATAATGACGCGAATATCCCGCGACATCGCCAGCACCATCTTTTGAAAATTCTCCGCCTGAGCGACGGCTTTATCTTCAAAGGTGATTTGGGTCAGCTTAGAGACACCATCCACTAGCTCTGCCACGGGCTTGCCGAACTGGGTCGCCAGGGCTTTTTTTGAGACGCCGGTGTCTTCAATGACATCATGCAGCATGGCCGCCATCAGGCTCTGATGGTCCATGTGCATATTAGCGAGAATGTTGGCGACGGCGAGCGGATGGGTAACGTAAGGTTCGCCAGAGCGACGACGCTGACCATCGTGGGCCTGCTCGGCGTAGTAGAAGGCGCGCTTGACCTGCTGGATCTCGTCCGGGGGTAAGTAGCCGCCAAGTCGGTCGGCCAGGTCATCAATGGTGAACATTTACCGCGCCTCTAATCGGTTCGTAGCCCTAGTGGCTCTGTTTTTAAGCTTAGTCGTCGATATGAGGCGTCATTGCAGGACGCGTGCGCACGGGGGCTTCAACTGGCTCGTCAAGAATCGTGTGATCAACCAGACCCGCCGCAATCTCACGCAGCGCCACCACGGTGGGCTTATCATTTTCCCACGCCAGCTGTGTATCGCGAGAGCCACGCGCCAGTTGACGCGCGCGGTGAGTAGAGATCATCACCAGTTTGAAGCGGTTTTCAACATTTTCCAGACAATCTTCAACGGTTACGCGAGCCATGGGGGCCTTCCTGTAATGACGACGCCAGGCCGGCGTTGTTAGATAACGTTGCCGGCCAGCGAAAAAAAGAGTGGTGATAGGACCTGATAGATTACTCGACGCTAGGCGCCTGTGACAAGAGCGCGTCGAGCAACGGTGCGTGACGCTTTTGCATCGCAGCCCGTGTTAAGCGGCGGCTGATCACCAGCGACTGCAATTCTTGCAGGGCGGTGGTGAAGTCGTCGTTAATGACTAAGTAATCGTACTCATCATAATGCGACATTTCGCTAACCGCATCGCGCATACGCCGGGCAATGATCGCGTGTTCATCGGTGCCTCGGCTGGCAAGACGCCGTTCCAGCTCACTGCGCGACGGAGGCAGGATGAAAATTGACACTGCAGAAGAGAGCTGTTGGCGGACCTGCTGAGCACCCTGCCAGTCAATCTCCAAAATAACATCTTGCCCCGCATCCAGCAGCGCTTGTACGGCTTGACGCGACGTGCCGTAGTAATTATCAAAGACCTTGGCATACTCAAAAAAGTCGCTATCTGCGATCTTTGCTTCAAACTCGGGCACCGATATAAAGTGGTAGTTAACGCCGTCTACCTCCCCTTCGCGCCTGCTGCGCGTGGTGTGCGATACCGACACCTGAATACCATCCAGGCTCTCAATTAGCTCGCGAACCAAGCTGGTTTTGCCAGCACCCGATGGGGCAGACACGATAAAAAGCGTACCCTGGGACATGAAGCGCTTCCCTAATTAGCAAAAAAGTTAGCAAAAAAGCGTGTAAAACGTGGCTAAAACGATTGGCCAAACAGGCTATACAGTTAACCGCGCCAACCCCTGTCGTTATTAGCAGCGCTACTATTGCCCGCACTTGCCATATACAAACATGCATAAAGTAACGTGCAGTATCGCACACCCATAGCGTGGGCTGTAGGGTTTCGCGCGCAGTGATAAGGAGATCAACATGCGCAGTACGGTAATAATTTTATGCTTAATTGCGCTTGGAACAGCGCTACATAAAGGGGTTATCGAGATCCCCCGCCACTGGGCACCCTGGGCGCCGTTACATGTCGACGACCCGATCACCCCCGTTACCCAGTTCAAACTCAAACGCTTAAATGACAATCGTAAGGCCTGCCTGGCGGCGTTGGATACGGTATCTGAGCGCGAGCTTCGCTACACGCCGCTGGCCGATTACACGCCGACGGCTAATTGCCCGCTCAGCAACGTGGTACGTATGCACTCCAGCAGCGTGCGTTTTAACCAAAGCTTTGTCGCCAGTTGCCCGCTGGCCCTGGCCTGGGTGATGTATGAGCGCCATTCGCTGCAGCCTGCGGCACAAAAGATTATGGGCAGCCGAGTCGCTCAGGTAAACCATGTGGGCAGCTTTGCCTGTCGCAATGTGTATGGTCGTGAAACGGGTAGGCGCAGTGAGCATGCCACCGCTGAAGCGCTGGATGTCGTGGGGTTTCAGCTCGAGAACGGCCAGCAAGTTTTGCTGATTAACGATTGGGATGATGAAGGCAACGTGGGCGATTTTTTACGGGCAGCGCGGGATGGCGCCTGCGATACCTTCGGCAACGTCCTGGGGCCAGACTACAACGCCGCACATGCCGACCACTTTCATCTAGGCATGCGCGGCTTTAGGCTCTGCCGCTAGGCAAGCAGGTTATTCGAGGTTGATATCCTCTTCATCTGTGGCGGCCCCGGTGGCGGCACCTACGCCACCGCCAATTACGGCACCTTGAGTGACGCTGCCACCGGTCACTGCAGCAGCCCCGGCGCCAACGGCTGCACCTACCCCGGCACCGCTGGTGGCGCGCTCGCCAGTGGTTGAACCACAGCCCGCCAAAACCAGCGTTAATGCGGCAATAGCACTTAATGTTATGAGGCGCGGGGTTAGTACGTGCGACGTCTTCATTACTTGAGTATGCATAGGGTCACCTCCTTATGGTTTGCACCCTTACACCCTAGGAACGATGCGCGCTTTTTGCCACTTTAAATCCCCACCGAATTTTTTAGCCACAGCTTATTTATAGCTCTGAACAGCGGCAGGCTCTGCGGGGTAAGTGCGGTTTTCAAGCCAGCGCCCCCCGGCAAAAATCACCAAACCACACAGCGCCAGACCGGTTCCCACCAGCCCCGTGCTTGACCAGCTAAACCCGGCGCTAATGGCCGAACCCGCCAGCCACGCGCCCAGCGCGTTAGCCCCGTTAAAGGCCGCATGGTTCATAGACGCCGCCATAGTTTGGGCATCTTCGGCCACATCCATCAGGCGGGTTTGCAGCGAGGGCGCCAGCGCCATGCTGGTCCCCACTAACCCCACAAACAAAAGCCCCGACCACACCTCGTTGGCGGCAAAGTAGAAGAGCCCCTGCACCACGGCACACCACACTAAAATGGTAGGAATGGCCCGCATTAGGTTTTTATCCGCCATGCGCCCGCCCACCAAGTTACCGGCGATAGAGCCCAGTCCAAAAATCACCAGTACCAGTGGCCCTAACGCTTCGCTCATGCCCGCCTGCTGGGTCAATGTAGGCATAACATAGCTGAAGATCGAGAACATACCGCCGCAGCCAATACAGGCAATTGCGATGGTGACCAGCACCCGCTGCTTCACCAGTGCAGACAGCTCTCTCAACGGGCTGGCGTGGACATCAAACGGCTGAACCGGCACACATAACCGAATAAGCAGCGCCGTTAACAGCGCAATGACCCCCACCCCGGCAAAAGCGATTTGCCAACCAAACGCGTTACCCGCCCAGGTACCCAACGGCGCGCCAATCAAAATGGCTACCGTAAGCCCCATCATTACCCTTGAAATAGCCCGCGCTCGCTGGTCAATCGGCACCGCTCCTGCCGCGACCAACGCCGCTATGCCAAAGTAGGCCCCATGGGGCAGCCCCGCCAAAAAGCGCAGGCCCACAAACGACCAAAACCCCGGTGCCATGGCGCTGGCAATATTGCCCACGGCAAACACCAGCATCAGCGCAATCAGCAGCGCCCGCCTGGGTACCCGCCCCCTCTGTCAGCCTAGTTGTCCGGTTGGCGATATCGCCTAAATCACATCCAGAGGGAGCGGCATGGAGCGCGTGTGCCACGTTATTCTAAAGAGCGTAAAGCCGCTGTACTGAAAAAGTTGCTACCACCCCACAATCGCAGTGTGGTGTCAGTCTCTACGGAAGAAGGCATCTCTGACGCGACGCTGTATAGTTGGTTAAAACAGTGTCGAGAAAAAGGAGTGCCTGTGCCGGGTTATACCCAAAGCGACAACGAATGGTCGCCTGACGCCAAGCTCGCTGTGGTCATCGAAACTGCCACCCTGTCAGAAACAGAGCTGGGTGCTTACTGCCGCGAAAAAGGCCTGTATCCCGAGCAAATCCAGCAGTGGAAAGCCGCTTGTCTTCAGGGCGCTGGGCAACAAGAACATCATCAAAAAACGGCACAAAAACAGCGTAAAGAAGACCGTAAAACGATCAAGCAGCTCAAAGCGGAAGTGCGTCGCAAAGACAGAGCCTTAGCGGAAACCACGTCATTGCTGGTGCTCTCAAAAAAGCTCGACGCCTTGTACGGCGAAGACCCGAACAGCGGCGAGGACGACTGACGTCGCTTGAGGAACGTACAAGGCTCATTGCGTTGTTTGATGAAGCGGTTACCGGAGGGGCTTCCCGTTATCAAGCAGCGGCGATTATCGACCTGAGTGAGCGCACGCTTAAACGTTGGCGCTCTGACTGTGGCGCTGTGATTGAGGATCAGCGCCCGCAAGCAGTACAAGGCATGCAGCCGCATCAACTGACTCACGAGGAGGAACAAGCCATATTGAACGCTTGTAATCGTCCTGAATATCAGAGCTTGCCGCCGTCTCAAATCGTGCCGTCACTGGCTGATCAAGGGGTCTACTTGGCCTCCGAGTCGTCATTTTATCGAGTGCTGAAAAAGCACCAACAGCAGCACCATCGAGGGCGAATGAAGCCACGCCGCTCAGTACCAGAGCCGACGAGCTTTACGGCCACTGGGCCCAATCAAGTCTGGTGCTGGGACATCAGCTACTGCTCTTCCGTTGTGCGTGGTCAGCACTGGTATCTTTACCTGATTATGGATATCTACAGTCGCAAAATCATCGCCTGGGAAGTCCACGAGGCGGAATCAGGCGAGTTAGCGAAACACTTGCTGGAGCGTGCCCTATTGCGCGAAGGCTGCTGGCATCATCCTCCGGTATTGCACTCTGATAACGGTGCGCCGATGACGTCTTATACGCTGAAAGCGAGGTTAACAGAGCTGGGGATGTTGATGTCTTACAGCCGACCGAGGGTGAGCAATGACAACCCTTACTCAGAAGCGTTGTTCCGCACTGTCAAATATTGCCCAGCGTGGCCCACAAAGGGCTTTGCATCGCTAAACGCGGTACGTGACTGGATGCTGACGTTCGAACACGCTTACAACGAACAACACCTGCACAGTGGTATTCGCTACGTGACGCCCGCTGACCGGCATCAAGGTGTCGATCGAGAACGCCTTGAACATCGCAAAGCGGTTTATGAAAGAGCTAAACGTCGGCATCCACAGCGTTGGTCGGGGAGCACCCGAAACTGGGAGGCACCCGGTTCGGTAGCGCTCAACCCTGGCAAGCTTCAGGAAGTCGAGCGTAATAAACAGGCTGCTTAGAGGCAGCTATTTGGACAACTAGGTTGAAAATCACCGCCCGCGCGGCAAGCGCGGAAATCAGCGGCGCACCCACCACCACGCCCAGTGCGTAGCTACTAATCGCATAGCCTACTTGGGGCACCGTCACGGCTAAATCCTCCGCCACGCGGTTCATCAACCCCATAATGACGAACTCGCTGGTGCCAATGCCGAACCCGCCCAGCGCCAGAACAAACTCTGCCAATCGCGGGTTACGCGCCAGCCCCGTTGACGACTCTTGCATACCTCTCTCCCCAAGCGCTGGATAAAGCGCCTGCTTATAAAACGGTCTTGGATAACCACAAATGATGGCAGGATTAGACGAAAGTAGAAATATGAGACGCTAAAAAAGTTAGCGTGCAAAGTGGTATCCCCGTGGACACTTACGCGGCAGCACCCAAGAGGCAACTGCTAGGATGTTACGATTATCTTTTCATTAAGTGAGCCGGTTATGACCTCCAGCACCATCGAGCACGCCATGCAGGCACTGGCCAATGCCGACACCGACATTGCGCGTGCTTACCCTTTAGTCGGCGCACCCGACCCGCGCCAGCGCGACCCAGGCTTTGCCACCTTCTTCTCGACCATCGTCAGCCAGCAGATATCCACCGAAGCCGCTCGGGCGATTATGGGCCGGGTGAATACACTGCTGCCGGAACTGCACGCCAAGGCGGTGATGGAGGTGGAAGGCCAGGCGCTGCGGGATGCAGGCTTGTCGTGGCGCAAGATCGAGTATGCCAAAGGGCTGGCAGAAGCGGAGCTTGCGGGCACCTTTAGCGCCGATGGCTTAGCGCACCTCAGCGATGACGAGGCGATTGCCGCGATTACCGAACTGCGTGGGTTTGGCCGCTGGAGCGCGGAGATTTACCTAATGTTCTCGCTCCAGCGCCCCGATATTTTCCCCGCCGACGACCTCGCGTTAAGGGTAGCGCTAGGCCGTTTGAAGGGCATGGAGAACAAACCCACGCCGAAGCGGGCGCGCCAGATGGTAGAGCACTGGGCTCCCTGGCGCAGCGTGGGGTCGCTGTTTTTATGGCACTACTATCGCGGCGAGCCGGTCTAGCGCGAGTCTTTAGATCATTAGCGGGTCTTTAAAGCGTCAGCCCACCAAACTTGCCGTTCTGGTAATCCTCCACCGCCTGAACGATCTCATCGCGGGTGGTCATCACAAAGGGGCCGTGGGAATAAACCGCTTCATCGATTACTTCGCCATGACCAAACAGCAGGCGCGCATCGCTCGCCGCCTCAATGCTTAGGCTTTCACCGTCACGGTCGACCTCAATTAAATGGTGCGCCTTAGCAGGCTCGCCGCCCACCGTCACGTTGCCACTCACCACGTATAGAAACACCTGCCGCCCAGGAGCCACGGGCAGCTGCTCATGCGTACCCGCAGGCAGCGCAAGCGTGGACATAAATATGCCTGTCAGCGACTCGATAGGGCCTGACTGCCCCTGCCACTCCCCGGCAATAAGGTTGAGCGTACCGCCGCCCGCCAGAGGAACCGCGGGAATGCCCTCCTGCTGCAAGCCCACATAGCGCGGCTCGCTCATTTTTAGGCGTGACGGCAGATTGACCCACAGCTGCAGGATTTCAAGCGGCCCGCCCTCGCGCAGAAACTCAGGGGGCGATATCTCTGCATGCACGATACCGCTGCCTGCGGTCATCCACTGCACGCCACCTGCGTGAATTACGCTTTGGTGCTTGGCGCTATCAGCATGGGCCAGCGAACCGTCCAAAATAAACGTCACCGTTTCAAACCCACGGTGCGGATGCGGCCCAAAGGGAAGCCCCTGATTGTTTGCCGGGTAAACCTGCGGGCCGTGGTGATTCAAAAACAGAAACGGATCAAGCTGATCCAACCCCGGTCCCGGCAGCGGCCGACGGGTGACCAAATCACCGATATCATCCCGATGGGCAGGATGCTGCGCGACCACACGGCGAACGGATTGAGTATGGGTTGATGACATAACGCTCTCCTTATCAATACGCCCAGCGTAAAACCTCAGCATAGCGATGAGGAGCGAATAATTTGCCCCGATTTAATGAAAGAAATTGAAGACGATGATGCAGCCTTACTCTCGGCTAAGGCTCAGCGTACCTACGACAACGACCTCTTGCCCCTCTGGACGCACCACGGCCATATCGCCGGACGGCACCACACCGCCAATCAGCGCGGTGATATTGACCTGGTGGGTGACCAACATCAGATTGCCCGGCCCTTGCCACGCCAGAATGGCAGCGCGCATGGCCTGAGTGCGTGCCTCGCGTTCGCTGACATTACGGAAAAATGAGTCTAGCCATGGCGTTGGCTCTACCGCTCCTAAAGCTAAACGTTCAGCGGTTTCCAGCGCACGGCACCAGCGCGATGAGTACACCGCCTCAATAGGTATCCGCCTATCACGAAACGCTTGCCCAACCGACGTTGCCTGGGCGCGCCCCTCTGCTGATAAATTGCGCTGGGTATCACACACCTCAAGCTTAAACGCAGGCGGGTCGCCAATGCCTGGCGCCAGCGCATGACGCATTAAAATCACCAAGCCGCCTTCTTGGAGGGCTTGCCAGGTAGCGGTGTTGGCGTAGGTGGTGAGGGGCAGAATGCTCAGCATACAGAGCAGTAGAACGAAAGAGAGGTAGCGCAACATCAGCATGGCAGGGCATCCTCGATCAAGGTAGAAGCACCATTGTCTAGCGTGTTGCTAGTACCAGCGGCAAAGCTAGTTGGGTGCTAAGTTAACAGTAGCACTAGATGCTAGCCTTGCACTGCCTACCTATGAACCGAGGCCCCCACGGGGCTTTAGCTGTTTGAAAACTCAGCGCGACCTACTACCAAGGGATCAGTTGCCCCAATGTTATTAATATCTTTACCTTCATAATCGAAAGCATTTAACACGTAGCGCATGGCATTGAGACGCGCACGTTTTTTGCAGTTTGACTTGATGACCACCCAAGGACACTCGGAGTGATCCGTATGGAAAAACATGGTCTCTTTAGCTGCCGTGTACTCATCCCATTTTTCCAGCGATGCCAAATCAATCGGGCTCAGCTTCCAACGTTTGAGTGGATGTAGTTCACGCTCTTTAAAACGACGCTGCTGCTCTTCACGACTGACCGAAAACCAGAACTTGATGATGTGCACTCCGCTGCCCACCAAGTTGCGCTCAAGTTCAGGCGCTTGACGTAAAAAGTCCTGATGCTGCTGGTCGGTGCAAAAACCCATGACCCGCTCAACGCCCGCCCGGTTGTACCAGGAGCGGTCAAACAGAACGAGTTCACCGTGCGTTGGCAAGTGTTTAATGTAGCGCTGGAAGTACCACTGCCCCTGCTCGGTTTCTGTCGGCTTTTCAAGCGCTACGACCCGGGAGCCACGCGGGTTTAAATGCTCCATAAAGCGCTTAATAGTGCCGCCCTTTCCTGCAGCATCACGACCTTCAAAGATAATAACGACACGCTGACGCGTTTTTTTAATCCACGCTTGGAGCTTTAGCAATTCCACTTGAAGGTAGTATTTCTGCTTTTCGTACGTTTTACGAGACAGCCGATTCTTATAGGGGTACGGCGCAGAGCGCCAATCGTCGACTAACGCTTCATCCTTTGAAACCGTGCGGCCTTTTTCGAACTGTTTCCAATGCAGCAGTGCTTTTTTCAGCTCAGCTACGTCATCCAATGACGCACCTTCAATAATATCAGCAACCGCTTTTAGCGTTTCTTCATGAGGCTCAGGCAGCGGGCCTTTTAACCCCAATATATCGGCAATGGCGACGGCCTGCGCCTCTTGGGCACCGTGGGTCTTCTTCACAACGCTAAATTCATCTACCCATGAGGGTTGCCCTTCAGATGGCGTGGCTGTCGTTTTATTATCGAGGCTCGCTTTGACCATTGCCCTTCTCTCTTGTTTGGTTTGACGATAGCAGGGGCAATATTTTATTAGGTGCTGACTAAGTTGATAGTGATACGCGTCAACAACTACCAACGAAAACACTTGTGTGCATTGTTATATCACTCAATATTTTGAATCTTAAAATAGAATAAAAGTAAAAAACCATTTAAAATCAATATATTAAAACAAAATAAACACAAAAAATATGCAATTACTACCCAATACACTACCCAACTAGCGTTAGGGAAGACCCAAAACGAAGACCATACTGAAAGTATCGATTGCAGCCTCCGCTCTTTTGTTCTGCATCACTGACTATGGCCACTTCTATTCCCCAAACCGTCCCCCCCATGAAACAGAATAAATTTGTGCATCCGTTCATTTAGCGAAGGTCCTACCCTCATACGCATTAATTGCAATTTACCAAGCTCCAGCTCTACTTCCGCAACGCGCTTTGTTACTGAATCGCAGTATGCCTTTATCGCTTCGCTATCAATCACTGCGTTGTCCAATTTACCTACTAGCGCTTCATATCTGCAGCGGTGATCTATTTCTTCAGACAGGGCTTTTTGCAAGTCCTCAACAGCTTTACTTAAAACACTCTTGATCTGATTAGCCTCCTTCTTTTGCTTTTCCAGCTTCAACAAAAATGATTCTTTTTCTTTTTTATATTTTTCCGTGTCTTGCTTTTGCTCATGTACTGCATTGCTGATGACTTGGCCAAGCGTCTCCACCTGAGATTGACCGCTTTTTTTAGCCAAGGCTTTCAATTGCCTTTGAGCCTCTTTGGACATTTGGATTGATACGGGATTGCCATGCTTTTTGCGATGCTTGCGCACATTCCAATTAGCTTGCATACGGCGACTTAGCTCCCGAAAAACGGCAGTGTCTAGAACGTCCCCTAACATGTAAACCGTTTGTTGCACGCCGTATTGGTTGAGAGTTGTTGTCAACGCGCTAGGTAGTAATCCCGCCGTTGATTTGCGCACTAAGTAATTTGCAATCCAATTAAATTGCTCAAGATCCCCCACATCAACCCATTCAAACGGTCGTGTCATCAGCAGAACCTATAAAGAAAAGTGGAAGCAAAAATTCGTAAAAAACCATGCTTCATCGCTAAAGCAAAAGCATATTACAGTGTAAAGTTACAACGTAGTATAACAATGTAATAAATAATTGTTTATATAGTCCGCAATACCGGATTTTTATTTTCTATAAACTGCCGTATATTGCTTGCTATGAATGCAACAATACTGACCTACAGAGATGCTCGATTAACGCCTGAAGCGCGTTGGCTACTGATGCAGTGGGCATCAGTTATTGGTCTTGAAAAGAGTATCGACTGCCCTTTGCAAACCCTCTTTACTCGCCTAGGCCTAACGTATGCGCAAGGTCGCCGAGCTTGGGAGGTACTCATTGATAAGTACGGTGACAGGCAAGAACAGTTCATTGAAATTGAGCGCCTACCTATCAAAGGGCCAGGGAGGCCAGCTTCGCGTTATCGTTTGTCAGCAAAGCTTGTGAAGGCACTACAGAAGAGCCCATCGTCTTCTACGCACCATGCAGAAGAAATAGCCACACTCACAAAAACGACCCTACTGTCTGCTGAAAATAGAACGAAGGATTTGGTAAGAGATGGGCGTCGACGCCGCTCAAGGTTGACCTTACCTAACCGATGGCTACTCATGGTATTGCTAGCTCATGCTGATACGCCAGGTGTCATAACCAGCCTTGGAATATCAAAAATGCGCGTTCTTACGGGGATGTCACGCTCTCGCATAGATAGGCAACTGAAGAAGCTGGTCGATGTAGGGGTCATTGCGCACCATGAGCCGGGGCGATACTCACACCAAGCTAAAAAACGCAAAACCTCTATTTATTTTCTTGATTTAGCGCACCATTCATTTGGAAAACACACAAGAACGCCCAACACAATTGTGTCTCCACCCTCAAGCACCAAACCCGAGGTAACGGAATCAAGAAAAGGTGAAATAAAAAGAACAGAGTTGTTAGGTGGGATAGTGGATGCGGTGATGACTGCAGGGGTATGTACCTTGCAAATCGAAGCATTGTTGAAGGAGTACGATGCCATCAAGGATTCTGAGAGCATCGTGTCAGACGATACTAAGGAGGAATCAAAACAAGACAATGACCCCTATCGCGAAGCCAAAAACTACCAAAAAAAATATTACAAACTAAAAAGGGTTCTTGAACAAGCGCTATCACTGCTGCCAAACACGCGTTATCTAGAGGGCGGTATTGAAGAGCTTCTTAAACACTACGATGAGGAGGATGCAAACTGGTTACTTACCAGCGTTCATATCGACACTTGTCGTCTGCTAACTTACTCCTGGAATAAATTAAAAAAAGGTTTTCTCGGGCCTGAACAGCCATGCCATGACGTCATAGTGGCGACTGCTCGCCGTCTAGGCATAACCCCTAAGTATGTGATCGAAGCTGAACCTGAGCAGGAATCAGAACCCGATTCTGAAAAAACAGAAGACTATACAAAGGCGTTGGACGATGCAAAGCATCATAGGCCTTCCGAAGACGATCCAGTCACAGAGCAAATCTCTTATCACCCCTTGACGCTACTGTTTTATGCACTGTCACACCACCTAGCCAAACAGCTTCAAAGTGCCTTCAACCCTAATGAACAAGTAGATTTTGAAACAATGACCTACATGCTCGTTCCTGTTTTCCCCAGTTCACCTAACGGCACGACGTTACCCGCATTTCAGCTACGTAGCTATGGCCTGCGCTCCGAAGATGCTGATAAAGAGCCAACAACGACTATATTCCGAAGCTATGTCAGCGAGGATCTAAAAACTTATTGGCAAACGCATCATCAGGATTGCCTTTCAGCCATCAATGATGAGCCAGATGATGCAATAGCGTCAGGCACTCAAGAGCCTACCGACTCATAACCAACAGGCGCCAAAGCCACTCTCCAATTACAAAATACTCAGCTTCCTCATGTCATGAACGAATAACAGGAGTTCGTCATGAGCATGAAACTGATCCGCATCAAAGACGTCATGGAACGCACGGGACTGGCCAGATCGACGATCTATAAGTACATCAGCCTTGGGAAGTTCCCGAAACCCGTCAAGCAGACCAGTCGGGCTGTTGCCTGGGTTGAAAGTGAGATTGCTGAGTGGATTAATGACTGCATCAAGCGCAGAGATAATGAAGAAGTTTAACCCCCAGCTACATAAACTTTTTCTAATTTAATTGAAGAGCTGTTTGTCTACACTCTATCCCCTGCTGACCCCAGCGCCCACCCGCATCCGTCGATCTATCATCAACCTTTCTGACCCTTGTTTAATTATTATTAATATAAATTAACATAATCAAAGGGTAAGGGGAGGGGCCTCAAGCCCCGTACCTAAGTAGCCGCCGAAAGGCTAATAACCGATATACCACCACTGTATTGAATCCAGCAACCACTGGAGGATTAGTCGTGCCTGTCATAACCGCTCATGTCACAGCAGCCATGGGCCATCATTCTTATCAAGGAGCCTAAAATGCTACCAGTACACTCATCAAACGCTAACCTGCACTTACTCTATAACCCCATATTCAACGGGCTAAGAATTCAAAAAAAATATCTTCCTATGGCCAGTGAATACCTTCAGGCCCTTTACGATACGATGCACAAAGCACTGAATGACTACCCACGAGTTATGGCCTTTCGAATTGAACCGAGCATCCCTACGGAAATAAGCGACAGAATGACGCTAGAAGACCACAAGCGATTGATTAAACGGTTTATTGCTTCCTTTAAAGCCATCATCAAACACGACCGACAACAAAAGCGTATGAGTGGCTGGGTGCCTGCTACCAAGGTGCGCTATGTTTGGTGCCGAGAGATAGGCTGCAACGGCAAGCCGCACTACCACTTCTTTTTCCTACTCAACCGAGATGTTTATCACTTGCTAGGTAAGGCATGCTCTCCCAATGAGAATCTAGTCAACCGGGTGTCGCGTGCTTGGTACAGCGCGCTAGGGGCTGTTTGGAACCCTCAGGAACCGTGGGTTCATGTGCCTAAGAAACCGCACTATTGGATTGATCGAAATGATGCGGACAGTTTTGAGAAAGCGTTCTACCGTGCCTCTTATTTTTGTAAAGCAGAAACGAAACAGTATGGGTTAGGAGTACGAATGTTTGGAACTAGCCGAAACTGAAGACCTCATCATGATCATTGAGCAAGGTTGCTAAGCATCGCTTTGCCCACATGCCTCCACACCGCTAAACTCGACTCACTATTTTGTGGGGGCTATGTATCAGCCATGCCCAAGGTTATCGCCATACATGGAACCAACAATTAGCCACACCGTTACGCTGCAACAGCTGGAATCCTGCTTATGGGAAGCCGCCGATATTCTGCGCGGCAATATGGATGCGTCAAAGTACAAGGATTACATCTTCGGCATGATGTTCTTGAAGCGACTTTCTGATGCTTTCGAAGAAGCTCAGGAGTCGGTGGTTGAATATTACCTCAGCAGGGGCAAAAGCGAAGCCCAGGCGCGTGAGCTGGCTGATGATGAAGACGAGTACGACAAAACCTTCTATATTCCGCCGGTTGCTCGCTGGGGGGCTATCAAAAACCTTAAGCACAATATTGGCGCGGAGTTGAACAAGGCCACCGAAGCGAGTGAAAAGCACAACGCCACGCCGGAAGGCGTGCTGGTGTCTATCGACTTAAATATCAAGAACAAGCTCTCTTCTTTGGAACGCTGAAGTTTGAATATTTCTATTTGAACCGCTTCGACAACATTGAGCTGTTACAGGCGGGTATCTGCCACCATATCCATTACTACAACCACGAGCGAATCAAGACCAAACTAAAAGGCCTGAGTCCGGTACATTACCGACATCAGGCCTTGGCCGCTTAGTTTTTTACTGTCCAACTTTTTGGGGTCAGTTCACTTCACTGGATTTTTAGCTATAGCGTGATGGTTCATTTCTTTCTCACACCAATACACCAGTCCATCGAAAGGCTAGCCCTATTTCACGTTTGATTAATATCGACTTTATTCGGGTATCTGGGTAGCTTGGCTGGATTTTCTCAGCGTACCCTCCGTATGAGCGCGTCAAAGCCCCACCTCATGAAGCAGTCTCAAGGGTTGTTTTTCTAAAGTCTCATCCTGAGTTGGCGGTTCGATGGGCACTACTTGTCCGTCGGCGCTCTCCAGCAGTTCTTGGAGTTGTGAATAACTTACCGATTGATCCACGACGTACTGATTGAGCATCGGCTGCGTCTCAAGCAGTGATTGAATTCCGTGATTCTGATCTTCAAGAAACTGATATACCTGCACAAACGCAGTGCCATCGTCCCAGCCGACCTTGATGGGCTGATCGACGATATTAACCTGAGTGCCTAAAGGCACAGCACCGAATATTGCTTTAATATCTTCCGGAAACATGCGTATGCAGCCACGGCTAGCGCGCATGCCAATGCCGTCTGGATCATTGGTACCGTGAATTAGATAACCAGGTATATCGAGTAGGATGGCATGCTTGCCGAGTGGGTTATCGGGACCTGGCGGCACCACGGCGGGTGCTGATTCGCCACGCGCCGCCGCTTCTTCACGCATGGAACGTGGCGGATACCAGGCAGGATCCTCAAGCCGCATGGTAGTGGTGGTAATTCCCAGTGGGGTGTCATAGCCGTCTCGACCAATGCCGATCGGATAAGTCTCGACTCGGGGCACCTCACCTTCGCCTACCTCCGGATAATAATAGAGACGCAACTCGGCGATGTTAATGACAATACCAGTCCTATCAGCATCGGGCAGGATGTGCTGGGCTGGCACGAGCACTTCTGTTCCTACGCCCGGCACCCAAATGCTGACATCCGGATTAGCTCGACGGATTTCCTCGTAGCCCAGGTTATGGGTGCGGGCGATATCGAGGAGTGTATCCGCCTCGTTGCCTACCACTACCGTATAGGCCTCACCAATCAGGTCACCGTGTTCAGGCAACCTGTAGTGGCCCAGCGGCCACTCCCCCGTTTCTTCAGCAAGCACAGGTAAAGTGCTCAGCTGCGTAGCAATAAGCAACGCCCCTAGCCCCGTTTTAATAGTCATGGCAGTGATGGTGTTGGAGTACCTAAGCGTTAGTATCATTGTGTCTTCTTCTCTCGGCGGCACAGGTATGAACCGGGTTGGCTATGATTATCCACCGGCTGTTGGCGCGACCAGGTGATCAGCGCCATGCCAACCAGTATCATCGGGGCAGTCAGCAGCATGCCCATGGTGACCCAGCCAAACGCGAGGAAGCCGATGTGTTCATCCGGCAACCTCACGAATTCAACCGTGAAGCGAAACACGCCGTACAGCAGCAAAAAAAGACCAGAGATTAGCCCTCGCCGCCGCGGCTCAGCGGAAAACCACCACAGCAGCACGAACAGCACCACCCCTTCCAGGGCGAATTCATAAAGCGCAGAGGGGTGGCGTGGCTCTGGGCCCATGTGGGGAAACGGCATCGCCCAGGGCAGGTTGCTGACGCGCCCCGGCAGCTCGTGATTGATGAAATTCCCGATTCGCCCTGCACCAAGCCCGATCGGCACCAGTGGTGCGATGAAGTCGGTTAGGGCAAAGAAGCCGAGCCGATGCTTTCGCGCAAACCATAGCGTCGCCGCCAGCACCCCGAGCAGCCCACCATGAAAGCTCATACCGCCTTCCCAAACTTTGAACAGCCATAAGGGGTTGGCCAGGAACTGCTCTATTCCATAGAACAGGACATAGCCCAACCGGCCACCAACCACTACGCCTACAGCGGAGTAAAAGATCAGGTCGCTAATGTCATCGTGGGTTAGCTTGAGTCGATTAGCTCTAAGGCGCCCAAGCCACCAGGCGGCGACGAAGCCCACCACATACATCAGGCCATACCAGTGAATCGCGAACGGGCCGAGGCTGATGGCCACTGGATCAATCTGGGGATATTGCAACATGGGGTACCTCCCGATTTATTTGAGGTGCGACCAGTCGCGTCCACCGTTAGTACTGATCAGCAGTTGGTTGAGGTCATCGACCGCCGCCAAACGCTGTGGGTCGTGCGGATCCAGCGCCAGGTGCATCAGATAGCGCTCTTCCCAGCCGCGCTTGACTACCTCCCAATCCCGGCTGCCCTCCTCAACTCTCAGCAAGCCTACACCTATCATGAAGGCGTAAAGCTCTCCTTGGCTGGCCACCACCAGGCTCGTAGGGCGGCGCTCAGGGTATACTTGTCGCCATCGTTCGCCTCCGTCAGGACTCATCAATAGCCCGGTCTGGGTGGCGGCATAGAGTTGCTCTGGATCACGGCTCGAGGCGGCCAGGGCAATCAGCCCGGCCGGCGCCTTGGCGCGAATCTGCCAATTGGCACCACCATCCTGGCTGATTTGAAGCTGGCCAGCATTAGCTCCATAGAGTACGTTGGGAGTAGCCTCACTGATTGTCATCTGATGAAAATCTACCGGGCCGTCAACGCCGGTGGCTAATGGCGACCAGTTGCGGCCTGAATCCCTTGACTTAACCACGCCGAGGTCCCCCCCCCTGGCCGGGTGGCCGCTGGCAAAAAAGGTCTCGCCTTCTTCTGGGTGAGGAGCAAAACCCATGAAGTCATGGGTTTCCTCAGAGATCCGGCGGGCCATTCCATCACTTCCAACGGCATAAAAGCCATGGTGGGTGGCCAACCACAGTCGTTCGCTATCCGCTCGATCGACGGCCAGGCCGTGAATATGGGTCTGCTCTCGTAGTTGCTCAAGACTGATACTACTCGGTTCTCGGGAGCAACCTGAAAGCAAGGTAAGCAGGAAGGCCACGGCGAGTGGCCAGCGATAATAGGTCATGACATCACGTCCTTATCAGTCGTCAGGTGGACAAGCACCACGCAAAGCCAACGCGCAACGCCAAAGCAAAACAAGGCAAGGCAAGGCAAGGCAAGGCAAGGCAAGGCAAGGCAAGCTCAACTCACACGGATCGTTGCCATCATGCCTAGCTCTTCGTGTTCGATGATGTGGCAGTGGAACAGCCAATCGCCGGGCTTGAGGAACACCATGCGCAGCCTGAGACGCTGATAAGGAGCCAGGTTGACGGTGTCCTTCCAGGCCAGCCAGGGCGCGTCTCGCCATTCCCTGTCAGCATCGCGGGTAGCGATCACCTGAAAGTGGGTGCCATGCACATGGAAGGGGTGATCCATATGGGAGTTATTGAAGACTTCCCACTCCTCTACCTCGCCAACCTGCCCCTCAAACAGGACGTCGTTCATGGCAAAGGCACGGCCGTTGATCAGAAAATCCACCTTGGGTCGAACCGCTCTATCATCGTCGCTAGCGTGACTCGCCCCATGCCCCGGCCCATGGGTTCCGTGATGGCTGTCACTGCCGCCGTGGCCGGCATGCGGATCGCCATTCACCGCACCGTGATTGTCATGGTCTGGCATCACCTCGGTCAGTTCCACTTGACGTCTCACCACTGGTTCGCCCAGGGGTTCGATATGGGACAAGGGGTCAGGTAACGCGACGGCGGGGTATACGCCAGTATTTAGGGTATGAATCGATAATAGCGGAGCAATCTCGTCCAGATGTGTGGGCTTAGCTCCCATCCAACCACGTGTATAGGGATGACTCGCCAGTTCAAAACTCTTTTCTGCTTTCTCGCTGATGCGTACTAGCAGATCGGCCCGCTCACCTGGAGTGAGCAGCAGTTCGCTGAGCGGCTGTGGCCGCTCAAGCAAACCACCATCGGTGCCAATCAGGGAAAGCTCATGTTCGTCCAGGCGTAAACGCAAGTACCGGCCAGCACAGGCATTGACCAGTCGCAGCCGTAAGGTGCTGCCGGGTGCAACATCGAGGCGTGGCTCGCGTTGGCCGTTGACCAACAGAAGCTCCCCCTCGCGTCCATTCATCCAATCTTCGCTGGTATGGGGTGCCACTTCGCCATCCAAATTCAGGCGCAGGTCGCTGACCACTAGCAGGTGTTCCTTCACCTCCATGGGTAAGTCGTCAAGCCGAGGTCTGACCAATAATGCACCTGCTAAACCATGAGCTACCTGTCGCGCAGTACCCTCATGTGGGTGGGGATGGAACCAGTGTAATCCTGCACTCCCCTTATGAAGAACATAACGATAATGTCTTGGCTTGCCTGGCAATACGGCTTCCCAGGGAGCCCCATCTTCCGTCTGTGGCACGGGCACCCCATGCCAGTGCAGCGTAGTTTCGTGCTCAAGCTCGTTTATCAGCGTAATGTCTAACTCATCCCCCTCGCGCACCTCAATCAATGGCAACACTTTGCCGTTGTAGAGCCACAACTTTGCCTCAAGCCCATCGCTCACTGGCACCGCATGGGCAGCTGGGGTTAACACACTTTGAAAGCGTCCAACCTGATCACTCAAGTTTGCAATCCGGGGCAGTGGTTGAAGGGGTCGTCCTGCAGGGATGCTAGTGTTATCTAACAGAGCTGTTGGTAACGTCTCGGTATGTCGTCCGGCCAAAGCGTGGACCAATAGGCCAGACCCAGAGAGGGCTATACCACCCAGAGTGGTATAGCGAAGAAATTCGCGACGTTTCATGGATATTCCTCGAAATTAAAAAAATCATCTTGGTCCGCCACAAACGAGCGGAATGTTCATCGATGAATTTTTAAACGCGAGGAGGCCGGTCAAAAGGCACGCGTGGAGCTGGTAACCAGTTGACTAGGTAACGAGGCAAGGTCGAAGCGGGGAAGGCTACGTCTTCGATAAGTAGCGCTAGATTCGCCGTACACTGGCCACAAGGCATACAGCACTCGGACGTATGAGAGTCATCGTGATGGTGGCTGCTATCCGATCCAGTATTCTCGATCGCTTCACTAATTGGAACAGTTTCAGTGAACAAACAGTGCTCATTTTCATGATGATCAATAGCCACTACCGTCATTGGCTGCGCCAAGGCAAGGCCCAGCAGCAAACAAAGCAACCATTTAAATGAGTGGCGAGTCATGAGAAAGAAATAATCACTGTCGAGTGGAGAATAATAAGAGTATTTCATGGCTCCATAGATACACGCAACCCAAGTGCAGCTGGCAAGTTGCCGAATCTCCAAAATTGATACAGGTCAATAAATTGCCTTATTTAACGTTCAGATATGCCTTAGGCATGCCTGAATGCCATATTGAGAATTGACCTAGGTGCTACACATATCCTCAATACTTCAGGCATCGGCCTTTGATATAGGCCTTCGACATCTGGGCCTAATATGGGCCTGTCGCTAAGGAGAACGACCATGGATATTCGCAAACTCACTCTCGCCTTCGGACTCACCCTGGCCCTCTCAGCCAGTGGTACAGGCGTTGCTTTCGCCCAGGGGATGATGGGTGACCAAGCGGGCCAAGGACGCTCCATGATGGGAGGAACGATAGGTGACGGCCAAGGCGGTATGGGGCCTGGCATGATGGGGGAAATGATGGGTGGCGGCATGATGCCCTGCCCGATGATGGCCGAGGGTATGGGCATGATGTCAATGCTCGACGATGAGCAACGCAGCGAGATGCGTGAGCTGATGCAGGAGCACCGCCCCGCCCAGTTCGAGCGCATGGGTCGGATGATGAACCTGCGCGATGACCTGATGGCCGAGATGCAACAGGATCGCCCCGACCCAGCCGCCGTGCAGGAACGCCATGCGAGCATGGCCGAATTGCACGGCGAAATGATGGCCGAGATGGTGCGCATGCGAAATGCCATGCATGACCTGATGAGCGACGAGCAGCGCCAGCAACTTGAGCAGACACCATCTGATAATGATGTCGATCCCGAGGATCATGACGCCCATCACTGAAACGCCTGACAAAATGCCCACCTGACGACTAACTTTTGCTTTCTGGAGGCGCTTAATAATGATGTCAGAGCACATGAACTTCATGATGAGTCATATGGGAGCTGTCGGCTGGCTCATGCACATCGCCATCCTGGTGCTGGTAATACTCGCCATCGCTGCACTGATCAAATACCTATTCACTTCGGGCAAGTAACGTGGGACATGCGACTTCCGGCAGTTAATAAGCGTGTGGGTGGGACTGCGCATGAAGGAGAAAGTCTATGGCAGATGCTCAAGAAAGAGACGACAAGAGAGAGAAAAACCCAACAACCACGGTCACTCTGACGGTCCCTGGCATGGGCAGCGACCACTGTGCAGGGATCGTACGCAAGACGCTTGAGCGCCTTGATGGCGTAGACGAGATCCAGACCAATATCGCCAACCATCATGTCAGCGTGACTCTCGATGAGGGTGGGCCCGATGGCACCTCCCTAAAGAAAGCCGTCGAGGGAGCTGGCTACGATGTGGCTGCCGTCAGCGGCGGTACCGGCAAGCAGCAGATCCGCCTGACCGTACCGGGCATGGGCTCGGATCACTGCGCCGGTATTGTCCGTAAGACGCTCGAGCGCCTGGAAGGCATCGAGTCGATTGACACCAATATTGCAAACCATCGAGTGTCAGTGAGCGTCACCGCCGACGGCCCTGATGGCGATGCTCTCAAAAGTGCCGTGGAAGGCGCCGGATACGACGTGGCGGCCGTCCAGACCGACCAGGCGGAGGATACCAACGGAGATGCTGAAATTGAAGAAGCCTATCTCTCTCAGGCCCGCAAGCGCCTGATCATCGCTGCTGTTCCCACCACCCTGATCATGCTGCTGATGATGCCGCACATGTTCTGGCAACCGATCCCAGGCTATCTGGCCATTGTCGCTCTACTCGCGTTTCCGGTGGTGTTCCTTTTTGGCGGTATTGCCACCCATAAGTCGACCTGGCGGTCGTTAAAGAATGGCACTTTCAACATGGACGTGCTGATCTCAATGGGTAGCCTGCCCCCCTACCTGATCGGTCTAGTCGGCTTCATTACTCCAATGACATCGTTCATCGAAATGGCCGCCACCATCATGACGTTCCATCTGTTGGGCCGCTACTTGGAGGCACTGGCCAAGGGGCGTGCATCCCAGGCCATCCGCCGCCTGATGACCCTGGGCGCCAAGACGGCACGGGTAGAGCGCGACGGTGAGGAGGTCGAGGTAACGGTGAAGGAGTTGGCTCTCGGCGACATCATGATTGTGCGTCCCGGCGACAAGATACCCACCGACGGCGAAATCGTCGAGGGCGAGAGCCACCTCGACGAGTCCATCGCTACCGGCGAGTCTATACCCGTCTACAAGAGTTCCGGCGACAGCGTGATCGGCGCGACTATCAACAAGGAGGGGAGGCTGCGGGTCAAGGCGACTCGCGTCGGCGGTGACACCTTCCTCGCCCAGGTGGTACGTCTGATCGACCAGGCCCAGGGCTCACGGGTACCCATACAGGAGTTCGCCGACCGCATGACCGGCCGCTTCGTACCGGCAGTGCTGTTCATCGCCCTCGCCAGCCTGGTTGTGTGGCTGCTGGTTCCAGACGTCATGCGCCCGATCCTCGACTGGGGCGCGAACTTCCTACCCTGGGTGAACCCCGAGGCCGCAACCCCTGTGCTGGCCATACTCGCCGCTGTGGCTGTGCTGGTCATCGCCTGCCCCTGCGCCTTGGGCCTGGCCACCCCTACGGCGCTGATGGTGGGTTCAGGGATCGGCGCCGAGCGCGGCATCCTGATCCGCTCCGGGGAGGCAATACAGACTTTCAAAGACGTCAAAGTCATCGTGCTCGACAAGACCGGAACCATTACCCGCGGCGAGCCGAAGCTGACCGAAGTGGTTACCGCCGAAGGTGTCGATGAAACCAAGCTGTTGACGCTTGCAGCCAGTGTCGAAAACGCCTCGGAACATCCCATAGCTCGCGCCATCGTGGAGGGTGCCGGCGAGCGCGGCGTCAAGCCCAGTGATGTCAGCGAGTTTCGTTCCACCGGTGCCCGTGGCGTCTCCGGCAAGGTCGATGAGACGCACGTACTGATCGGTAATCGCCTACTCCTGGAGGAAGAGGGCATACTAGGTCTGGAAGCGCTTGATGAGGCCATGCAGGGACTCGAAGGTAAAGGACGTACCGCTGTCATCGTTGCCGCCGACGGCCAAGCCATAGGCATCGTGGCGGTCGCCGATACCCTCAAAAAGGAGTCGATCGAAGCTATTCGCGGCATGCACCAGCTCGGCATACACGTGGTAATGATCACTGGTGACAACGAGCGGGCCGCCCGCGCCGTAGCCGACGAGGTTGGCATCGATGAGGTTCAGGCTGGCGTACTGCCAGAGGGCAAGGTCGAGGCCATCCGCGCGCTACAGGAGAAGCACGGTAACCACGTGGCCATGGTCGGTGACGGTATTAACGACGCCCCTGCTCTTACTCAAGCCAACGTGGGCATCGCCATCGGGGCCGGGGCAGACGTTGCCATTGAGGCAGCGGACGTGACCCTGGTGCGCGGCGAGCTGACCGCCGTGGTCGATGCCATGCTCCTATCCCGCGCCACCTACGGCAAGATCGTACAGAACCTTATCTGGGCCAGCGCCTACAACATCGCAGCCATTCCCATCGCCGCTATTGGCCTGCTGCACCCCATGATCGGTGTCATCGCTATGACGGCAAGCTCTCTCTCCGTCATTGGCAACTCGCTGCTACTCAAGCGACGCTTCGCCACAAACAACCCTCAAGGAGGCTCAAAATGAACCGCATTCACCACTGGATGATGACTGCTTGCTTAGTAATGATGGGAGTGGCCATGATCTTTCTGATGTGGCGCGGTCAGTCACTAAGCACTGGAGCCTGGCTGATGCTTCCCCTGGCACTCTGTCTTGGAATGCATTTCCTGATGCATCGCCATTCCGGTTGTCATCAAGGGGATAAGGATGAGAAGTGAACCAGCGTCATTGCATTCATGAAATCGATGACTTTGACATCGAGCATGGTGCGAGACCCAACACTTAGAAAGGGAAGCTTACTTGCATAATGCTATTTCTGAAACGGAAGAACATCTGCTCGTGTGGCTCGACCAGACCTTATGGCACTGTGCTTGAGCTTGAGAGGCACCACGTTTTCGCCAGCATTTGGCTGAACACTCAGGTAGCCAGGGCGTAAGCTACAAAGCATCTCAATGGTTTCTGGCGGCAACCCAATCTGATACGCCAACTCAGTGCGTTCGAAGATGCCGTTATCTACCAACAAATGAGCGCCGCGCATCATGAGCTTGGGCTGCTCGAAAGCGAAGGTATCATCGCCCGGCTCACCCTTCGTCCATTTACGTGCAGAGCGTCCTTTCCAAAGTCTTAATTCAAGCTGGTCCGTCAGCAGTAATAGATCGCGACAGCGTACGATCATTGAGGCCACAGAAACTTTCCAGCGAGATTTAAGCGAGAGCAAGTTATCAAGCGTTGGCCA
The DNA here is from genome assembly GCF_025643255.1 of Halomonas sp. 7T. Taxonomy (NCBI): domain Bacteria; kingdom Pseudomonadati; phylum Pseudomonadota; class Gammaproteobacteria; order Oceanospirillales; family Halomonadaceae; genus Halomonas; species Halomonas sp. 7T. The sequence goes on along the minus strand of NZ_CP087112.1, from coordinate 3,068,491 downwards.
TACAACCTCCTGCGCAAAGCTCTCGGGAGGCATCAGGAAGGCGCTGGCAAAACGGTGTGCCTGCCCTTCTAAAAGGTTATAGAGCTCATTTTTCGCATATTGCGAAGCCGGAATTTTCGAGTGTAGTACTAGGTGCCCAAGTTCATGCGCTGCGTCGAAGCGGTTGCGAATCGCATTCGCTTTGTCTTCAGCGATCAGCACATAGGGTCGACCATCCAAAATGGAGACATGGGAAACGCCATCCATTTTGACATGCCCCAGGGTCGCACGAGTACAAATGATCCCAGCATTTTCCATTACTTGGATAACATTCGGAATAGGGGCAGTGCCGAGATTCCAAACCTCGCGGCATTCGCGCGCGATATCTTCTATTTCTTCATCACTGATCAGGCGGCAGTCATCGGCATCAAGCATAGGCACATTGATCTCAGGCCACTCCATTGCATCCTGAAAGAAGTCTGAAATCTCTTGAAGCCATGCTAAATACAACTGCGACCGCTCACGGGCCTGTTTATGAGCAGATGCTTGAGAGCGGAAAAAATGAGGGCGCTGTTCCCCCTGGAAAGCTAGCGGTATTGGCTTGAGAAACCACATTCGTGAAACATTGAACACGTGGCAAAGGCGATCAAAGGACTCAGCCTCAGGTAGCTGGGCACCTTTTTCCCATGCCGAAATCGTGCTGGAAGAGCGTTCAATTTGCTCTCCCAGCTCCGCGAGGGTCAAATTTTGGGCCATACGCAACTGGCTCAGCCGCTGGCCTTGAAATCCATCAACCCCTGTTCTCATGTCACTCGCTTCCGCCTTCGTTTTGGTCTCGACCTTCATCGCGACGCATGCTAGCACGCAGCTTCGGATAAGCAACATCGCCGATACCATCTATTTCGTCGTAATACTGTAAAAGCTCATCAGTGCTAATTCGCAAATGGAACCCTGCGCTTGGATCACTAAATGGAACGGCCAACACTACACCCAAAGTGGAGCTGTGATCGCTTTCTGTCCATTTAGCTGTATAGGGCAGCAATAAAGCATGCAACGAGTCGTCATTCGGACCAAGGGGCGGGGTCAACGACTGAAATAGGTCAGGATGCTGATTTTCCAGCCTTTCGTTAATAGCGCTGAACTCGCGCCGGTATTTAGCCGAAGTGGGCTGTGCCTTGTCTTGCGTCATGACACTCGTAGTAATTTGTAACGAACCAGCACGAATTAGCGCAAAGTGACCGCCTGCTGGTTGAGTAGGATAGTTGCTCACCTCAAAGCTTTCGCCAGCCTGCAAACCTAGAAGCGCCTCTTGCACCGTGTAATGATGTAACTGCGGCCCAGGGCCAGGCAGTGGTACATGCTTGAAGGTCTCTTTGAGAAAGGTATCGCTCTTCTTAAAAGCTGCTTCGATGCTTTCAAGCAACTGATTTAAATCAGGACGAGATAGCTGCTGGCAGATAAAGCGGCATAGTTCTTCTCTGTTCGTTTCTTTTTGGCTCACGATTGCCTCCAAGGCGCCGATTCGGTAAAGCAGATTATAGACCCATTTTTTCCTGTTATCCACGCAGCCATTTATTCTTGCTTGCTAACCAGGGCAAACCGACCGCTTTAGAAGTTGCCCTCTACAAAGGGTATTATGTGGCCAAAAGCCCAGCCCAAGTCACACGCTGCTAAGGAACACACGAGTACATGCCCATACTGCGATGGTTGACCCGAGACGAAGACGTGCGCGCCGCTGAAAAGGTGCCCTATCGCTTGATGGAGGAAGCGCCCGAGCTTGGCTATGGTGACCAGAATTCAGGAAACATGCTCATCCAGGGCGATAACCTCGACGCCCTCAAGGCACTACTGCCCTATTACGCCGGGCAGGTTAAGTGCATCTATATCGACCCACCCTACAATACTGGCTCCGCTTTCGAGCACTACGACGACAACCTGGAGCATTCCAAATGGCTAGCGATGATGTGGCCTCGCTTGGAGCTATTGCGTGAGCTGCTAGCTGAGGATGGGTCGATTTGGGTTAGCATTGATGATGATGAAGCTCACTACATGAAAGTGATGCTAGACGAGGTTTTTGGCAGAAAAAACTTTATTGTGAATGCACTGTGGCAGAAGAGAACGTCGCCTGACAGCCGTATCCACATGGGAGATGCGCATGACCATATTTTAGTCTATGGCTCCCAGCGCGCCCGCAATAATTTTAATGAAATCAAACTCACAGACGAACAAGCCAAAGCATATAAAAACCCAGACAATGACCCCCATGGGCCATGGGTATCAACTGATTTTACGGCGCAAGGGTATCGACCGAACCAAATGTACGAAATCACTACCCCAGCAGGAGAGAAATACACTCCTCCGCAAGGCAGATGCTGGGGAAATATCGAAGAAAATTTTAAACGCTTCCTTGCTGAAGGCCGTATGTGGTTTGGAAAAAATGGCAAGGCTAGGCCACGAATAAAAAACTACCTTTCAGAAGCCAAAGGAGTTAAATCCTGGAGTTGGTGGACCAATAAAGAGGTCGGCAACAACCAAGAAGCCAAAAAAGAAATTAATGTGCTTTTCGGACATACAAATGCTTTCGATACACCAAAGCCTGAGCGACTAATTCAGCGCGTTTTACAGATCGCCACCAATCCTGGGGATCTAGTGCTTGACAGTTTTCTGGGATCAGCCACAACAGCTGCCGTGGCGCACAAAATGGGCCGTGGATATATCGGCATCGAAATGGGCGAGCACGCCGTCACACACTGTGTTCCCAGGCTCAAACAAGTCATTGATGGTGAGCAAGGCGGCATTTCTGAAGCGCAGAATTGGCAAGGCGGCGGTGGCTTCCGTTTTTATAAGCTTGGCCCACCCGTTTTTACGGAAGGTGGCCAAATTCAGCCCGACATCAAATTCCCAGTCTTGGCAGCCCATATCTGGTTTACAGAGACGAGTACCTCGTGGTCGAAGCAGAATGATCAAACGCCGTTTCTTGGCAGCCATAATGGCCATGGTTATGCCCTCCTATACAACGGCATTCTTGGAGACAAAGCTGCTGCCAATGGAAACGTACTAACTCGGAAGACGTTAGCCGTGATTCGCGCTGCGCAGGGGGATTTTGAAGGCCCCATGACCATTTATGGCGAGCGCACCATGCTGTCAGAAGCAACGCTTGACGCCGAGCAGATCGAGTTCAAGCAAACCCCTTACGATGTTAAGGCGCGCACATGAAGTTAAAGGATTACCAACACGCCTCGCTTGATACGCTGAAAACCTACCTGGAAGAGGCGCGGGTGATTGGCCCGCAAGAGGCGTACAAAAAAATTACCGAAAAGCCTGAAATAGCGGCACGGCTTCGGGGTTATCCTGCGAAATACACGCCGATAAAAACGCTACCTGATACGCCCTATTTATGCCTACGCTTACCCACCGGAGGCGGTAAGACGATTCTCGCCGCTCACTCAATTGGCATAGCCAAAGATGCTTGGGTAGAGAAGGACTTCCCCTTGGTGCTGTGGCTTGTGCCCACAAACACCATTCGTACGCAAACGGCTGAGGCTCTTAAGAACCCCCGCCACCCCTACCGAAAAGCGCTGGACGAGGCGTTTGGTGGGCGCGTGCGAATCTTTGATATTGGCGATTTTACTCAAATCAAACCGCATGACCTACGCTCCAATCTCTGTGTGGTCGTCGGCACGGTACAAACGCTGCGCGTAAGCAATACCGATGGGCGCAAAGTCTATGCGCATAACGAGGAGATGGAGCCACACTTCTCAGCGGTTCCGCCTCAAACGCCAGAGCTAGAGCGCACTGAGAAGGGCAATATCAAATTCAGCTTCGCTAACCTGATGCATCTTCACCAGCCGCTGGTCATTATGGATGAAGCTCATAAGGCCGGCTCCAAGCTCAGCCAAGAAGTTTATGAGCGTATCAACCCGACCGCGCTCATCGAATTCACCGCCACGCCCAAGGGGTTTAATAATCTACTTCACTCCGTGACTGCCCAGGAGCTGAAAGATGAAGAGATGATCAAAATGCCCGTGGTGCTGGATGAAGCTGAGACCTGGCAAGGGGCGGTTAACTCGGCCATTTTGAAGCGCGCCGAGCTACAAGAGCATGCTGAACGCGACCGAGAAGCTTATATTCGCCCTATCGTGCTCTTTCAGGCACAAAAAAAAGGCGAAGAAGTCACCGTGGAGGTGCTGAAGCAGCACCTGATCGACAATGAGAATATTGATCCAAGTAAAATCGCCGTGGCTACTGGCGCGCAACGCGAATTAGACGGCATCAACCTATTCAAGCCTGATTGCCCTATCGAGTACGTCATCACAATCGAAGCACTCAAGGAAGGCTGGGACTGCTCTTTCGCGTATGTTTTCTGCTCGGTGGCTAATATTCGCAGCTCCACCGACGCCGAACAGCTCCTGGGCCGTGTGCTTCGCATGCCTTACGCTCAGAAACGTAAAGAGAAAGCGCTTAATAAATCCTACGCTAAGCTGGTCTCTAAGCATTTTTCTGAGGCGGCCCACAGCCTTCGCGATAAGCTCATTGATATGGGCTTTGAGGAGAGCGAGGCAGAGGACAATATCGAAGCCGAACAGCTCGGCCTTAATGATGGGTTGTTTGGACGACAGCCTCGGCCCATTCCGACGATGAAAGTCGCCATTCAGGCCAGCCAGGAAGAAGCCAGCAAGATGAACACGGCGGTGCCGTCGAAAGTACAAGTGACTTTTGATGAGAGCGGCAAGAGCCACGTGGAAGTAAAGGGCTTTCTCAAGCCCGAAGAAGCCGACACATTGATCAGCTATGCCCCTGAATCGTTTAAGCCTCAGCTTCAACAAAGCATCAACGAGCACCACGCTAAATACCAGCACGAGATACCGCCATCACAGAAGGGAGAAACCTTCACGCTGCCCCGCTTAATGGCCTACGTGCAGGGAGAGCTGGTATTTGGAGACCCGGACATTCTCATGGAGCAACATGAGTGGTCGCTTGCTGACCACCCTGCTCGCCTGGAAGCGTCCGAATTCAGTATCGTGGATACCACGAATACGTTTGAAATTGATTTGGACGGCAACCGCGTCACCATTGGCTCTGGCGATGCCGCTGAGCAGCTCACCATGAACGTCGAAGTTGACGACTGGACGCCAACCAGCCTCGTGCAATGGTTGGATCGCAAAATACGGACACCGTGGCTGAGCCAAGCTGAATTACTGGCCTGGCTAAGTGACGTCGTGACCTACCTAACACGTGACCGCGAGCTAAGCTTGTCGCAACTGATGCGCTGTAAATTTATTCTCGCTCGCAAGCTGTCTGAAAAAATTCATGGCTTCCGCCAGTCGGAACGCGAGAAGGTCTACCAAGCCAACCTGTTCGGGCCTGATGCCCATATTGAGGTTTCCTTTAACCAAGGCTTTACCTTCTTCGATGAGATGTATGCGGGAATTCAGAAATATCGCGGTGCTTACCGGTTCAAAAAACACTTCATGGGGCCTGACGACGTGCCCGTCTTTGATTCCAAAAAGGTCAATGGCGAGGAAGAGCAGTGTGCTTTTATGATCGATTCGCACCCGAGGGTAAAATACTGGACGCGTAACGTCAGCAAGCACCCAAATTCGTTCTCGCTGCCGACCTCCACCGATAAATTCTATCCAGACTTTGTCGCCCTGGTCGACGATGGCCGTCTGCTTGTCGTGGAATACAAGGGCAAAGATCGCACACCCGAGGAAAACCGCGATTCACGCGAGAAGAATCTTATCGGCCAACAATGGGCAAAGGCTTCCGATGGTAAGGCTGTCTTTGTGATGGCCACTATTGAGAAGGGTGATCCGAAGGAAGTGCGCGTGGCGATTGATGAAGTAGTAGGGAAATAGCCAACCCCTTAGCGCAAAACCCGCTCCAGTAAGGGGCCTCTGCGGTGCAGAAAAACCAAGAATCTTGTAAACGGAAAATGGAGGGGATTGCCCCCTCCATATCGCTTACTTCTTCTTACGAACCTTGATCGGGAACACCTTGCCGTTTTTAGGCCGAATAATCTTCCCGTTCTTACGGATGTAAGGCCGATAAATGATCTCGTAGTCGTCGTGAATAACGCCCATAGATCACCTCCATCTACCATCACGGCCTTAAAAACTTCGCGGCGTTGACCTTTAGCCAGGCAAAGATTAACCTTCGCCATGCTATCGAATATGGCAACTCGCTAAGAGAACAGGACCGCCATGCTAAGTCCTGCTCTTTTGCGTCCTCCTATCCAAGGCGGCAACCTTGGCTGGGAATCCTTCCTTCATGTCATCTTCCCTGACTCCCTTGTAGTAGTGTTCCAAGAAGAGAACCACTACATGTAGTATTCCTATGTCTAAATCTACATATCCGGTTGACAGGTGCCAACCCAGTCACCATATTGTCAACTTAACTCACCTTAAAACAAGGTAGAAAGTCATGCTGCATGATCGTATACATCGTGCGCGTGTCCTCAAGAATATGACCTTGCAGCAGGTAGCTGATCTGCTGGGGGGCATAACCAAGCAAGCTCTGTCGAAATATGAACAGGGCAAGGACGCGCCCAATTCGACTCGCTTGATCCAACTGGCGGACGCGCTTGGGGTTAACCCTGAGTATTTTTTCCGTTCCGACGCCGTGGAGCTGGGAAAAGTAGACTTCCGTAAGCACTCTGCCTTCGGAAAACGCCAGCAAGAAGCCGTCAAAGAACAAGTGCGTGAGCACCTTGAGCGCTATTTAGCGGCAGAGAGCCTGTTCCAAACCGACCAATCACCTAGTGAATTTTCCAAATGGCATCAGCGTTTTTCCGTATCCAATATCGATGGGGTTGAACAGGCAGCTAATAAACTGCGCGAAGAATGGCAGCTTGGGCTAAACCCCATTGCCAATCTGACTGAAACCCTGGAAGAAAATGGCATTAAAGTCGTCAGCCTTCAGGCCCATGAGAAATTTGATGGGCTTTGCGCCCTCGTCAACGATGGCGCGGATGCCGTTATTGTCAGTAATACTGAGCGTCCTGGTGAACGTCAGCGTTTTAATCTCGCCCATGAGCTGGGACATTTGGTTATGTCATTGCCTGAGGCGCTTCATGGCACTCGGGATGAAGAAAACTGGTGCCACCGCTTTGCTGGGGCGTTTCTCTTCCCTGCAAATCAAGTGCGCGTCACCTTTGGTGAGCACCGCAAACGGGTGCTGTTCCAAGAGTTTCTTTTGGCCAAGGAGGAGTGGGGTATTTCTATTCAAGCCACTTTGCGCCGGTTATATGACCTGGATATCGTTAGTTCGAGCTTATATCAGAACACTTTTCGCCTGTGGTCGATGAAGGGTTTTCGAAAAAGTGAACCTGGTCGACAAGAGCCTGAAAAATCCTATCGCCTGAAGCAATTGGTTTACAGGGCGCTGGCTGAAGGACTGGTTACTCCTTCAAGAGCAGCGGAGTTACTCAGTGTAAGCCTCGGCGAGATTGAGGAAATTATGGCAAACGGACAGGCAGGTGACAGTGAGCATGTCAGCGAAAATTCTTGTCTCTGATACTAATATCTGGATCGATCTACACCGCAGTGGCCTGCTTGAAACCGTGTTTGCCCTACCTCACCAGTTCGTAACCACCGACTTTGTGTGGCGGGAGCTAAAACAGCCCCCTGGTCAAGAGTTAACGGGATTAGGCCTTGTGGTGGAGACATTCAATGGTGAAGAAGTTGCAACGCTTTTTACGCTACGCCAAACATTAGGTAACTCCTCGCTCGCGGATGTGTCGTGCTACTTCCTTGCAAAAGAAAGAGGCTGGACGCTGCTGACCAATGACGGCGCGCTCAGGAAATCAGGACAACAAAGCAAACTAGAGGTTCGTGGTGTACTTTGGATATTAGATGAACTAGAAACTCATGCCCTTCTTCCGCCAAGCCAACTGGCCAACGCTTTGGAATCGATGCTAAAAGCAGGTGCCAGGCTACCGGAAAGCGAATGCCATCAACGATTAAACCAATGGCGATAAATACGGCGCTCAAGATGAGTGTCCCAAAGCAGGCAAAAGACTTCTTGTCGGCTATGAATATTAACCAAAAAAAAACAGCTCAACGGAAGGGTTCCGCTCCCTAAGAGCGGCGCTATATTTATATATTTAGAGTTAATCAGTTACAGATACCCCATCTCAGCAAATGACTGACAGCCATCGCTTCCCACCACTACGTGATCAATCACCTTGATATCCATCAGCCCCAGGACTTCCTTCAGGCGCTCAGTGATTCGCCTATCTGAGTCGCTGGGCTCAGGATCCCCGCTAGGGTGGTTGTGTACCAGTATCACCGCAGCTGCGTTGTAGACTAGCGCCGCCTTCAGCACCTCACGCGGGTAGACGCTGGCAGTGTCGATAGTACCCCGAAACATTTCCTCAAAGCGTATTACGCGGTGCTGTGTGTCGAGAAACAGGACGCTGAATACCTCGTGCTCATAGTCCTGGAGCAGTAGCCGCAGGTGCTCGAAAGCCTGTGAGGGCTGGGTGATCTTGCAGCCTCTGGCGAGCTTTCGTCTTGCAAAGCCTTTGGCCATGGTGATGATGTCGGTTTCGGTGACCGGGGAGGTGACGTGATAAGTGCCTGCCACTTCACCGGCTTTGAGTTTGCTATGGGGCATGATGACCTCCAAAAAATAAAAAACGCCGGGGTGGTGGCCCCAGCATCTACGTCATTAGATAGCGTGTTTAATATTGAGGTAAGGGTTCCGTCACGCAGCCATCACTTGGCTCATGCGTCGCTCCATCTCTTCATGGAAAGCTTCGACCCGTTCAGCAATGGTGCGGATCATGATGTTGTCGCGATACGTGCGCTTGATGAACAACGGCATACCCGGCCAATAGCTCACAAAGTCGATCCATTCCCGCTCGCTGACCCATAGCCCGCCCTGGCACTGGGGCACGTGCTCATCAGGTATTTCTCCATTCAGCAGTACCTCGATTTGGAACTTAGGTAGCTTGGTTTTGATTTCCAGCAGGCCGTTAGCGCCTACTAAGCTATCGGGGGAGTACCCCACGTTGTGGTTGAGAATAATGCCTACTTCACGTGGTTGCGGTTCGCCAGTGGCCTTGCAATAGAGCGCACGCGCAACGCCTTCCAGCGTTTGACCACGGCGGGTGTGCATATTCCCTTGGAACGGCTCGGCGAGCTCACCGGTAATGCGTTCGCCGATCAACTGGTGCATGTAGGTAATGGCTCCGGTACCCAGACCACCGGGGCCTTTGCCGTTAACCAATAAGGTCTTGAGTTCCGACATGGTGACGCGCCCTAATCGCGCCGCCAGCCATTCGGGCGTGCCTTGCTCCATGTTAAGTACTTGCATAGAAGCCTCCTGCAAGAGGGGGTAGAAAATCGGTTACTTAACCGCCCGCTTGGAGAGTGAGGCGCGTAGCTTGTCGAAGTCACCCTTGGGCACTTGCACGGCTGCCCCGTATTTGCCGCTGAACCACTCCTGCGTGGTGGCAGGGCATTGACTGATCAGCCGCTGGATCTGTCCCGCCTGAAAGGGTGTCACTAGTTTGATAGTAGCTTTGGTACTGTTCTTGCCGTTATCGTCTTGTCCCCGTGTAGTGATATTGAGTAGTGCGCAGAGTACGTAGCGCTTCCCATAGCTGGTAGATGAGCCAAACGCCTGTACGGCATTTTTGTTACCACTGATATCGGCGGGGAGCAGCATGCTGGTTTCTTCGCGGTGGCCATCCTTATGCATCAGTACACCGGTGATTTGAATACCGCGCTCCTGGGTTTGAATACGAAAGCTCACTGCAAAGCCATGTTTTTGCATGATGGGGCGCAAGGTATCGACGATATCCTCCAAGGTGGCATAGCAGCCATTGTTGGTTTGCCCACGCTCTTCAATGCTGGGAAGCTCGGTCTGCATCGCTGCCATGGCCGCGCTGTAGGCCATCATGGCCTGGCGGTCCATCACCCGCTCCTGCATCTGTAGTAAGCGCTCCATCTTATCGATATCGACGTCCGGGTTGAGCGCGGCACGCTCAATCACCTGGATGATGGCAGTGCTTTCCGTAAGGTTAGGAGGTACTGCAGGAACCGCTTGTAGTGAAGATGATGCAGACTCGTGATTTACCACATTAGTGTTGGTTGCCATGAGAAGGCTCCTTCAATAGTTATTAAAAATCGGCAGGGAGTTCACTGGGAGGGACAGGGCGTAGGTGCAGCTCGGTGCGATACAGCTGTCCTTTAGCCATCACGTAGGTTTCGGCATAGGTTTGCTCCTGGGTGAGCAGTCGTTCGGTCAGTTGGGTTAAGGCAATATCTAAATCGTGGCTAAGAGAGGCCATGGTGTGTGCTCCAGGTATAAAGCAAAAAGCCCAGCCTGTTAGGGACTGGGCTTATCGCGCTATCCAATGAGGGGTAGAACCAAAACGAAGAAAATCAGCGCTAAAATGATTAGAAGCAGCATGTCAGCTCACCAGCGCAAGAGCCGTTTGTAGCGCATCTTGCTTCAGCTGCGCCCCTTGACCAAACCACGCGGAATCCAGGCGGGTATCGTTACTACGCGCACGCTTGTCGTGATCCACGTACTCGGTCACGGCATTGAGAAGTCCCCAGGCGGTGTCTTTGGCCGTGTCGAGGTGGGAGCCGCGGCCTTCACCGTGGTAAAGCTTCTGTACCTTGTTGAGCGCCCGGTAATTAGGCAGCTTGGAAGGGTCGTCTATCGGCTTATCGATACCGCAGAGTACCGACTGAAAATACTGCTGTGCCTCGCGGTGATCAATCTTACGTTCCGCCAAGGCCTTCATGCGATACATGAAGTCGTTCCATTGGGAAACAGAAATACCCAGCTGGCTTTTTACCGCACGGGGATCGAACTCTGACCGGTGGGGAACCTTCACCGCTTGCGATGTGCCATCCACGGCAATCTGCAGCGTGTTGTTACACACCACCCGCACCGTGGTCGGCGTCGCCATGGTGGCCAAGGTGCCATCGCATGATGTAGCCAACAGCAGGTAGTCGTTAACTTCATCCTGGCCTTTCAGCGACGTGCTTAAGCCACTGCGTGCCAACGCCCAGAACTTACGCCCACCTTTCAGCACCCCAGCGGTTTCCAGCTCATAACCGGCGTACTCGGTGAGATCGCGGTAGAACTCCAGTATCTCTTCGGGCTGCACCACCTTATAACGCTGCGATACCACCGAGAGCGGTGCTTTGGTATCCGAGCGGTAGAGCACTTTCTGCTCGGGGAACGAGTGAATGCTGCCCAGGTGGCTGGCACCTTCAGCGATAAAGCGCACCGGCGCTTCTTCAATGTGCCAGTTCATACCGGCCTGTTGCTGCCAGACCTCTAACGGTTGTTGACGGGATAGCTGTTGCCCCAGGCCGTGCCAAGGGGTAGTGCCAACGTAAGCCATTTGTTCAACGAGATGAGCCATGAGTGAGTCTCCAGACATAAAAAAAGCGCTGACAAAGGCCAGCGCTATTAGGTGAGAAAAAGGAAAAACCAAACAGGCGCGACTCAGTGAGCCGCAGCCAAAGGGGGATAGGACTGTCGAAAGGTGTGCCCACAGGCAAGGCATAGCCAAGGGGTACCGGTACCGGGTGGCAGCCACTGAGCGAATAGAGACGTCGTTACCCGGATACCTGACTGGCCACCGGTAACCGCGCCGATCATGGCGGCTGGGAGTTTAGCGAGTGGAAAACGCGCCGTTGCCAGAAAAAGCGGTTGGGTCACCGCCGTCGCACGTAAGGCGCCTATCGCACCACCCACTACGCACCCGCTGACAACACCAATGCGTTGAGCGGTATCGAGATTGATCAGGCGGGTAGCGGCACAGCGCTGACAAGGTGGGGGCATTAGCAATGCTCCTATGCATCACGAAGCGATTCGTGGGGTGGATTCATAGGAGTGATATAGGTCTATAATTTTTTGGAAATTAGCCACTCAAAATTTACTTTAGTAAACGCTCCAATGCTGGCAATGGTGAAATGTCTCGGGCTTAGCGTTTACAACAAAATAAGCGCAACACATTAGAAGCAAAGAAGCACGAGTACCGCCCTTACGTCTCGTCGCTATGTATGGTGCCACTCGTTACCGCCTTACATTTAAGATATATCAACGCCTTGACGATGAACACTCAGTAACCTCTCCCCCCTTGCCATCTTTATGCCGGAAATGGGTATACAGGAACTGTTGAGGGCTGCCCGTTGGCGTCTCATGTACCTCAAGATGATCACTCAATAATTCAAACGAAGGGCCAAGTTGTTCGCTAAGCTGCGAGGCCGAGTATCTCACCACGTCCAAGCCACTACAGCGTGTTGGCCCCTCTGGCCCAAAGGTTGCCATCACCACGTGCCCACCGGGTACAAGGCTATGGCGAAGTTGCAGTAAATAAGCCGCGCGAGAGACTGGATCCACCAAAAAGTGAAAAACCGCACGGTCATGCCAGACGGCATAGTAATGCCCAGGCAACCTTGCTTGCGTAATGTCCCCAACACGCCATTTAACGCGGCTGGAAACGTCAGCTAAACGGCGCTGTGCAGCTTCAATGGCGCTTTCCGAAATATCCAAAACGGTAATATCGTCGTACCCAAGCGCTAGCAAATCATCTACTAGCGTTGCTTCACCGCAACCCACATCAATAATCGCCGTGTGTGGGTCTGGAGCCGCTGATTGGATATAATCAAGGGAGGCCTCTAAATGAGGCCGAAACCAGCTTACTTGGTCAGCAGACTTGCGTTGATACACCGACTCCCAGTGGTGTTTTGAATTCATTGTATCGGCCCGGCTTATTTCAGAGCGTCATAAACGCCTTATCTTCCTGATCCGTGAAGGAATACACGTCATAGGGCGCTTCCTGAGGTCCTGGCATACCCGGTGTACCGATGGGCATACCTGCCAGGCCAATGCCATCTACATCAGGCTGTTGCTCAAACAGCGCCTGTACGGCTTCCATCGGCACATGGCCCTCGATCCAATATTCACCTATTTCGATGGTATGGCACGATCCCAGACCGTAGGGAACGCCCGCCTGCTGCTTGATATCACCCAGTTCGACGTCGTCAACAATAGTGACGTTAACGCCAAGTTGCTCCAAATAGCGCGCATACTCATCACAGCAGCCACACTGGGGGTTTTTGTAAAGCGTGGCTTCATCCGGCAACGCGGCCTGAGCCTGAACCGAGGCGGCTCCTAGGAGCAAAACACTAGATAGTACCGTAGCGGTAAAACGTTTCATGAGCAATCTCCTTGAGGTGTGTGACTAAACAAATATTTGGCCAACGAGGCGATCCCCAACCCTACCAACAGTAAAAAAGTTAGCGGCATTAACCAAGCAAACCAGCCCATCGAGCTCATAAAAGCAAAACAATCTGCGTTCATCATGGTAAGTCTCCTACCAAGGCAGTAAGCAATATCGCTGTAAGCTTACAACCCTGGGGTTACCCTAAGGTCAAGCCTTGGGACCTTGCGGACAACGGAAGGTTGCTATAGATCATGTTTTCCCCCTTGGGTTCAGGCTCGTTTCAGGTTAACACCGTATAAAGAACGGGTGACAATAACCTCTGAGGTAAATGACCATGCTAAAAACCACTCTAACAACGTCTTTGTTTGCCCTTTCACTAAGCCTGATCACGGGCGTGGCGCTGGCTGCACCCGGCCACGGCGGTGGTGACAGTGGTCTAACCGAGGCTGACGTCGACCGTACGATCAGCCTTGAGGCTGGTGATATGTGGTTCGACCCTGAAGAGCTACAGATGGCGGCTGGAGAGGTGGTTAAATTTGAAATCACCAACACCGGCCATTTAGAACATGAATTTGTAATTGGAAGTAAAGAAGCCCAGGAAGAGCATCGTCAAATGATGCTAGATATGGCCAATGGTGGAGGCCATGACATGTCGAATATGGCACACGGCGGCGGTCACGACATGGCCAACATGAGCATGGCCGGCGTCACCATTGCGCCTGGTGAGACAGGGACTCTACTATGGAGTGTTCCTGATAATGCCAACGAGCTAGAGTATGCTTGTAACATCCCCGGCCACTATGAATCCGGCATGTACGGCAATTTTACACTCTAACCTGACGTATACCGATGAAACTGTTGCTACTCGAAGATGATGACTTGCTTGCGGAAAGCTTGGCAGAGAGTCTCAAGGACAACGGTTACCTAGTTGATTTGGCCGCTTCATTGAAAGCGGCCAAGTCGCTTATGGCAACCGAGCACTATGAACTGGCTATCTTGGATGTCGGCTTGCCCGACGGCTCGGGGCTGGATCTGCTCGCCCAGTGGCGCAGGCAAAAACGCGATACCCCTATTTTGATCCTGACGGCCCGCGATACCTGGGAAGATAAAGTCGTCGGCCTGGAAACAGGGGCCGATGACTACCTGACTAAACCCTTCCATGAAGCTGAGCTCATGGCCCGCTTGAAGGCCCTACTGCGCAGGCAATCCGGTCAGTTATCGCAGGTGATCACGCTTAACGGCGTGTCGCTAGATGGCGCAGGTCAACGGGTGTGCCTAGAGGACGAAGCGTGGCGTTCGCTCACGGCGACGGAGTTTCGACTACTACGTTATTTAATGCTTCATCCGGATCGCATTCACTCTAAAGAGCAGCTACTAGAGCAGCTTTATGCTTTGGAGCAGGATGCCGCCGCGCCCAACTTGGTCGAAGTTTATGTCGCTCGTCTTCGCCGTTATCTGGGTAAATCCATTATCCAAACGCGCCGCGGCCAGGGGTATTTCTTTGCTTCACATTGATCGGCGTAGTTTACGTTTTCGACTACTCGTCTGGTTAGGAGGCGTGGCGCTCTTAGTGGTGGTGACGACTTGGCTACTGCACGGCATATGGTTACAGAATCTTGCTCGGGATTTTTTGGGTGAGCGCCTTCAGCGCGAAGCCGACCATGCCGTCACCCAGCTTGAGCAAGGGGAAGCCGCCGTACCTGCCGCGCTTGACTCAGTTAGCCAAAGCTATCAAGTCTTTCATCATTTATACGTGATGCGCCTTAACGGCTCGGTGAGCGCCTCCAACCCGCAATGGCAGCAACAGCTGGCTCCTCTGCTGGAAGAAAACGGCGATGCTCTTTTGGATGTCAAACATGACGATCAGCATTTGCTGGTCTACCGCCGCCATTTTGAGTGGCAGGGTTCTAGCGGCGTATTACTGGTGGGGGAGGATTTTTCCAAAGTTGAAGCGGGCTTAGCGACGCTACACTGGTGGGTAGGCGGGATTGCCGCAGGACTTTTAGTGATGTTAATTACGCTCAACATGCTAGCTGTCAACCGCAGCCTGATCCCGCTATGGCAGCTTCGTGGACAGTTGGCCGCACTACAGGCAGGCGAGAGAGAGCGCCTTTCGCTAACCGCGCCAGCCGAGTTGGACTCTCTGGTCGCTCAGCTTAACCGCTTTATGGACGACATCGACCTGCGTCTACAGCGCTCTCGGGAGTCATTCGCCAACCTTTCCCATGCTTTAAAAACCCCGTTGGCAGCGGTTACCCAAGTACTGCGTGGCAACCGGCCTATTGATGAACGCAGGCGACTAAAGCTACTAGCCCGAGTAGAGGATATTAATGCCCAGCTGGATGCGGAACTGCGTCGTTCACGGATTGCAGGCCCTAACGCAGGGCGAATGGCCAACGTCACGCGTGATAGCTCACGACTCACCGAGATGTTCCGCAGCCTTTACCCTGAGCGTATCTTCAACCTCACCCTATCGGTACACGAGAAAGACCAAGTGCCTATTGAGGCTCACGACTTTTCTGAAATATTAGGTATCGTGCTCGATAACGCTGGTAAATGGGCGAGTAGGCGCGTTAATTGCGATATTGCCGTCTCCGCTACCACCCTCACGCTCAACATTGATGATGACGGCCTCGGCGTTGCAGAAGAGGATCTTTCGCGTTTGGGTGAGCGTGGCACACGGCTGGATGAACGCCGTCCTGGCTACGGCTTAGGCCTGTCGATTCTTGCGCAGTTAATCGCCCGTTACTCGGGGCACTCGCATTTTGCACGCAGTCCACTGGGTGGTTTGCGCGTTACGATTACATTGCCTCTAGCGGTTGAAGTGACTAATTAATCACTATTCAGCTTTGATTCAGCTTCTTCCATCAAGATGGTGCTATTCATCATTGATGGGAGTTACACATGGCACGCTCAAGCATCATTTCTCACCCGCTTTCTCGCCGACAGGTCATAAAAGGCGGCGCTGCCTTAGGGTTAGGTTCCGCGGCGGCAATGGGATTGACCCCTGCCTGGGCAAACCCCTGGGGACGCACCAATGTCTATGCGCAGGGCGTTGAAGAAGGCCCCGAGGTATCGCTGGCCATTCGCCGCGAATCACACCCGATTGATGGTAAGAATGCGATGCCCATCACCATCAATGGCACTAGCCCAGGCCCGATGATTCGTCTGAAAGAAGGTCAAGACGCGGTACTTCGTGTGACAAACCTGCTCGATGAGTCTACTTCAATTCACTGGCATGGCCTCATCCTACCGCCGGAAATGGATGGCGTGCCAGGCGTCAGCTTTGCAGGTATCGCCCCTGGTGAAACCTTTACCTACCGCTTCCCTGTTCGTCAGAACGGTACCTACTGGTACCACAGCCACTCCGGTATGCAGGAACAGCTTGGCCATGCGGGGCCGCTGATTATCGACGCCGCCGAGCGCGAGCCTATCCGTTACGACCGTGAGCATGTGTTACTGCTCACCGACTGGACCTTTGAAGACCCCATGTCGGTGTTTCGTAATCTGAAGACCATGGAAGGCTATTACAACTTCCAAGAGCGCACGATTGCTGACTTCTTCGCCGATGTGCGCGAAAAGGGTTTCGCACAAACCGCCGAAATGCGCGGCATGTGGGCTCAAATGCGCATGAGTTCGCGGGACATCGCCGATGTCACCGGCAGCACTTATACCTACCTGCTCAACGGCCACTCCCCTCAAGAAAACTGGAATGCCCTGTTCAAGGCCGGGGAGCGCATCCGACTTCGTGTGATTAATGGCTCGGCGATGTCGTACTTTGATGTACGCATTCCTGGCCTAAAAATGACCGTGGTAGCCGCCGATGGCCAGCCGGTGCAACCCGTTCCTGTTGATGAGTTCCGTATTGGCGTGGCTGAAACCTACGATGTGCTGGTTTCACCCGAAGATAACCGGGCATACACCATCTTCGCCGAATCTATGGATCGCAGCGGCTATGCCCGCGCTACCTTGGCACCGCGTGAGGGTATGCAGGCCGACATCCCTGAACGACGCCAAATTGCTGACCGCGGCATGGAAGCCATGGGCGCCCACGGCATGGGCGGGATGGATCATTCTGGCATGTCAAATATGGAAGGCATGGATCACTCCAACATGCCGGGAATGAGCGGTGACGATGCAGGTATGGAGGGAATGGACCACTCAGGCATGTCGAATATGCAAGGCATGGATCATTCGAACATGGCGGGGATGGATCACTCTAATATGGGCGGCATGGCGGGCGAGCAGGCGAAAATCGGCGCAAATGGCATGCTGGTGGCCGGTGAGGCACAGCCCGGCTCCCGCTACGACCAAGCGGGCATCGGTATCGACCCTGACGAACGGCGCGTTTTAGTCTACCGCGATTTAAAAGCCTTCACGCCATGGCCTGACCGCCGTGAACCAGGCCGTGAGCTTGAGCTGCACCTGACCGGCAACATGGAACGCTACATGTGGTCGTTCGACGGCAAGAAGTTTAGCGAAGTGACCGGGCCCATTCATTTTGTGAAAGATGAGCGGCTGCGCCTCATCCTCATTAACGACACCATGATGGAGCACCCCATTCACCTCCACGGCATGTGGATGGAGCTAGAAAACGGCCAGGGGGAATTGATACCGCGCAAACATACCCTGAACGTGAAGCCTGGCGAGCGTGTGTCTGCACTGATCACCGCGGACGCCGAGGGCAGCTGGGCGTTCCACTGCCACCTTCTCTATCACATGGATGCCGGCATGTTCCGCGTTGTTCAGGTTTCTTAAGGAGGCAGTATGAAAACTAAGTACTACGTAACCCTCGCCAGCGCCGCCCTCGGTATGGCCGCCGCCGCTACTGCTCAGGCCGATGATGGCTATGCGGCCCCAGACAACTGGCCAGCGCCCACTGAAGAGCACAACATGGGCATGGGGCTGTTCGACCGGCTTGAATACACCGTTCCCGATAAAGGCCAAGACGCCTTGGTATGGGACTTTCAAGGCTGGTACGGCGGTGATATTAACCGCGTCTACCTCAAGTCAGAAGGCGAAAATGTCCAGGGCGACGGCGAAGATGCTGAGTTTGAATCTCTGGAACTCCTCTATAGCCGCCTAGTGGCAGATTTTTGGGAGTTACAGGGGGGTATCGGTTATCAAGGTGGTGTGTTCTCCGGTGATCACGCCGAACGCATCTATGGGGTTGTCGGCCTGCAAGGTGTGATGCCCTACGGCATTGAAACCGACGTTGCCATGCAAGTGAGTGAAGATGGCGACGTGGCCGCCAGTTTTGAAGGCGAATACGATCTGCGCCTGACACAGCGGCTCTACCTTCAGCCGCGCACAGAAATCGCCGTGGCCGCCAGTGAAGTGGAAGAATTTGGCGTCGGTGAAGGGCTTAACTCGGTGCGCGTCGGCATGCGTTTAGGTTACGAGATGTCCCGCCGTTTCGCCCCCTACATCGGTGCCTATTGGAAGAAAGAGTACGGCGATACAGCCGACCTTTCACGGGCTAGTGGTGACAACACAGAAGATACTGGAGTCGTCGCTGGTGTTAAAATAATGTTTTAACTATCTAAAAGTGTGTAACTTTTAACGTCACCCAATGGTGGCGTTTTTTATTATTTTTTATCATAAAATTCAGTTCCTTTTCAGAAACAAAGATTATTATAACAATGTGATCAACCACTGGAGTAATTGACATGAAAGTTAAATCTATTATTTTTGGAACATTAGTAGCAAGCATTCTTTCAACACCTGTATTAGCTAACTTAGGGAATACAATCCAGGATCTTCCCTTACTCGAAAGAGGCGTGTCTTCTACACAGCTGCTTGCCCAGGGGCAATCCAAGCGTTTCAATATTAACATTGAACAAGCGACTACGCTGAAAGTAGCGAGTGATCACTTTCCAGGCTTTACCAGCACTGGCAACCGTATTTCAGCGGTCCTCTATAACGAGGCAGGACAGCAAGTAGCAGGAGCTTCTAGCCCACGGGGGCACTTCGAACTTGTTAGTCAGCTACAACCTGGGAAATACCAGCTTGAGGTGACAGGTAGCTCAATGGGAGGTACTAAGGAAAATGATAATAACAGTTATGAGCTACATGTTGACTATTAATATTTAGTTGCTAATTTAAGATATAGGGCCAGCCTTTAGGCTGGCTTTTTTAACTCCACCTTTGACAGTATATATCTTTAATTTTTATTTTAGTTTTAAAATAAATGAGTAGGCTACTCTTGCCTATGTGTAGCACAAAGGTTCTATTCTTTTAATAAATACCATATTCTTAGCAAAGGAGACTCAATGCCAAGGTCAACACCCACTACCTCTGCACGGGTTTACCGGATGAAAACCGCCGAGCATATGTGCCCGTTTGGTTTGAAGACAGTTGATCTACTCAAGCGCAAAGGCTTTAAGGTCGATGACCACACCTTAACGTCCCGCGATGAGATCGACGCGTTTAAGCAACAGGAAAACGTCGACACAACGCCCCAGGTGTATATCGGTGACCAACGCATCGGTGGCTATGAAGAGCTGCGTGAGCATCTGGGAATGAGCGTGCCCAACGCAAAAAAAACCACTTACCGG
Source organism: Halomonas sp. 7T (assembly GCF_025643255.1). Lineage (NCBI taxonomy): Bacteria > Pseudomonadati > Pseudomonadota > Gammaproteobacteria > Oceanospirillales > Halomonadaceae > Halomonas > Halomonas sp. 7T. The sequence goes on along the minus strand of NZ_CP087112.1, from coordinate 3,048,757 downwards.
CCGGTAATTGCCATTTTTGCTACTGCACTGCTGATTGGCTTAGCGATTAGCTGGGCTACCCAGGGCACACTTTTCACTGCACGCATGCCGGAGTATGCCGTTGCCACGGCGATGGTGCTGCTCGGCTTGCAAAAGCTGCAGGATGTCGAAAGTTTCAGCAGTATGTTTTTGAATTACGACCTTTTGGCCCAGCGCTACGTGCCCTACAGCTATTTTTACCCCTACGCAGAGACACTTGCAGGCATTTTAATGCTGGCCGGAGCACTAATTTGGCTGGCAGCACCACTGGCGCTATTTGTCGGAACGGTGGGGGCGGTCTCCGTGTTTAAAGCCGTGTATATCGACAAGCGTGAGCTTAAGTGCGCCTGCGTCGGCGGCAACAGCAATGTGCCCCTGGGGTTTGTGTCGCTAACCGAAAACCTGGTAATGATCGCTATGGGGCTGTGGATGCCGTTGCGGATGTTGTTGGGGTAAGACCCACACTCTTACGCCAAACCATGATATGGATCAGTTAACTGACTGGCCCATATTCAGGTTGCGTTCAGCTAACTCAACCACGCTTGGTCTTGAACTTATTCCACATTGGCTCAAGGCGGTGTACATGCACGTCTTGGGATTAATCCTCAGGAGTGTTTGCATGGCTGATCAGGATAGAACGCCACAGTACGAAGAAGGAAGTCTCTCACTAATCGGTGCCGTGGCACTTGGCACTGGGGTAATGATTGGCGCAGGTATCTTTGCGTTAACCGGACAGATGGCGGAAATGACCGGCCCTCTATTTCCCCTAGCCTTTTTGGCTGCCGCGGTTATTGTCTCTTTCAGCGCTTACTCTTACGTCAAAATGTCCAATACCTATCCATCTGCCGGGGGTATCGGCATGTATTTGCAAAAAGCGTATGGCTCAACGCTTCCTACTGCCTTTCACGCTCTCTTGATGTATTTTTCCATGGTAATCGCGCAGAGCTTTTTAGCGAGAACTTTCGGTTCTTACACTCTGGAGTTATTTGACCTGGGTGATCGCTCGCTGTTTGTGCCACTACTCGGGGTTGGCTTATTGCTAGTAGCTTTTTTGATCAATTTATCCGCCAATAAGTTGATCGAGACAGTCGCCTCGGTGCTGGGCTTCATCAAAATTGGCGGCATCATCGTGTTTGGTGTTGTCGGTGTTTTTATTGCCGATTCTATCGAAATGGGTACTGGCGGCGATGCACCATCCCCAACTATCTCCGGTTTTTTAGGCGCAACGGCGTTAGGCATTTTGGCATTCAAAGGTTTTACGACCATTACCAACAGCGGCTCGGAGCTAAAAAATCCCAAACGTAACCTGGGCAAGGCCATCATGATCTCTATCGGCTTGTGCGTGGTGATCTATGCGCTTGTTGGCTTTGCGGTTGCCAGCAACCTTTCCTTGGACGAAATTATTGAAACACAAGATTATTCGCTAGCAGCGGCGGCCCGGCCTGCGCTAGGTGAAGCCGCCGTTGGCTTTACCGTCATTTTAGCCATGCTGGCAACAGCAGGCGGGATCATCGCCAGTGTTTTCGCAGTATCACGTATGCTCGCCATGCTGACCGAAATGAAATTGGTTCCCCACCGGCATTTTCATATGCCGGGAAGTGTGCAAAAGCACACGCTGGTGTACACCATTGTTTTTGGTTTGGTGCTGACCGCATTTTTTGACCTTAGCCGCATCGCGGCGCTCGGCATTATTTTTTACCTGATCATGGATATCGCCATCCATTGGGGAGTATTGCGCCATCTCAGGGAAATCGTAGGCGCTAACGCGATCATTCTAAGCATCGCCATTTTGTTAGATGCCCTCGTATTAGTAGGCTTTGTATGGGTAAAGGCCACTTCCGACCCCCTGGTACTTATCGTTGCCATCATAGTGATGGCCGTATTATTGGTAGGCGAATGGCTATTTCTCGCCAATCTTGACAAGTCGGACAATAACGATCACTCGCATTCTCACTAGCAAGAACAGCACAAGGAGCGGTTTATGGAGATTAAAACGTTTGGAGATTTAATTGATTGGACACGTCAATTGCATGCCCATCTTGCCAAGTGCTTGGCCCACTGCGCGAATCAGCATGAGGAAGAGCGCGCGCGAATGCTTCTTAACTATCTATCTCTTCATGAGGCGGAAATGCAGCGGGTTATTGCTGGCTTTGAAGACACTGCAAGCGCCAACGTACTGCACACCTATGTCTACGACTACCTCTCTCATCAGCCTATTCGCAGCCACCGTACCTGCGATGCGCCTTACGCCACGCTAGGGTTCGATGCTATCTGCAAAGAAGTGTTAGATTTCCATGAGCAGGCCATACTTTTATATCGCAGCCTGATAGGCAAAGCCGAAATCCGCGAGGCTAAAGAACTACTTGAAACACTTCTCGACTTAGAAGAGCACGAGGCCATGCGCTTGTCGCGGCAAACTGGAAGAATGCACGATGTCTAAAGCTACAAAGCCTCTGAACAAAGCATTTTGCGGAATGGAGGTTAACCGCACACGACCAAGTACCGCGAAACTCACGCTGCAAAACTGAGTATTTAAGCTAGGAAAAGTGCCAAGACTAATTTTTATCCAACTCTGACACTTACTTTAGCGAGAAAACACCATCATCTGAACCCGCCGTGCCTGGGGCGAAGTATACCCGCTCCATGCACCCGGTTAGTCCAAGCACTAATAGGCGGTGTAGGTTATAAGAATGTGTTATGGAATATCAAGAATTGTTATAAGCTTAAGACGTTATTTAAAACCAAGTGGGCTTATTAGATTTCTTTATCGTTGATAGATGGCTCAACCAGCTCTGCCACCTTGATCAGGGCCTGTTTCCGCTCTTCATAATAGTCATACCGGTCATAAATCCCCTCCACACCTTTCAGCTTGTGATTCAAGCAACGCTCAGCAACATGACCCGGCACACCTGCTGCAGCTAGCAAGCTGCGGCAGGTACGTCGCAAGTCATGCACAGTAAACTCAGCGAGATCACCCATTTTGTTCTTGGGCTGTTGCTTCTTGCCTGGCTCCTTACCAAATAGCTTGGCAATTGCTCGGTTCAATGTGTCTTTACCCATATGGGGTTGCTTACTACTACGACGGCTAGGAAATACATACGGCGAACCAAAAGCACGAATCTTTAGCTCTTCCAGCCAAGCAATAGCTTGTGGAGGGAGAGGTATCGCAATCCCGACCCCCGATTTGCTACGTTCGCCCGGTAGATCCCAATTCGCATCGTTTAGGTCGAACTCGGACCACTTAGCCTCTGTAAGCTCTGTTTTGCGCACCCCTAAAACGACCAGCAAAGCACATGCAAGATAGTTATCACGGGTAAAGCTAGTACGGTTCTCTCTGAACACAGTAAAGGCTTTACTGAGTTCATCGATGCTTAGCGCCCTGTCGCGGCTTTTCTCAACCCCACCCGCATCGTTGACGTTGAAAGCAGATGCGGGGTTATAGGTAAGCAACCCTAGCTTGATGCTGTGATTAAATAACTGCTTTAAATACATCAAGGCATCATTAGCAATGGTTGGTCGACCACTGCTAGTTACCTTTCTGACGATGGCACGTACATCCATTGGGGTAACGCTATCCAGCGTTAGCGAACCGATGGCGGGCGCAATATCCCTCTCAAATAAGCGTTTTGGGATTTTGGGATGCTTAAGACGCTTTTCTAAATCTTGGTACCAATCGTCGAACAGATCCTGCACCGTACTGATGGATATTTTTTCTTCACGTTTGCGCTCTGTAAGAGGGTCCGTACCGTTACGAATGGCCCTCTGAGTCTCAACCACTTGTTCACGAGCTTCAGCTAGGGAGAGGTGAGGGTATTTACCCAGTGTCATACCACGACGTTTACCCGCGAAGGTATAACGGCACATCCAATAGGCAGCTCCTGCCTTAGGAATCATCAAGTACAAGCCGTTGCCATCTCCATAGCGCCCTGGCTTGGCTTCTCTGACCAATGATTGGATTCTCTTGGCAGTAAAGCTCCCCATCCCCTCGCCCCTCCATTAACGCTTCAATACTTCCCTATTTTTCAAATTATTTTCAATTACTTATGTAAAAAGTGGGTAGTACTTTCAAGTAATTTTGCCCCAATAGTGGGTAGCATGGCATTTTACTACCCACTTTACTACCCACTTGGCGCTGGCTTAAGCTGGATCTTGGTAGACAAGCGTAGACAACGCCTGATTTAAAAAATATAAAAAACAAAAATTTATACATTGTAGTAGACAACCATGGAAACTATTCAATATTCTGAATCTGCTCCCGCATCTGCTCAATCAGTACCTTTAGCTCCACCGCGCAGCGCGTTGTCTCTGCCACCACCGATTTAGACGAGAGCGTATTCGCTTCGCGGTTAAGCTCCTGCATCAGGAAATCCAAACGGCGACCTTTGGGGCCTTTCTGGGCAAGCTGGTGGCGCACTTCGTCGATATGGGCGGTAAGGCGGTCTAGCTCTTCATCAACGTCGGCTTTTTGCGCTACCAGTACCAGTTCGGCTTCCAGGCGCTGGGGATCGAGCTCGGTTTTGGCGACGTCTAAACGCTCTAGCAGTTGGGCGCGCTGTCGCTCTAAAATCTGCGGCAGCAGGCTGCGTACGGTGGCCACTTGTTCGCTGACGGCGTCTAACCGGGTGGCGATCATCCCGGCCAATTTTTCGCCTTCGCGGGCGCGGGCGTCGATCAGCTCGTCCAGCGCTTGGTTAAACAGTGTTTTGGCGGCGGCTTTGATGGCATCTTGGTCGAGGTGCTGGGTTTCCATCACGCCGGGCTGGTTGAGCAGCGCCAGCGTGGTGGGCGGCACGGCGCTGGGCACCTGCTGCTGAATGGCGGCCAGGGCGTCGGCAATCTCTTTTAGGCGCTGGGCGTTCACTGCCGGTGCTTGGGCGGTGTCGGCGCTCTCGAATCGCAGGCTGCACTCTACCTTGCCACGGGCTAGGCGCGTGCGTAGCGCTTCGCGCAGCACTGGCTCTAAATCCCGCAGGCTTTCATGTAGGCGAAAATGCGGCTCTAAATAGCGCTGATTCACCGAGCGAAGTTCGACCTGTAGGGTGCCAAAGGGAGCAGCCTGTTCGGTGCGGGCAAAGGCAGTCATGCTGTGTACGCGGCGGGAAGCGGCCATGGGTCGATGCATCCTATCCATTAGTGGGTTCCGGACAGTCTAACCGATAGGCCCATCAGCGCACGCTCAGACGTGTACAATAGACGGCTTTTCCCTGAAACGCGTTTATTGTGAGAGGTGCTATCTGTGAGCAGTGCTAAGCGTCCTGATGTTGTTCGCCCCAGCGGTCGCGAAGCCGACCAGCTCCGTGAGATTCGCTTAACCCGCGACTACACCCGCCATGCAGAAGGCTCCGTACTGGTGGAGTTTGGCGATACCAAGGTGCTGTGCAACGCCAGCGTGGAAGCGGGCGTGCCGCGCTGGCTGCGCGGTAAGAATCAGGGCTGGATTACCGCTGAATATGGCATGCTGCCCCGCGCTACTCATTCCCGCAGCGGCCGTGAAGCAACTCGTGGCAAGCAGGGTGGCCGCACGCTGGAAATTCAGCGTTTGATTGGCCGTAGCCTGCGCGCGGCAGTGAATTTGAAGAAGCTGGGCGAGTTCACCATTACCGTGGATTGTGACGTGATCCAGGCTGATGGCGGCACCCGTACGGCGGCGATTACCGGTGGCTGCGTGGCGTTGGTGGATGCGATTCGCTACTTACAGCGTGAGAAAAAGATCAAAGGCGACCCCTTTAAGCAGCTGGTCAGCGCGATCTCGGTGGGTATCTATAAAGGCGTGCCGGTGCTGGACCTGGACTACCCGGAAGATAGCAAAGCCGACACCGATTTGAACGTGGTAATGACCGAAAGCGGCGAGCTGATTGAAGTGCAGGGCACGGCGGAAGCGGGAGCGTTTAACCGTAAAGAGCTCGACGCGATGCTAGACTTGGCCGAGAAGGCGGGTGATGAGCTTCGCGAAAAGCAGCGTGAAGCGCTGGGGATTCGTGGTTAACTCCTTATAAGTATTAAAACGCGCATACGCAAACAGGCCAGCTTAAAAGCTGGCCTGTTGCTGAGACGGATAACGCGACGCGGGAAAAGTGCGTTGTCTAGTACTTAAAACTAGTGCTTAAAGCGCTAAGTCATACTCAACGATCAGCGGTGCGAACTCTGAGAAGGTCGCATCGTAATCAATCCACGCGTCGACCACATGGCGACGGAAGTTGGGGCCGACCAGCTGATAGTCGATCCGCCAGCCTTCTTGGCGCTCACGGGGTACATCTTGGTCAAGCTTTGGCCACCAGGTGTATTCGCCAGCGTCGCGATTAATTTCGCGGAAGGTGTCGATAAAGCCGGTGGGGCCAAGCACCTGATCCATCCAGGCACGCTCTTCCGGGCGGAAACCAGAAGTGAGCTGGTTGTCCGACCAGTTGGCCAAATCGATGGTTTTATGAGCAACGTGCCAAGTACCGCAGATGATGTATTCGCGACGTTTGCGGGACATCTTCGTCAGGTACTCTTGGTACTGCTCCATAAACGCCTGTTTGGCTTTTTGGTCACTTCCATCAGGCATTAAGAAGGTGGCGATGCTGAAGCGGTCATAATCCGCCTGCAGAAAGCGCCCTTCGTGGTCGCACTGAGGGAACCCAAGGCCGTACATAATCGCCTTGGGAATTTTGCGGCAATAAAGCGCCACACCGGAGAAGCCATCTTCTTCTGCATCCAGAAAGTAACCTTCGTAGCCTTCTGGATAGAGGATATGATCATCCAGTTCAAAACTTTTCGCCTTGATGTTCTGCACGCAGACCACGTCGGCATCCTGCTGAGCCAGCCAGTCCAGGAAGCCACGGTCGACGGCATCACGTATACCATTGACATTGATGCTGGCAATTTTCATAAATCGTCCCTTTTGCGTCGCTGCTGTATGATACCCGACGTTTAGACGTTTGGGTAAATAGACAAACCTAATCTTGCTATTTAGACCCGTTTTATTGTTGCGTTTGACTTACATTCTTATCGACCACTCCTACCGACAAGAGAAGACCGCCGTGGCCACCACTCTACAACCCTATCAACGCGATTTCATTGCCTTCGCCATTGAGCAGGGCGTGCTCAAGTTTGGCGAGTTCACGCTTAAATCGGGGCGAGTAAGCCCTTACTTTTTCAATGCAGGGCTGTTTCAAACGGGCCGTGCGCTCGCTAAGCTGGGCCGCTTCTATGCCCAAGCAATTGTCGATAGCGGCCTGCAGGCAGATGTATTGTTTGGCCCCGCCTATAAAGGTATTCCCCTGGCGGCCGTTACTGCAGCGGCACTGGCTGACCATCACGACCGCGATATGCCCTACGCGTTTAACCGCAAAGAGGCCAAAACCCACGGCGAAGGCGGTAATATTGTCGGTGCGCCGCTTTCTGGCGATATTTTGATTATTGATGACGTAATCACTGCCGGTACTGCAATTCGTGAAGTGATGGGCCTGATTGAGCAAAGCGGTGCCCGTGCCGGTGGGGTGATCATTGCGCTTGACCGCCAAGAGCGCGGCCAGGGCGAACAGAGCGCTATTCAAGAAGTCCAAGCCCAGTACAGCATGCCAGTGGTGAGTATCGTTACCTTAGAGCAAGTGCTGACGTATCTAGAAGAGCACGCGGGCGGCGAAATGCTGGCTTACGCCGAGGCCGTTCGCGCTTATCGCGACCACTACGGCATCGCTGGCTAGTCTTGCCTGTTACTCGCTGTCTAATGCGCCAGCATAGCCTTGCTGGCGCCAAGCTTCATAGCTCACCACCGCTACCGCGTTGGAGAGATTCAAACTACGGTTATTAGGCTGCATGGGAATGCGCAGTTTATGCTCAGCGGGCAGCATAGCGTGCACTTCAGGAGAGAGCCCGGCGGTTTCCGAACCGAACAGCAGCACATCCCCCGGTGCAAAGTTAGCATCGCTGTGGGCACGGGTGCCCTTGGTGGTAATCGCCCAGATGGTGCGACCCTGCATGGCGGTGTAAAACGCCGTAAAATCCGCATGGCGCGTCACGTTGGCGAGATCACGGTAGTCTAAACCAGCGCGGCGGAGCTTTTTCTCTTCGAGATCAAAGCCTAGCGGCTCGATCAGATGGAGTCGGCAGCCGTTGTTCGCCACTAGGCGCATAATGTTGCCCGTATTGGGAGCCATGCGCGGCTCGAATAGCGCTACTTCAAACATCACCACCTGCCTATGAGTTACCTGCTGTATTTGCCTGCTGCGCCTTCGTCAGCGCCGCTGATTGTAATAGAAATTGCCCCGAAACACTTGTAGAGGTCACCCTTCGCCATGACGCCCCAACCGCCAAAGAGCATTCTTAGCCGTATCAAAGGGCTCAACCCACGCCAGCAAGAAGCGGTGCGCTACATCGATGGCCCCTGCCTGGTGCTGGCGGGCGCGGGGTCGGGCAAAACCAGCGTTATCACCACCAAGATTGCCTACCTCGTGCAAGAGTGTGGCATGAGCGCGCGCAAAATTGCCGCGGTGACCTTTACCAACAAAGCCGCCCGTGAAATGAAAGAGCGGGTGGGCCAAATGCTGAAGGGCAAAGAGGGCCACGGGCTAACGGTTTCGACGTTCCACAACTTGGGGCTCAATATCATTCGCGGCGAGCTGAAAACCCTGGGCTACAAGCCGGGGTTTTCGCTGTTCGACCCGGAGGATGCTAAGGCGCTGCTGCGGGACTTGATGAATAAAGACGCCCAGGTAGACGCCGAGCAGATCAACGCCGTGCAGGCCAAAATCTCGACCTGGAAAAATGACTTGGTGCTGCCGGGGGATGCGCTCTCGTTCGCTGACGACGATGACGAGCACTTTGCCGCGCGCGTCTATGAAGCGTACGTGCGCCACCTCAAAGCCTACAACGCGGTGGATTTCGACGATCTAATTCTGCTGCCGGTGGTGCTCTTGCAGCGCGACCCTGAGGCGCTGGCCCGCTGGCGGCGCAAAATCCACTACATGCTGGTGGATGAGTACCAGGACACCAACGTGTCCCAGTACCTGTTGGTAAAGCTGCTGATGGCGGAACGGGCCACCTTTACCGTGGTCGGCGACGACGACCAGTCGATTTACGCCTGGCGGGGCGCGCGACCAGAGAATTTGGTCACGCTCGGGGAGGATTTCCCCCGTTTGAAAGTCATCAAGCTGGAGCAGAACTACCGCTCTACCGGCACCATCCTGCGCGCTGCCAACATGCTGATTGCCAATAATCCCCACGTTTACGATAAAACCCTGTGGTCGGATATGGGCGACGGCGCGCCGATTCGTGTGGTGGTAAACCGCCATGAAGAGGCCGAAGCGGAGCGCGTGGCCAGTGAGATGCTGACGCGGCGCATCAAGGAAAAAGCCGAGTGGCGGGATTTTGCGGTGCTCTACCGGGGCAACTTCCAGGCGCGGCTGCTGGAGCTGAAGCTGCAGCACTATCAAATCCCTTACAAACTCTCCGGCGGCACGTCGTTTTTCTCCCGCAACGAGATCAAAGACGCCATGGCGTACCTGCGCCTGCTGATTAATCCCGCCGACGACAACGCTTTCTTGCGTATCGTGAATGTACCCCGCCGCGAAATTGGCCCCGGTACGCTGGAAAAGCTCGCCAACTATGCCACCGAGCGCTCGATTTCGCTGTTTGCCGCCTGCCATGAGCTAGGGCTTGAGCAAACCCTGGCTACCCGCGCCGTGGAGCGGCTATCGCGCTTTACCCACTTTATCGATGGTGTGCGCAAGCGGATGGATCAGGGCGATGCCATTGCCGCCATCCGCGACATGCTGCGGGATATGGATTACGAAGCGTGGCTCTACCAAAACGCCAGCGCCCCTACCATCGCCGAGCGGCGCATGGCCAACGTATGGATTTTGATTGATCAGTTGGAGAAGTCGCTCAACCGCGACCCGGAAGATGCCGATGACTCCACTGCAACGGAAACCGACGGCGTAGAAGCGGCCATTTCGCGCTTAGTGCTGCGGGATATTTTGGAGCAACAGGCAGAAGAGGATGACTCGGATCGAGTGCAGCTGCTCACCATGCACGCCTCCAAAGGGTTGGAGTTTCCCCACGTGTACTTGATGGGCTGGGAAGAGGATTTGCTGCCCCACCGTAACGCCATTGAAATGGGCACCGTAGAAGAAGAGCGGCGCTTAGCCTACGTGGGCATTACTCGCGCCCGGCGCACGCTGACGCTAACGCTGGCCCGCCAGCGCAAGGCCTACGGCGAGCTAATGGATTGCCAACCCAGCCGCTTTTTGGATGAGCTGCCCGCTGATGACTTGGAGTGGGAGGGTCGCGCCGATAAAGAGGACCCCGAGAAAAAGCAGGCACGCGGTAAAGATGCGATTGCCGGGCTGCGCTCTTTACTGGGTTAACGGCCAGTAAGGTGAAAGTGGCAACACAAAAAATATCCACAGGGGGGTTAGCACCCGCCTGTGGATAGATAACAAATCACTTATTACAAAATCTGTTTATTGCACTTCTGACACCATGTAATCAACGACGGCCATGATCTCTTCGTCAGAGGCACTGCTGCCACCGCGTGGCGGCATTACGCCTTTGCCGTTAAAGACGCTTTCATACAGCGCATCAATACCTTGCTCAATACGCGGCGCCCAAGCGTCAGCATCGCCAATCAACGGGGCGCCGGCAACGCCTGCTGCGTGGCACGCCACGCAACCAGCACTGGCGTAAAGCGCTTCACCGTCCAGGTTACTGCCGCCAGTTGCGGCATCTTCACTTGCCACGGCTTGCTCGTCTGTCGCGGTGTCTTCTGCAGCGGCAACGTCGTCACTCGCGCTGTCATCGGCAGCAGCCGTTTCTTCACCGCCAGCCAGTTCAGGCACGTCCATTACTGGCTCAACTAAATAGGCTGTCGCCGCTTCCATCTCTTCGTCTGACAGATTGGGGTTGCCGCCGCGGGCAGGCATGGCACCAATACCGTTGATGGAGTGTTCCAGCAGAGTGGCAAAACCTTGTTCGGTGCGCTCAGCCCACGCCGCTTCATCACCGCGAATAGGGGCACCCGCTGCGCCGGTTTCGTGGCACGCCATGCAGACATTGTTGTAGATACCTGCGCCATCAATCTCATCACCGCCACCGCTGCTCGCGACTACCGGCGCTGCTGCGGTACCGCAGTCTTGGCCTTGCAAGCAGAGTTGGCCTACCGGCGCTAAGCGCTCAGCAATTGCGTCTCGTGCTGCGTCTTGAGCATAAGCACCGGATGTGCCTGCCATGACGCCTAGGGCCGCCAGCCCGCTCATGATCAGCTTAGATTTCACTCTCACCACCTCTTGAGTTTTGTCATAAAACGTTTTGTGCTTAACCCCTGCGCGCGGCAGCGACATCATCAACCTGCGGCAACCGAAACGCCAAGACGTGCATAGCGCATTAGTATACCGAGAACGCCAAGCGTAAGAAAATGCTACTAAGCGCGGCAATTCAACCTATGCCGTACTCCGCGCTTTAATTAGCGGTATAAAAACAGTGTCACGTTTGGCAAATTAACACCATGCCAGTAAACGCTGATGAGCATAGCGCGTAAACCCTGCCTGAGCATATACACGCTTTGCCGGCATATTCTGCGTATCAACGGTGAGCGTGATATCGCGTGCTCCTGCCTGATTAGCCAACACTTGTGCTTTTTCAATGATTGCCTTGCCCAACCCTTTACCTCGCCACTCAGGTAACAGCCCCATCAATTGCAGTGACCAGCGTTGGCTAACAGGGTCAGGAGCAAGGAGCAGTACGCCGACTGTTTCGCCCTGATGCCATACCTGGTACCACTGGTCTGGGGCACTCGGCGCCTGGGCATAAAACCCAGCAAGCAGCGCATCGATGGTGAGCGCTTCGCGAAGCCCTGGGCAGTCTAACGAGCCTTCGCTTACCTTCGCTACCAGCGCCTGTTGTTGAGCAGGGGCCAATTCAGCAAAGCGGCTTAGCAGTAGCCGATTATCGTGCGATGGAACCGCCTGGCACGGCCACACAAGGTGCTCCAGGGTGGCAAGTGCCCGCATAGAGTGGGTGACTAATGCCGTTTCCCAGGTGGTTGTATCGTCGTTTAGTGCCACATGGCATAGCGCAATCGGCTGCTCGCTTACCCAGCCTTGTAAGGCGTTCAATAGCGCATCAGCCGCTGAATTATGCTGCCTGGGAAGCCAAAGCTGCGCCATTTGGTTAGCCAATGGCTGCACCCAGGCGGCGGCTTCAATCTGGCCCGCTTGGGTGGCTATCCAAAGGCCTTTCCAAACAGTGTCAGGGCCCCCTTTGACGGTTGATAAGGCCTGCTGAAGAGCTGGCTGTTGCGCAGGGACATGTACCGCCGCTAAATGCAGCAGCGCTTCACGCCGCTGTTCCGGTGGGCATGGCATTACTGTGATGGCTGAGGAGCGATGGCCGAAAGGAGAATCACTTGTCATGTTACGTTCCTCAGTAGCCCGCCGTGAACAAGGCGTTATTCATTGATATGCGCCTATTACTGGTTGAAGACGCCCCGAGTGTCGACGCTGCTGATCGCTATTATCAAAACGCCCCTGATCAATTGATAAGGGGCGTTTCATTGTGCTTAACGGCATTAGCCGCGCACTTAAAACAGCGCTGCGTTAATCCACAAATGAGCCATAATGCTGGCGGCATAGCCCAGTAAAATAGCCGGCACCCAACGCAAATGAACCGCAAAGGTATAAATACCGCGCGCTTGCCCCATCAGCGCGACTCCTGCTGCTGAACCCATTGAGAGCAGGCTGCCGCCGACGCCCGCAGTTAAGGTAATCAGAAGCCAGTTGCCTTGCGACATATCTGGCGCCATTGAAAGCACAGCAAACATGACCGGAATATTATCAACTACTGCTGAAATAAGCCCTAAGACAACGTTAGCCCACACGGGATTCCAGCTACCGTAAAGCGTTTCTGATAAGAGGCTTAGATAACCCATAAATCCCAGGCCGCCCACACACATTACTACTCCATAAAAGAATAGCAGTGTGTCCCACTCAGAACGGGCAATACGGCTGAAAATATCGAAAGGAACGACGCTGCCTAGTTGCTCAAGCTTTCTCCAATCGCCGCGACGAGAGTAACGCTCACGCTTACGCTCCAGAGAGCGCGGCAGGCTGCGACGCAGGTAGTAGCCAAAGAACTGCAACAGGCCAAGGCCAAACATCATCCCCATCGCAGGCGGTAGATAAAGAACCGAGTGGCACAACACAGAAATAGCGACAGTCACTAAAAAAAGCGCAATGATGCGACGCGAACCACGCTTTAACCAGACATTTTCAGTCAGCGCGGCGGGCTGTCGATTGACGATGAAGAAATTCATAATCACCGACGGTACGATGAAATTGACAATGGCTGGTATCAGTAGCGCAAAAAAGCCGCCAAACGGTACCTGGCCTGCCTGCCACACCATCAACGTAGTGATATCGCCAAACGGGCTGAACGCGCCGCCTGCATTGGATGCCACCACCACGTTGACACAGCACAGGCTAATAAATTTTTTATCGCCTTCAGCTACCTTCAACACCACCGCACACATTAGCATCGCCGTGGTCATGTTGTTGGCAATCGCAGAAATGCCGAAGGCAAGACAGCCCGTAATCCAGAACAGACTGCGATAACTGAACCCTTTACGTATTAGCCATGCCCGCAGGGCATCAAAAATACGGCGCTCTTCCATGGCGTTGATGTAGGTCATCGCCACCAGTAAGAACAGTAACAGCTCGGTGTACTCAAGCAGCGTTTCTTTAAACGCCGCTTCCGCTTCGTGCGGCATGCCCGCTTGTACATAAACCCACGCGACGAGTGCCCAGATAAGCCCGGCGGCCACGAGTACAGGTTTGGATTTGCGCATGTGGATAAGTTCTTCGCTCATGACCAAGGCGTAGGCAAGAACGAAAATAGCCACAGAGGCAATACCCGCAAACGATGCGGTAAGATCTAAAGGGCCGGAGGCGGCATAAGAGAGGCTAGGAAAGGCAAACAAACAGAGTGCTGTCAACAACCAAGCAAACCGGCAAGTAGCTTGCCGCATTGCAAGGGCGTTAGGTGGTTTCATGGTGGCGAGGTCCTGGCAAGGTGAGGAAATATCGCCACGATAATAAGCACACTAACAATGTGCTGCAACGCAGCGATTGCGCATAAGATGCGGCCATTCGTCGCATTCTGTAAAGCGCTTTTATCGCTGCCTTGCCAATTAATTGTGTCTTGAAATTTACTCCACGGTGACGCTCTTAGCCAAGTTACGAGGCTGGTCCACATCGGTACCTTTTAGCACGGCAACGTGGTAGCTAAGTAATTGTAATGGCAGCGTATAAAGCAGCGGGGCAAGCGCTTCGTGTACGTGAGGCAGCGCCAATACGCGAATATCGGCTTGCTCGTTAATGCCGACACTTTCATCGGCAAACACAAATAGCTGGCCGCCCCGGGCGCGCACTTCTTGCAGGTTAGATTTAAGCTTCTCCAGCAGGTCGTCGTTAGGTGCCACGGAAATCACCGGCATTTCACTATCTACCAGCGCCAACGGCCCATGTTTAAGTTCGCCTGCGGGGTAGGCTTCAGCGTGAATATAAGAAATCTCTTTCAGCTTAAGCGCGCCTTCCAGCGCAATGGGGTAGTGGGCGCCGCGGCCTAAAAACAGCGCGTGGTGCTTTTCTGCAAATGCCTGCGATAGCGCTTCAATTTGGCTATCCAACCCCAGAACCTGTTGGCAAAGAGCAGGCAGCTGACGCAACGCTGTGACTATTTCGGCAATCGCCTCCGCTTTTTCAGGCTGATGTTTGGCCTTACTCACCGAGAGTGTCAACAGCATCAGCGCGACTAGCTGGGTGGTGAAGGCTTTGGTAGACGCTACGCCTATTTCCGGTCCCGCCCGCGTCATCAGCGCTGTGTCCGATTCACGCACTAATGAGCTGCCCGGTACGTTGCAAATCGCCAAGGTGCCTAGGTAGTTGAGCGTTTTGGCAAAGCGCAGCGCGGCCAACGTATCGGCGGTTTCGCCCGACTGAGATAGAGTGACAAAAAGCGTGCCTTCGGGCACCACTGGGTGGCGGTAACGGTACTCGGAGGCGACTTCTACCTGCACCGGCACACCGGCGTAGCGCTCAAGCCAGTAGCGTGCCACTAAGCCTGCATGGTAACTGGTGCCGCAAGCAATAATATGAATATGACGGGTGTTTTCAAACAGCGCCTGGGCCTCGGGGCCAAAGCTTTCTACCAGTACGCTACTTGCACTTAAACGCCCTTCAAGGGCTGCGCTAATGACTTCCGGTTGCTCGAAAATCTCTTTAAGCATGTAGTGGCGGTAATCACCTTTAATGGCGGCGCCGTCACCGTGCTCAAATGTCTGGATAGGCCGCTCTACTGTGTTGCCTTCACGATCGACGATACGAATTTCGCCCAGCGCGCGAAGCTCAACCAAGTCGCCCTCTTCTAAGTAGATAAAACGGTCGGTGACTTGTAAAAGCGCCAGCGGGTCAGAGGCTAAAAACGCCTCATCAATACCCACGCCTACCACTAACGGACTCCCCTGACGGGCGCCCACCACCAGGTCAGGCTCGGATGCACTCATAACGCCCAACGCATAAGCGCCGCCCAAACCATTTACAATCTGCTGGGTGGCCTCAAACAGGCCAAGTCCGCTTTGCAGTTTGTCGGCCAGCAGGTGGGCAATCACTTCAGTATCGGTTTCCGAAGTAAAAGCGTAACCGCTTGCTTGCAGCGTTGCCTTAATGTGTTCGTAGTTTTCGATAATACCGTTGTGCACCACGGCGACTTGATCACTGCTGTGGTGAGGGTGAGCATTGGCTTCAGAAGGCTTGCCGTGGGTAGCCCAGCGGGTGTGGGCGATACCGGCAACACCGGGCAGCGCCGCGGTGGCTAGCTGCGCTTCAAGAGCCACCACTTTACCTAAGGCGCGGTGACGAGTTAGCGCCCCCTCGTGGAGCACCGTCATGCCAGACGAATCGTAACCACGATACTCAAGGCGTTTAAGCCCTTCCAGCAGGATGCCTTGCACATTGCGTTGTGCAACCGCAGCGACGATGCCACACATAAACGTTTCTCCTTGGCGTTTTAGCGCGCTTTTAGAACACTAATAAATTATATGAAAGCCGAATTAATTAAGCTTTTTTTTCCGGACGCGGCCAGTCGGCCTTTTCCAACTGCCGGCTGCGGGTAACCGCCAGCGCGTGCTCACTAACGTCTTTAGCAATCGTGGAGCCAGCGCCCACGGTGGCCCCTTTACCTACCGTTACCGGCGCAACAAGCGCGCTATTGGAACCGATAAAGACATCATCACCAATCACCGTGCGGTGCTTATTGGCACCGTCATAATTACAGGTAATCGTCCCTGCCCCTATATTTACGTTCCGGCCTAAATGGGCATCGCCAACGTAGCTTAGGTGATTAATTTTGCTGCCCTCGCCCACCTCAGCGTTTTTGGTTTCGACAAAGTTACCTACCTTAGCTTTAACGGCTAAGCGTGTACCGGGACGCAGCCGCGCATAGGGGCCTATTTGGTTTAACCCAGCGGCAACCGTCGAATCCATAACGCTGTGGCTCTCGATCACGCTTTCAGCGCCAATGGTGCTGTTTTTGATAACGCAATAAGGGCCAACCTGAACGCCTTCGCCAAGCGTTACGTCGCCTTCAAACACACAGCCCACATCGATAAAGACGTCGTGACCGCAGGTTAGCTTACCGCGTATGTCAATTCTTGCCGGGTCAGCTAGCGCGACGCCTTGTTGCATAAGTTGATCGGCCAACTGCTGCTGGTAGGCCCGCTCCAAGCGGGCCATTTGAGCCCGGTTATTAACCCCTTCCACCTCTACCGCAGAGGCTGGTTGGGCGGTACATACGTTAATGCCCTCTTTCGCGGCCATGGCGATCACATCGGTCAGGTAGTACTCACCCTGGGCATTTTCCGCCGATAGCTGGGGCAACCAGCGTTTTAGCTGGGCGCTGGTCATCGCCATAATGCCGGTATTGCACTCAGTAATCGCCAGCTGTGCGGGGTCGGCATCTTTTTGCTCAACAATGGCCACCGCGTCACCTGCCTCGTTGCGCACAATACGCCCGTAGCCGTTGGGGTCATCTAGCGTGACGGTTAACAGCCCCATGTGTTGCTCATCCACCTGGGCTAACAGGGCATGTAACGATTCACGCCGGATAAGCGGCACATCCCCGTAAAGTACCAGTACCTTACCACTCCCCAGCTGCGGCTGGGCTTGGGCCACCGCGTGGCCGGTGCCTTTTTGCTCAGTTTGCAGAGCAAAGGAAACAGCGCTTTCCGCCAGGGATGCGCGTAACTGTTCAGCGCCATGGCCAATAACGACGTGTATGCGTGTTGGGTTAAGCCCTGCCGCGGTATCCAGGACGTGTTGCACCATGGGCTTGCCTGCCAAAGAGTGCAGTACCTTGGGCATTTGCGAGCGCATGCGGGTACCTTTACCCGCCGCAAGGATAACGATATCAAGCTCTTGCATGTTATTCACCTGTGGCCGTTTGGCGGGTGGCAGACGGGTCTTCCCAGGCGTCTATACCTAGTTCCTCCACCAGCGCGTCACCGAAATAGTTGATAAATGCGGGGGTGCCAAGGCTTTGCCACTGGCCCTCCTCGCTTTTAATTAACAGCAGGGCATTAAGATCGTGCTCAAGCGCTAGCTGCATACCAGCGTCACTGCCAGTAACAGTGAGCGCCGTCGCCCAGGCGTCGGCCCAGGCATTGGACGGGTGAAACACAGAGACAGACGCTAAGCGGTTGTTGACCGGACGACCGGTGCGCGGATCGATGGTGTGCGAGTAACGTTTGCCATCTTCCTCAAAATAGTTTCGGTAATCGCCTGAGGTCGCCACCGACATATTTTCCAAGGGCAGGATATGCTGGGCCTGCTGGGGGCCTGTGTGGGGCACTTCGATGCCAACACGCCACGATTCTTGGGTCTCGGGGTCACGGTAACCGCGTGAAATCAGGTCGCCGCCTAAATTCACTAAATAGTGCTCTACTCCTTGCTGATCAAGATACGCCGCGACCCGGTCAGTAGCGTGCCCTTTGGCAACCGCTGAAAGGTCGGCGAATACATCCCGAGTACGCCGCGCCTGCATGGCCTGGGTGTCCACATCAATCGCATCGTAACCTACCGTGGCTAAGCGCTCGTTTAGCTCGGTTTCAGAAGGGACGACTTCAGGGCGAGCTTCCGGGCCAAAACTCCATAAATTGACCAAACCACCCACAGTAATATCAAAAGCGCCGCTGCTCTCTTCTGATACCGAACGGCTAATGGCAAGCACTTCGATTAGCTCATTGGATAGCGGCTGCCATTCATTGAGCGGGGTTTCGTTAAACACCATCAGCTCTGCGTCGTCACGGTACGTCGACATCGCTTGATCGACACTCTCAAGCTCCTCCAGGAACCCCTCTTCCAGCGCGTTGGCCTCACCTTGGGTCAGTGGATCCGTCACGGTTACTTGGTAAAACGTGCCAAAAATAGCGCCTTCGAAACGAACGGGCGCTTCCAAGGGGCGGTCATTTTCTGAACAGCCAACAAGTAAGAGAGTAATGAGCAGCACTAAGCCGATGACACGCGACGATCGGTGGTAGCGGTTCATGATCAGTTTCCTTGAACAGTATGCTTGGGTATTAAAAGTGGAAGAACCACAGCAGCCACGCACCAAACAGCACCCGGTAGACCACAAACGGCTGCATCCCTAGCTTTTTAATAATGACTAGGAAGTAGTGTATACAGAGGTAGGCGCTAATGCCTGATAGTAACGTTCCGACTATCATCGCAGGCCAATCGATCGGCGCAGGAGAGCTTGCTAACCCAATAACTTCTAGTCCACCGGCCAATACAATCACCGGTATTGAGAGTAGAAACGAGAAACGCGCGGCCCCTTCCCGGCTCATCCCCACCAGCAACGCGGCGGTAATGGTAATGCCGGAGCGCGAGGTGCCTGGAATCAGCGCTAGCGCTTGGGCAACACCAATAATCAGCACATCCTTAAGGCGCAGATGGTACTCGCTTCGACTGCCTCGATTTTTCCAATCGGCATAGCCCAATACCACACCAAAGCCAATCAGGCTCATACCAATAATCAGTGTCGAGCGCATGTGCTCTGCAACAAGGTCACGCCCTAAAAAGCCAATGATACAAACCGGAAGCGTTGCTAACACTACCCATAAGGCCAGCTTTGCGTCTTCGTTAACGCCTTTACCAGTGGCGGCATCGACACTGCTGGCGAGCATCCGTAAGATTTCATGGCGAAAATACAGCACGACGGCGGCTAAACTTCCTAAGTGTAACGCGACGTCAAAGGCAAGCCCTTGGTCTTCCCAGGCAGTCAGCACCGGCACCAAAATCAGGTGAGCAGAGCTTGAGATAGGTAAAAATTCCGTTATGCCTTGTACGACCGCGAGTACCACTACCTGGAGCCAATCCATAGGTCATCCTGTATGCTTTTTAGCTATTTAGCGCCGTTTCTGCATTTATCGTGGCGCTAAGGATACACATCCATTAATTCGTTGTCCGCACTGGAAAAAGTGCGCGACTGATAAACAGGCTATAGAGCGAGTGCTGCTGTGCGCTACAATGGGCAACTATTGGAAGTGTGCGTCCCTGCAAGGTACCTCATGACTCAGACCGTAGAAACGCCAGTGGTTCCCAACCGCGAGCTAGATAGCCAAGAGGCCAAACGCGTCACTTATATCGGCGCGTGGCTGGATGGTTTGCTTAGTATCGTTAAAGTCGCGGTGGGCTTTTTCGTTGGCTCAGCAGCGCTGATTGCCGATGGCATCCACTCACTTTCTGACCTTGTGACTGACGGTTTTGTACTGGCAGCCATTCACTATGGCCGTCAAGAGCCGGATATTGACCATCATTATGGCCATGGCCGTATCGAAACCCTGACCACGCTGCTGCTGGGCAGCGTACTCATCTTCGTCGCAGGCGGCATCGCCTGGTCAAGCTTAGACCGC